>JBGSMO010000339.1:0-1851 GCA_041740115.1 Pirellulales bacterium
CCGGTCCGCCTGCAGTGCCTGGCCAACGTGCGGTTAGCTAGGCACGCTCAGTCGACGATCCACCGCTGCAAACTGGTGCGACGTCGGCTGAGCATTTTTAACTGCAGGTCGGGCTAGGTCGAGAAGTACTGTAGTTGCACAAACGTCGCCAATTACAGTAGCGACCGGGAGCAGTGGCAACAGAGATGCTTCAAACCACCTTCTCGGCGGTGGAGTCGATCGCTGCAGCAATCCTGACATGTCAGTGGTCTTCAGCGTGTGAAACAACGCCGGCCACCGCTCTCCTTTTCTCAGCCCCTCAACGCCCGCCTAACGCGCTCCCACGAAATACGGCACGATGTCACGCCCGCCCCTCGCGACGCAGCACGGGCGATTCTGTGCGGTCGAAAATCATCGGCGATTGCTTATTTGGTGAACCGGCGCCATGCTGTGCCAGAATATGGGTTAGTTTCCGAGAACTCGTAGAGCCGGTGAGGAATCTTGTGATATGGACCGAAATACTTCCGACCAGATCACGTTGGGATATTTAGCCGTCTGTATCGGATTGTTGGCCGGGCTGATCGTCGTTTATAAACGCACGCGCGGACGCTCGGGGCCGATCTCTGCTTTAGCGTTTGTCGTCTTTGGTCCTGTGCTGGGAGTCGTGCTTATTTTCATCGAAGCGATGCGGGACGCGGCAAGAACTGAGGTAGTACGAAACAGCAGAATCTCCGCAGGTGTCGACGACTTCTCCATCGTGACCTACGTCGGAATGATGGCAGCAATTGGCCTCGGTGCCAGCCTAATCGCTTCGATCCTCTACATGTACAGCATTCGCGACGAACTCGATGAGTGGTGAGGGATTGATCCCTTTTATCCCGTTTCCTGCCTCCGCCAGGTGCTCTATCGAACCGCGGCGGCGGAAAATTGCACCGCATGATGCAGCGACAAAAGTGCCGCTGAACCGCAACTGCTTAACGGGGCCGCTGTTGCGGCTTCGCGTTCTAGTCCTATGTCGACTGCTTGCGGATTCAGCGACGCGCCGTCAAGCTTTCGACATGCACGAACAGCCGCCACCGTATCACGTCGCCGAGATCCTCATCCTCCATTGCCTTGGCAGGTATCAGCTGCTGGTCAAGAAGGCGATTGACCGGCGTAACGCCGGAGGGGCTCGCTGACGCGCTCACGTGAAACGTGACTCAGTGGTCACTACCGGCCCTTGCCGCGAGTCACGGGCGATTCTGTACGCTCAGTTTTTTCTGATACACTGCTGCGAATGCGGCTGCCGCGCTACCTGCGACCAAGATTCGCCCTTCGCACGATGCCTGGGGCGATGACGCTGCTCGCGCTCTTCCTTGCTTACCACATCAACTGGATTGACCAGCGAAGGCGCCAACTAGACTTGTTCGAGCAGTATGAATCGCAACAAACCGATCGGCGCAAGTCGGACGTGTTTAGTTGGCAAGAACACTACGCGAATGAGCCAGCAGACACATCGGGCGCCAGTAACCGCCTCCCCCTGATGTTACGGCTCTTCGGTGAGAAGGCGCAGCCGTACATAATCATAGACTGGAACGACGAAGCGACCTGGCTAAGCGAAACTAGACGGCTTAGGGATCTGTTTCCGGAAGCCGTGGTCATGTTGAAGCTGCAAACCATCGCTCCATAACCTTACCCATGCCCCGCCCCCGCTTCACCCTCCGCGTCGAACGACTACCAGTGATACTCGTCGTTGACCGCGTCGTCGCTGAAATTGAAGTCGCTGAAGATGTCGCCGTCGCTGGACCAGCCGGTCCAGGTGAGACCGAGGTGGCGATAGAAGGTATCGCGTCCGGCGCCCCCTTCGAGGTAGTCGACCCCGCCCGAACCGCC
>JBGSMO010000112.1:0-3611 GCA_041740115.1 Pirellulales bacterium
ACGCCGCCGGGCCTCTCGTCGCCGATTGTGCTGGACGATCTTCTCGTCATGACGGGGTTTGACGGCGGTAAACTCTGGACGATCGCCTACCGCCGCAGCGACGGCAGCGAGGCATGGCGGGCAGAGGCTCCGGCGGAGCGACTGGAGTCCTACCATGCTGGTGACGGCAGTCCGGCCGCCTCGACGCCGGCGACCGACGGCGAGCGGATCGTCTCATACTTCGGGTCTTGCGGACTGTTTTGTTACGACAAGGCGGGCCGAGAACTATGGAGCTATCCGTTGCCGACGGCGGCGACCCTCGGTAATTTTGGGACCGGGACGTCGCCTCTCATCGAAGAGGGCGTCGTCCTACTGCTGCGCGACGGACCAAGCGATTCGCAGCTGATCGCGCTCAACGTCAAGACTGGCGCCGTCAAGTGGCGGCAACCGCGCACCTCGCGCGGCGGCTTCAGCACGCCGGTGATTTGGGAGACGGCCGCGGGAAAGCAGGTGGTTGCGGCCGGCCATGGGCGATTGATCGGATACGACCTGCAGACCGGCGAATCGCGCTGGTTCGTCGAAGGGATGCCGACCTCGTGCTGCGCTTCGCCAGTGATCGCCAACGGCGATCTTTACTTCGCCGCTTGGTCGCCCGGCGCGTCTGGCGACGCCGAATTCAAGCTGCCTGCGTTTCAGCTCGTCCTGCTGGCAGATGGGGACGCCGATGGGACGCTTTCGCGCGAGGAACTCGCCAAGAGTCCGCTCAAGGACTTTTTCGACGTGATCGACGCGAGCCAAGACGGCTCGATCACTAGCGACGAATGGGACGCCGCTGGGGCCTTGATGGCGGCGGCGAAGAATAGCGCATTTGCACTGCAACCTGGCGGCTCGGGCGACATTACGGCGACGCACGTCCGCTGGCGCCACGACGGTGGACTACCCTACGTCCCGTCAGCCATCGTGTACGACGGCCAGCAATTGATGGTGAAAGACGGCGGCATTGTGACGGTCAATGACGTTGCCAGCGGCGAGGAGCTATTTCAGAAGCGAGCCGTGGCGTCGGGAGGCTACTACGCGTCGCCAGTGGCGGCCAACGGCTGCATCTATTTTACGTCGCTAACCGAAGGAACGATTACAGTGCTTAAGGCAGGCGAGTCATCTCCCGTCGTGCTCGCGAAGAATGCTCCGTTGGGCGAGAGAACGTCTGCCACTCCGGCGATCGCAGACGACACCCTTTATGTCCGAACCGCGGGGCACCTCTACTCCTTTCGCGAGCATCCTGCCGGGCAACGTTGAACTTACTGCCTGTTTTGGGAGGCCCTGCAGATAGCCATGAAGCTCCCTGGCGCTGCCGCTCCGGGCGCGTGACCTGCCAGGTGGCCGAGTTGGCATGCCACGCTGCCGAGGCTCCTTGCTCACGGAGTTCGCCGGAGGCACGACGAAGCACTCGCAGCTAGCTTCGATCGACGACTCCGACCCCTTGAGGCGCGAAAGGAAAGCCAAAAAAATTTCGCTGCCGAACTCACTTCCGCAAGAGGCGCAGGTCTGCCGATAAGCCGAAGAACCGGACTCGAGGCGAAGGTGCGCAGCTGACCGTTACTCCAATAGTAGGCGATCGGCTTGACTTCAGCGACCTGGCAACGCCTACTACGATCGTGTCGATTTACGTGTCCCTCCCAAAGGCCGCGTTGCGTCGGACAACGTCGCAACTTGGTTGGCTCCAGCAGAGTAAGAGCGAACCGAGCCGAAAAGCGGCAGTTCAACCCGCAACAGTTGAGGTCTGAAGTGTAGTCGGTTCGGCCCGCGAAGCTGTCAACAAAGCGTGGCTGACAGACAATGCCTCGTCCGCAGCTCCCTCGCCAGCCCCCTGAAGATCATCTCACCATGCCAGTCGCCACAGCAACCGCCGAAGCACTCCCTCTGCCATCGCTGAGTCGCGATCGCGGGCTCGCGACGAGGACGACCCGTGCGACTCGCGGACGCTGCTTGTCAATTTGGGCCCTCCGGTGCGGTCTCGCCAGTCTACTGCTCGTAGCGGGTTTGTTCTGTCGGGCCTATGGAGCGACCGCCAAGCTGGAGTCGCTCCCGCTGACGCCTTCGCCAAAGCTCTTCTGCGAACATGATTGGCTGCTCTTGGACGAGTCGCCCCAGGCGGGCATCTATCGCGACGAACGAGCCCGTGATCTGATTCTGGACAACGGACTGATCAGGCGCACCATACGGCTCTCGCCCTACGCGGCGACGATAGCCCTGGACGACCACCGCACAGGCGCTTCACTACTGAGAAGCGTCCGTCCCGAAGCGCTGGTCACCATTGACGGACAACCGTTGCGGATCGGCGGCGCCGCAGGCCAAGAGAATCACGCCTACTTAACCGCCGACGCCGCTGACCGGTTGCGTGACGAACCTCTGGCGGTGGCCGACGCCCCTGGGCCGGAGTCGAGCAGCGAGGACGCGGCGCCATCGGAAGCCGACGATGATCGCTCCCCGTTTAGACTGACGGGATTCACGACTGCCGACGTCCAAACGCCCTTCGCCTGGAAGCGCACCCGTCATGCGGAAGAGCATCCTTGGCCTCCGAAAGGGGCGGCCGTTGTATTGCATTTCCAGGGCGTCGAAGCTGCGGTGAACGGCGTCTCGGTGGACGTTCGCTACGAGATTTACGAAGGCATTCCGGTTATCTGCAAAAGCCTCACGATCACGAACAATTCCCAGCGTTCGATTCGAATTGATTCGCTCACTACCGAACTATTGGCGGCCGTCGAGGGAGAATCGATCGTCGACGAGAAGCCGGAAGGGACTTGGCAGCGACCGCCGATCGACGTACTCAGCGACTACATGTTTCACGGTATGGACCCCCGGTCTGCCAACCGGGTCGCCCAGTGGGAGCCGGATCCCCTCTATCAAACGCAGGTCAACTACGGCCTGAAGACGCCGTGCCTCTTGGCATGCCGACCGCCCGCGGGACCGGGCGTCGACGTAGCCCCCAACGCGTCTCTGGAGTCGTTTCGGGTCTTCCTGGTGCTGCAAGACTCCTCCGACCGAGAACGTCAGGGACTGACGCTACGCCGCACCTGGCGGACCTTAGCGCCTTGGACGACTGAGAATCCCTTGATGATGCATGTGCGAGACTCTCAGCGGAAGTTGTTCCGCGCCGCCGTCGATCAGTGCGCCGAGGTCGGCTTCGAGATGATCATCTACACCTTCGGCAGCAATCTGAACATGGAGGACACGAGCCCCGCTTACGTCACCAAGATCCGGGAAGACGTTGAGTACGCGCACGCGCGCGGCGTCCAGGTGGGGGGCTATTCGCTATTCAGCAGTCGGCAAATCGACGAGCAGAACGACGTCGTCCATCCGGAGACCGGTCGGCCGGGCGGAGCCATTTTCGGCAATGCGCCCTGCTTCGGCAGCGAGTGGGGAAGACAATACGAGACGCGCCTCAAGGAATTCCTCGAAAGCACTGATCTCGATCTGCTGGAGCACGACGGACCGTATCCAGGCGACCTGTGCGCGTCGACCGCCCACCCGGGACACCGCGGCCTCGAAGACTCGCAGTGGACGCAGTGGCAGACCAACAAGAACCTTTACTCCTGGTGCCGCGCCCGCGGCATCTACGTCAATCAGCCCGA
>JBGSMO010000123.1:0-2432 GCA_041740115.1 Pirellulales bacterium
CGGTCTTCGTGAGACCATCGATCCCGAGCGCCGTATCGGCACCGCTCACGTAGTTCTTGTTGCCCACGGCGAAGAACGCCGCGTTGTTGAGGAACGCCGTCCAGAAGACATCGTTGATCTTGAGGCCCGAACCGCGTCCCAGTTTTCGCGGCACGGTCGTGATGGCTCCCAAGTCGTCGTTGATCAGATCGCGTCGATCAATCGAGAGCATCAAGCCGTAGGTGTCGGCTTTGTTGGAGTACTGCTCGTTCCCTAACGAGCCGTTCTTAAGCTCGCCGCCGGGAGCGACTTGCTCGTATTGATCCTTACCGACCAAGCGATAGCTCGTGACGGTCTTGAAGTCGCTCACATTCCGCACGGCACAGATGTTCCGCCAGACGCGCTCGACCGAGAAGAACCCTTCGAGCAAATACTTGTTGGCGACGTTTGACAGAATGCCGCCCAAGTCAATCGTCGACAGGCCCGCTTCGATGGAGTGACCGAATGCGGATCGCAAGACTTCGCGGCTATCGCGGAAATTGCGGCCTGTGTACCCGTTCGCCCAGGCTGCTTCGAGAATCAGTTCCTGCAAACCAATTCCGCCCGAGAACCGCCGCGAGGCCAGGTCCAAAGCTCGTGGTTCAAAGCTGGCTTCGAGGTTCGAGTGACCGGCTGTCAGCAGGCATGCCGCTTCGAGGACCGCTCCGTTAACTTGGTTTTGCGAGACGTGGATCGCGGGTGCGGCGGGGCGCGTCGTGCGTAGTTTTTCGAGTTCGGTACGCTGTTCGGTCCAGCCATCCCGAATCGCGCGGGCTTCGAGTTCGGGGAACTGGCCGCCGCAGAGCCGGCGGATGGCGGCGATACGGTCCAATTCAGCTGCCGCTTGGGCACGGAGTTGGGCGATTTCGGGAGCGATGGTTACAGTCCCGGTGTCGGTTGCCGGTTCGAGTGTTTGCTGGGCCGCGACGCTCGCACTCGTTGCGCCGTCCGCCCCCAGATCGACAAAACTGATTTCCCCGAGCGTCGACTTGCGCACGACGTTCAGAGGCCCCGTATGTTCCTTGCCGTTGACAGTCACTGCTTGCTGCTCCTTGATAAACTCGAACTCTTCGACACTGGCCCCAACCGACGCTTGCCACGGGAATCCGTTCTTGGAACTCGTCACGACCTCCCGCGCGGCGGCCGTGTCGCGGGAGACAATCCCGGCGGCAATCAGCTGGCCTTGCTCGATCCGAATCGAATCGCTGTGGCCCACACCCGACAACGGATCGTGGCCGAACCGAATCGGTCGCGCTTGTGACGGGATCGACAACCCAGCTAGA
The DNA here is from genome assembly GCA_041740115.1 of Pirellulales bacterium. Taxonomy (GTDB): domain Bacteria; phylum Planctomycetota; class Planctomycetia; order Pirellulales; family Lacipirellulaceae; genus Lacipirellula. Next base: position 1,302 of record JBGSMO010000123.1, read on the forward strand.
TCCAAGATCACCGGATGTCGCCACCCAGCAACCCGCATCGGACTACCGGTGTAGGCCGTCATCCGAAAGCGCGGTAGTGCCGGGGTTGCACCCTCGGCCGCCGCTTCGAGGTCGAATTTAGCTTCGCCCGTGAGTTGCAACTGTTGGGGCGTTTCAGTCGTCGCCGACCGGTTGTTCTGCAAGGTCTTCATCCGGAGACTCCGTGGTGGGAGAGGTTTGATTCGTTGGAGTAGCAAGAGACAACCCGAGCTCGGTCATGAGCGCGAGTTCTTTGGCACGCTGCCGGAGTTGGGCTTCCCAGTCCTGGCCGCGCCGCGCGTACTCATCGGCGAGCGTGGTCGTGTGATTGGCAAGTCGTGTCGCCTGGGCGTTGGCTTCTTTGGCCGGATCAACATGCTCGTGGCCGTCCCAAAACCATTGATGGGACCAGTCGCCGATGGGACCTATGCCAGCGGGCAGCAGATCGGGAATCAAGACCGCTTCGTCGAACCACGCCGCGAGCAACCGATCGAGGACGACACATTCGAGGTGTGCCTGTTCGACGCGGATCGCTTTGAAATAAGTTTGATGATCGAGGCGGCCGGAGGCGTAGTTGTAGCCCGAGGAATTGCCCGCCGCGACGTTGAACGGCATGTTCAAGCAGCGCGCGATTTCGTTCAGGAGTTCATGCTTGAATTCGGCATAAGTTGTGGCGGGTTGTTCCGCCTGCATCTGGCTCATCTTCCAACCGCCAGGCATCGTGACGAGCGCACGTTTTTCAAGTTGGATCGGTTCGAATGGCTCGGCGGCATCCGCTTCGCCGTTGGCCGGCGCGTCGGTGTACAGGATGCCTGCGAAGTCGGCCGCCGTTTCGGCGGCGGCGAGTACCGCTAACGTGAATCGTCGCAGTTGGGCGAACAGCGGTAGCGCCGGCATGATGTCCGGAATACCGCGCGCTTGGCCCGGCCGATCGGCACGGAACCAATGCAGGACATTGCTTGCGGGTATGCGGTCGTAATCACGATTCAGACCGGATGCCGATTCGCCCGGATGCTTGCGGAGGACATGGTATTCGGTCGGGTTCCCGGCCTGATCAAAAACAATTCCATCGACCGAGTTGGTGGTCCGAAGATTCAAATCAGGCGTGCAGAC
>JBGSMO010000129.1:0-9582 GCA_041740115.1 Pirellulales bacterium
TGACCTGGGCTGCACACGTCCTACAATGGCGTCTACAAAGGGAAGCAAGCTCGCGAGAGTAAGCAAATCCCAAAAAGGGCGCCTCAGTTCGGATTGCAGGCTGCAACTCGCCTGCATGAAGCTGGAATCGCTAGTAATCGCCGGTCAGCATACGGCGGTGAATGTGTTCCTGAGCCTTGTACACACCGCCCGTCAAGCCACGAAAGTGGGGGGGGCTTAAAGCCGCCGTGCCAACCCGCAAGGGAAGCAGGCGTCTAGAGTCAACTCCGTGATTGGGACTAAGTCGTAACAAGGTAGCCGTAGGGGAACCTGCGGCTGGATCACCTCCTTTCTAAGGATTTCTTAGAAACCTGAATGCTGTGAAGCAATCAGGGATAGAATGGGATGGTCTTGTGATTAGCAAAGAGGTCTGTTCAGCTTCGGCTGCTCAGCTCGCCAAATTGAATAGAGAAACCCGGCCTGGGATTAGCCGTCCCAGCGCCGGGTTTTTTTATGCGCTCGCCCTAACTCTTCCTTATCTACCGGCTAGAATTTCAGCATGTACCCTCCCGCTCAGCCCTTCATCGAAGGCGTCGACCCAGTGGTGGAAAGCATCCTGAAGGGGATGTCAGTTGCTGAGAAGATCGCCTTGGTGGAGGATTCCAACCAAGTCGCCCGTCTCTTGGTCGCAGGCGGCGTTCGATTCCGCCATCCCGACTGGTCGGACGAACAAATTGAAGCTGCCGTCGCGCGGAGAATGCTTCGTGACACAGACTGAACTTCTTCAATTTGCATTGGCCCTGCTTGAGCGACTTCAGATCCCCTACGCCATCGTCGGTTCTTTTGCGACCGCCGTCTGGGGCGATCCGCGGATGACCCGCGATATCGACATCGTTGTTCAACTCACTGGGGAGCAGGTCGAGGCGCTTTGCGCTGCATTTCCGCCTGACGATTTCTACGTTAGCCGACACGCGGCTCAGGAAGCTGTCTCCCAGCGAAGTCAGTTCAACGTCATTCACTTCCGCTCCAGCAATAAAATCGATTTCATCATCACCGGCCGGAGCGAATGGGCGTCGCGTCAACTAACGCGACGCCGGTACGTTCGATTCGCTCCAGGCTGTGAGGGGTTCGTTGCAGCACCGGAAGACGTGATCATTGGCAAATTGGTCTACTATCAAGAGGGGCGCTCGGAAAAGCATCTCCGCGACATCGCCAGCATCTTGAGCCAAGCTGAAGACGACGTCGACCGACCCTACATCGCCGAAGTTGCAGACACGCTCGGCCTGACAGATGTATGGAAGCTTGCTGCCAATTCTGCCGACGCAGCGCAAAACTCCCCGAACTCTGACTGAATCCGCATGCGCGCAACCTGCTATGAAGAATGTTGCGGCTCGATTACCGTCGCCGACGTTCCGGACCCGACAGCGTCGCACGATGGCGTCGTCATCGCCGTTCGCGCCACCGGCGTCTGCCGCAGCGATTGGCATGGTTGGCAAGGCCACGACTCCGACATCAAGTCGCTCCCTCACGTCCCCGGCCATGAATTCGCCGGCGAGGTGATCGAAATCGGCCGCGAGGTCACCAAATGGCGCGTCGGCGATCGCGTGACGATGCCGTTCGTCGCCGGTTGCGGCCATTGCTGCGAATGCAACTCGGGCTCGGCGCAAGTTTGCGAATTCCAATTTCAACCTGGTTTTACGGCCTGGGGATCATTCGCCGAGTCCGTCGCCGTCCGTTACGCCGACTTCAATCTCATCCGCTTGCCGGAAGAACTCGATTTCGTCACCGCCGCCTCGCTCGGCTGCCGCTTGGCGACCGCCTACCGCGCCGTTGCCTTGCAGGGAAAAGTGCGACCCGGCGAATGGGTGGCCGTCCACGGCTGCGGCGGCGTGGGACTTTCCGCCGTGATGGTGGCCTCCGCCCTCGGCGCTCGGCCCATCGCGATCGATGTTCGCGAAGATTCTTTAGCGATGGCGGGGCAATTCGGGGCCGAACACGCGATTAACGCCAAAACCACGGATGACGTCGCCGACGCCATTCGCGAATTAACCGACGGCGGAGTCCAACTCTCACTCGATGCGTTGGGGAGCGCAGCCACCGCCGTCAACTCTATACGATCGCTCCGTCGCCGCGGCCGGCATGTGCAAGTTGGCCTCTTGGCAGGATCGGAATTCCAACCACGCTTGCCGATGGAGCTCGTCATCGGCCGCGAGCTCGAAATCTACGGCAGCCACGGACTCGCCGCCGCCGACTACGGCCCGCTGCTCGAACTCGTCGTCACGGGGAAGATTCCAGTCCGCGAAATGGTCCGGCGCACCATCTCGCTCGACGAGGCTCCAGCCGCACTCGCGGAAATGGGCCAGTTCGGCGGCCCCGGCATCACGATGATCGATCGCTTCTGACGGTCAGAATTCATACCCCATTCGCATTGCAAAGATATCCGCCTCGGAATCGACGCCCGCCTGGTCCCGCGGCATCGCGTGAATGTAATTCGACGTGAATCGCATGTACGGCGTCAGATACCAATTGAGACCAACCGTAAAATCGGTGTTCCGCCCCCCAGTGAATCCGTCATCATTCAGGTCGACCTGCGTCAGGCGGCACGCGATTTCCCAGGCGCCTGGCCCCCGGCAGATGATCTTCTCTTTCGGATCTCCGGCATAGCGGATGGCGTCCTGGAAAGGATGAAGGCGGTTAAACACTGCGAACTTTCGGTCGTAGGGCCGGTGCTCGCCGGTGAGAATGTAGCTGACCTGACCGTACCAACCGTCGAAGAATGGCTCGGTTCCGACGTCGGCGTAGACCGAGGCCATCATGTATTCGGCCTGTAGCGAAAACGGGCCGGCAATCCAGGCCGACTCTAAGCAGGCGATCTGATATTGGTCTGCATTGAAGATTCCCGTGTCGACGAAGAACGGCACGTTCGGCACGGCGGCGCCAAGTCTTGCCTCCGGTTGGGCGCGGAATTGAACTTCGTCGTCGTTGGCGCCCCGAAAACTATAACAAGCGCCTAGATGAATGTACTCCCGTCCCTCGCATGCCCAAAGCGGCAAGTAAGTGATCCGGCCGGTCACCGAGGCATTGGTGGGGTTGCCGACGTCGTCTCCAAAGTTGTTGCTGTCGCTGTAAAAAACGCCGAGAGCAGCCGTTCCATCCTCGTCCGCGTAAGTGCGATCGTACCGAATTCCAGTATTTCGGGCGGGGGCGAACGCTTGTTCGATCATCGCCCGTTCCATGAACGTGATATATCGATTGGACGTTTGTCGTTCGAGCCCAAAGGGTTCGAAAAAATGGCCGACGCGGATCTGCTGATTCTCGGGCATATCGTGAATGCCACACCACACGTCGAGAAACGTCGGCCGTCCCGGTTGGGCAAAATCCATTTCCAATCGGTAGTAGGTTGGACCATATTCCCCAAAAATGCCCGTGCGGGCGCGACGAAAAGCGACGCCGTTCTCGATGTCGCCGTAGGAGTCCTTATTAGCTTCATCCTGGTTGAACCAGTAGGAGTCAGCCTGAAGCTCAGCGCTCCATTTCACTGACGGCAACTTGCTGTCAGTCGCTTTCTTCTCCTTCTCGCCGGCGGAGCGTTTCTCTTCGCTTCCTTCCAATTCGTCAATGCGCTCCCGAAGCGCCGCGATTTCCTCCGCAAGGCCCGCCTCCTCGGTCGAGGGCCCGACCTCCTCGACGGCGGGCAGCAGGATCAGTTCTTCTTGCGTGTAGATGGGGCTCGCCTCTTGGGCGCAAGCCAGGCCGACGCTCGCTAGTGCGAAACAACCAAGTGCGACAACCATCCGCGCGTGACGGGGTCGAAAGATCATGCGATTCGTGGGAATCTGGCGAGAAAAGTAAGCGTGAGTCGCACTATTTAGCTATTTCAATAGCCGCTTCGCGCAATGAAGAGTTTAGAAGAGTCGTTCTTTGGTGTTATCGACACGCGCAACGGTTGGTCTGAGGAAGCTGTTCAAAGAATGGACTCGTTCTCCAGTTGCTAGCAGGCCGATAGCGCCCCCCAAATTGTCGATTGGTTCCTTGCCAGCGCCTGTCGGAGGGGATCGGGGTAGATCTTGCTAACGCCCCGAAACTGCCCGAATTCCGCCTCCCGGCGTCAGGTATAATGGTGAAGTCGGTAAATGTTGCCTCCGACGCATGAGTTCCTTTCCGCCCCAAAGAGTTCCGCCGTGGGTTGCCTCGAAGACAAGCCGAAAGAGTGGGACCATCCCGGCAAATTCAAGTGCAAGTCGTGCGGCGCCACGTCCGACAAGAAGAACAAACTCTGCAAACCGGCGACGATCGAGAAAAAGAAAAAGTAAGGTTCGCCAAGCATGCCTTAAAATAAGCGGGCTGCCGGGCGGGCAAACCGTTCATTTCTCGCCTGCCATGGAATAGACTGGAACAACAGTCAGCGGCCACTACCCCGGCAAGCCCCGCACCGCCGCCGAGCTTCGCTCCGATTTGGAAATCGCCCTCGCGATCATCCCCGGCCGCCAGCGGGTCAATCTGCACGCCAGCTACGCCGAAACGCACGGCCAGCGCGTCGATCGCAACGAGCTCGCCCCGGACCATTTCCTCGGCTGGATCGAATGGGCCAACGATCTTGAGCTCGCGCTCGATTTCAATCCGACCTTCTTCTCGCACCGCCTAGCCGACGACGGCTTCACGCTGTCGCACCCTGATGACGCAACGCGGCGATTTTGGATCGAACACGGCATCGCCTGCCGCCGGATCGGCGCCGCCATGGGCGCTGCGTTAGGTTCGACGTGCGTGACCAACGTCTGGATTCCCGATGGCTTCAAAGACGCCCCGGTCGACCGTGTCGCCCCGCGCGAGCGCCTCGCCGCCGCGCTCGACGAAGTGTTCGCCGAGCCGCTCGATCCGAAACTCAACGTCGACGCCGTCGAAAGCAAGCTCTTCGGCATCGGCAGCGAAAGCTACGTCGTCGGCTCGCATGAGTTCTACCTCGGCTACGCGGCGACCCGGCGGAAAATGCTCTGCCTCGACGCCGGCCATTTCCACCCGACAGAATCAATCGCCGACAAAATTAGCTCGACGTTGATGTGGTGCCCCGCCTTGCTCCTCCACATGAGCCGTGGCGTCCGCTGGGACAGCGACCATGTCGTCACGCTCTCCGACGACTTGTTGGCGATCTGCCAGGAAATTGTCCGCGGCGGCTTTTTGGAGCGCGTGCATCTCGGCCTCGATTTCCTCGACGGCAGCATCAATCGCGTCGCCGCCTGGGCCATCGGCGCCCGCAACGTGCAAAAGGCGCTGCTAGCGGCGATGCTCGAACCGCTCGAGCGTCTTCGCGCCGCCGAGCAAGCCGGCGACTACACCGCTCGACTCGCACTGCAGGAAGAACTGAAATCACTGCCGACGGGCGCCGTGTGGGACTACTTTTGCTTGACCCAAGAAGCCCCCATCGGCATCGACTGGCTCAACGACGTGAAACGGTACGAAGAACGCGTTCTCTCGCTGCGAACGTGAACGCCGGCTCGCCCCCGCGCTCCTGCTCCCCTATAGTGTGCGGAATGCGAGTCGGCCTCTTCATCCCCTGCTACATTGACCAGTTCTACCCCCGCGTCGGCATCGCCACGCTGCGGCTGTTAGAACATTTCCACGCCGGCGACATCGAGTTCCCCACGTCTCAAATCTGCTGCGGCCAGCCAATGGCAAACGCCGGCTGCGTCGCCGACGCCCGCCCTGCCGCTGAGCGTTTCGTCGCCACGTTTCGCTCCTATGACTACATCGTCGCCCCCAGCGGCAGCTGCGTGACGATGGTCCGCAACCACTACCATGGTTTGGTCGCGGATGAAGTCGCACTTGCCGAGGTGCAGGCGAAGACGTTCGAGCTTTGCGAATTCCTCACCGATGTGCTGAAGGTTGAGCCGCCAGCCGGTCGCTTCCCCCGCCGCGTCGGCCTCCACCAAAGTTGCCACGGGCTGCGTGAACTGCGACTCGGTAGCGACAGTGAGCTGAACATTCAACCGTTCAACAAAACTGAATTGCTCCTCGCCAATCTCGAAGGCATCGAATTCGCCAAGCTCGATCGCCCCGACGAATGCTGCGGCTTCGGCGGTTCGTTCGCGATCTACGAAGAAGGGGTGTCGTGCATGATGGGCCGCGACCGCATCGCCGATCACGAACGGGGCGGCGCCGAGGTTCTCACCGCCGGCGACATGTCATGCCTGATGCACCTCGACGGCCTCATCCGCCGCGAACGCCGCCCGCTGCGCGTCCTCCACGTCGCCGAACTCCTCGCCGAAGCCCTCGGGCTGCCGCTCACTGATTAACCGTTTGCGCGTCGCGGCGTCTTATCGAATTGCAAATGCAAACCCAAGAGCACCCATCCGCCGCCGATGCCTTCGTCGCCGACGACGCGCACGCTCATTGGCACGACCAGGCCCTCTGGTTCATCCGGGCGAAGCGCGACAAATGCGCCCACGGCCTGCCGGAATGGGAAGAACTGCGTGAACTCGCCGCCCAAATCAAACAGCACACGATCGCCCGCCTCGGCGATTATCTCGAACAGTTCGAGCGCAACGCCACCCGCCTCGGCGCCGTCGTCCACTGGGCCCGGGACGCCGCCGAGCACAACGCCATCGTCCTCAAACTCCTCCAAGAACGCAGCGTCCGCCGCCTGGTGAAGAGCAAGTCGATGCTCACCGAGGAGTGCGGCCTCAATCCCTTCCTCGAGCAGCACGGCATCGAAGTCACCGACACCGATCTCGGCGAGTGGATCGTCCAGCTGCGGCACGAACACCCGAGCCATATCGTCCTGCCCGCGATTCACATCAAGAAGGAAGACGTCGGCGAGCTCTTCCATCGCGAGCTTGGCACCGAGAAAGGCGCCACCGACCCCGCCTACCTCACGGAGGCCGCCCGTCATCGCCTCCGCGAAAAATTTCTTGCCGCCGAAGCCGGCCTCACCGGCGTCAACTTTGGCATCGCCGAAACGGGCGGCTTCGTCGTCTGCACGAATGAAGGCAACTCCGACCTCGGCACGTCGCTGCCGCCGATCCACATCGCCTCGATGGGGATTGAAAAGCTCATCCCGCGGCTCGACGACATGGGCGTCTTCCTCCGCCTGCTCGCTCGCTCGGCCACGGGCCAACCGATCACTGCCTACAGCACCCACTACCACGGCCCGCGCCCAGGGTGCGAGCTCCACATTGTGCTGGTCGACAACGGCCGCACCAAGCTGCTGGCCAGCGAAGAGTTCCGCAACTCGCTCCGCTGCATCCGCTGCGGCGCCTGTCTCAACACCTGCCCCGTCTACCGCCGCAGCGGCGGCCACAGCTACGGCGTCTCGGTCGCGGGGCCGATCGGCTCGATCGTCAACCCGTCACGCGATCCCGAAAAACATCGCAGCCTGCCGTTCGCCTGCACCCTCTGCGGTTCCTGCGCCGACGTCTGCCCGGTGAAGATCGATCTGCCGAACCAACTCCTCTCGTGGCGCAAGCGGATCGCCGACCTCGGCTTGATCGAACCTTCGAAACGCCGCCTCATGCGACTCGCTGGCCGCATTTTAAGCACGCCGCGACTCTACGCCTTCGCTGGCAAGGCGGGCCGCACGCTGCTCCGCTTCGCCCCGCGATGGGTCGTCTACAACCGCTTCAACCCTTGGGGCCGCCAACGCGAAATGCCGCTGCCGCCGAAAGAAAGCTTCCGCCAGTGGCATTCCCGTCAATCGCGAGATGACAAGCCATCGTCATCCTGAGCGCAGCGAAGGATCTGGAGCTGTTTGTGAGCTTCCAGATTCTTCGCTTCGCTCAGAATGACATAGCTCTAACCTTTCACTCAATCCATGTCCTCCCGCGACCACATCCTCCGCGAAGTCCGCCGCTCGCTGCCTGCCGATGCGCCGCTGCCGTCACTCGACCGCCAGTGGACGCGCTACGAGGACCCGCACGCCCAATTCTTCGAAATCCTCCGCGGCGTCGGCGGCGCGGGCCGCATCGTCGCGGGCGAACAGCAACTCCGCGAGGAAATCGATCGCGTCATCGCCGCCATCGGCGCCAAGCAGATCTGCTCGGTGATCCCCGAGGCCACGGCCGGCAACGTCGACATCGCCGCGATCGAAGATCCCCACGACCTCGCGTCAGTCGACCTCGCGATCCTCCCCGGCGAACTCGCCGTCGCCGAAAACGCCGCCGTCTGGGTCAACGGCGCCCGCGTCCGCCAGCGGGTCGCCTACTTCCTCTCGCAACACGTCGTGCTCGTCATCCCCCACGAGCGGATCGCGAGCAACATGCACGAAGCCTACGCCTGGCTGCAACAATCAGCCGACGGCGGCAGCCCGTTCGGCGAAACGACCTGGGGAACCTTCATGTCGGGCCCGTCGAAAACAGCCGACATCGAGCAGGCCCTCGTCATCGGCGCCCACGGCGCCCGTTCGCTCCACGTCTTTTTCACGAAGCCGTAAAGCAAGTGCGTTTTATTTTTCAGCCCCTGGCTCCGCCAGGGGGTCGGTCACCATACCGGTAGACTCAGTCCTGCGTAACGCTACCCCCCGGCGGAGCCGGGGGCTGAAAGCGCTGCATCAGTCCGCAATTCATCGCCAACGCGAATGGTCGTCGCCTCATTCGCAGGATCAAGCGACGTGTTCAGCGTCAGCCGATAGAAGTGATCAAACGTCTCGCTTGGCGCCCACGCAGGAAGCTCCGCCTGCCGATGCTTCGCGAACGTCTTCGCGAACCCTGAAATCATCTCGCCCGTCGCCGAATCGCGCGTCGGCACGATGCAACGCTGGCAGGCGGTGCGCCCGCGAAGTCGCACCTCGCCAACCGCAAACGGGACCGCCCCTGCCTCGGTCGCAACGAGCCGATCTTCCCAGAACGGCTCCGCCGCATCGATCTCCAGGTTGGCCCGAAACCGCCGGCGCACTTCGTCGAGCTCAAGATTGAACCACGCAGCGACGCGCTCCAGCGACAAATTGCTCACGAGCGTCGGCCCCGCCGCATCGGCGTCGTCAGGAAATCCAATCGCCTCGTTCTCAATCAACAGGCATTTGCGACCGATCGCCTCGCTCAGCCACTCCGCCGCGCCGGCGGCCTCCTCCGGCAATCGAAATCGCGCCTGATCCAGCCGCTCGCGGCTTAGCGTCAGGACTGCCCCACCCTCCTCGAACTCCGCCCGAATCGAATGCACCGCCGCCGTCCGCTTGCCGTTCACGAACTGCCGCATCGGATCAACGATCGCCCACCGTCGATCCCCCACCAGCGGCCCCGTCGACATCAACTCCGCCGACTCGACAGTGAACCCATCGAGCGACTTGATCGGATAAATCGTGATGCGAGTCAGCAGTGGCATGTTGCCGAAGCCTACTTACAAATAAATCCCTCTGGCTCCCTCCTCCTTGGGGGGAGGGCTGGGGAGGGGGTTGAACCCTCGTACACGCATCGAATCACCCCTCCCTAACCCTCCCCCTCAAGGGGAGGGGACCAGAAGGTCTTATGCTTAAATGACGCTCTTTCCCAGCGCCCGCTCAATCACCGCCAACAACGGCCCCGCATCCGAAAGATCATCCAACAACAAATCAGGCCGGGCCGCCGCGAGTTCCTCGCGCGTCGCCCCGCCCGTCGGCACCGCGACGGCAAACGCCCC
>JBGSMO010000168.1:0-23493 GCA_041740115.1 Pirellulales bacterium
GCGGGCTCGCGCCGCTACCCGCTTGGGTGCGTCGCTTTCACCGCGTGCGCCACTGGGTACAAGCAAAAATCATCCTCGCGGGCATCAAGTCGCTCGTTTTGCACCAGCCGTAGAAGATAGCGTTTGCATAATCGTGTGAACTGCTGGGCTATTGACGAATCTCCCTCCGGGAGAAAAAGACGTGCCTCGCTCGAAAAACACTTTGGTGACAAAGCCTGGCTCCATGCCGTCTCGTAGTTTCGTAGGGTGGGTGCTTCCGCACCCACCTTTCCCGTCAACGCGGAAGTTGCGGTCAGGACTTGTCCTTCGCTCTCGCTGCCATCCGATTAGCTGCCGCGGGTGGCCTCGGTTCTCTGAACCGAGGGCGCAGCCAAGGAGCTTCGATGAGCGGCGGCCTTGCTTCACGCTTCTTGCGGCTGCGCCGCCCAGGTTCGGAGAACCAGGGCCACCCGCGACCGTAAGCAGTTCAGGCTGCCAGTGCAGCGCCCCGTGCATCACCTATGGCGCGCAATCCAGCACACCCTTGTCACGTTGCGACGGGGGCGCTGGTCCGAGGCAATTAACCGGCGGCGTGAGAAGAAACAGAAAGTTTCAAAAAAGGACTGAGTTTGAGGGATGCCTGGGCATCGTCTCGTCATGGGAGAATCTCTTTGCTGCGGCGCCCGCTCAAGGGGTATGCTTTTAGCCATCTATGCTCGGAGCGAATTGCGGCCCCTGTCCTGGCGGCTGTTGCATGCACTGTTCGCCTGGGCCGGCGCGATATTCGCTAGGTTAAGAGTTTCTGCACGGGAGTCTGGCGTCTTACTAAGCAAAGGGTTCCTACATTGACCGGTCAAATAACATCCATTCCGCGCGCTCTCTCCATACTGCTGGTCGCCAGTTGCTTAATGGCGGCGGCGCCTTTCGCTTGTTCGCAAGAGACAAGCGTCAACCCAGGAATCAACGACTCGTTTCGCGACCCGGACGTGCGTGAGTTCATCGGCCGCTTCGAAGTGGAAAGCCGAGAAGTATTCGCTTCTCGTCATGAGATCGTCAGCGCTTGTGAGATCAAGCCTGGAGAGACCGTCGCCGACATCGGGGCGGGGACTGGCCTGTTCACGCATCTCTTCTCCAAGGCGGTTGGGAAGGATGGCCGCGTGATCGCCGTCGACATATCGCAGCCGTTCCTCGATCACATTCAGTCGACCAGTCGTGAGGCGGGGGAGCGAAACGTCGACACGCTGCTCGCGACGGTCGACTCGACGCAACTACCAGCGGAATCGATCGACGTCGCCTTCATCTGCGACACGTACCATCATTTCGAGTTTCCCCTCAAGACAATGGCCTCGATCCAGCGGGCGCTCAAGCCTGGCGGCCGCGTCATTCTCGTCGACTTTCGCCGGATTCCCGGCGTCAGCACCGATTGGGTGCTGAATCATGTTCGAGCTGGCCAGGAGGTCTTTGAATCCGAGATTATTGAAGCGGGCTTCCAGAAGGTCCGCGAGGAACTCAAGTTGCTTAAGGAGAATTACCTTGTCGTATTCCAAAAAGCCGCTTCAGAAAAGCCGGCCGCGCCGGGGCCGCCTCGGGGGAGGGGCGCGGGCAGAGGTCGCGGTCCCAGAGGGGCGATACGCGAGGATCAAGAGGTATTTCACTATTTGCTTGACCGCCATATGGATATTCGGCGGACGGTTAAGCGAACCAAGAACGGCGTTGAAACGCTAACAGAGTCGGACAAACCCGAAGTCGCTAAGCGAATTCAAGAACATGTAGACTCGATGCACAAACGCGTCCAAGAAGGTCGCGGACTGCGCTACTGGGACGAGTTGTTCGCGGCCGTCTTCAAGCGGCATGCGAGCATATCAATGACGGTTGCAAACACCGACAAAGGCGTACGCGTCATCGAAACTTCCGACGATCCCGCGGCTGTCGCTCTCATTCAGGCCCATGCCGATGTTGTGAGCGGATTCGTCGCTCGCGGGTTTGAGGAAGCCCGACGAAATCACCTAGTGCCCGCTGCTGCTGTCACGATCCCAGGTCGGTCACCCGAGGCGACCGAAGACGACGGGCAGCGGGGCCGAATCGCGCCCGAGAAGTAAACCGTTCTTCGCCCACCGAGCAGCGCTGGCGCTCAAGTGTGGTAATCAAGACTTGCTCGGACACTGGCGACTGGTAAAGGCAGTGGCGAGGCTCGTAGCTCTTAGGGCGGGCGCTTCCGCGCCCACCTTTTCCGTAACCGCTAGAGTTGCGGTCAGGACGTTTCCGACGCTCTCGCTGCCATCCGATCAGCCGCCGGCTAGCGCGCCGCGCGACTAGCTTTGTACAGCCCCAGATTTCAAGAGCAGCAGCAACATGACTCATCAGTTCCTCCCTAGGCATCGATTTGTGATGTCTGTCTTGAAGCAGGTCGGAGGCTTTCGGCCCTGGGAATGCAGAGGGCGTTTGGCGCCATCTCCGGCGGCAGCTTGGCATCTGTCACTTCATCGACCTCGCCAATTCTACACCTTGACATATATGTTTCAAGCCGTTTATTATTTTGAGAGGACGTGACTTGAGGCCCAGGGCGCGGCGTCTTCTGCATTGCGCTTCGGTTCGAGCAAGATGGACGGCAATCGTGGCGAGCATGAGAACGACGCCGGTTCACAATCCGACGCCAAGTTTGCTTTGAGTTCGCCAACAATCTCACCTAGACGCCAAGTGGCGCCTTTTCGAGAAACGGGACATTCGATAGCCATGAAATATCGCGCACTCCTCGCGGCGACGCTGGTCGCGTGTGTCGCTGGCGTTGCTTCAGGCGTCGACGAATACGAGCAGCCGCCGATTCAGTACAGCCAGTCAACTCCTGACAACCGCGTTTCGCGCTTCATCGAGAGACTTGAGCAAGGCGACGTCTCGCTTCAAGCAGATCAGCGATTCGGATATCTGCCGGCGCTACTGCAAGAGTTAAAGATTTCACCCGCTTCGCAACTGCTCGTTTTCTCAAAGACGAGCATGCAGCGTGACCGTATCTCTCCCCGGACGCCGCGCGCGCTCTACTTCGACGACGACGTCTACGTCGGTTACTGTCACGCTGGGGAGGTCATTGAACTGGCGGTGTCCGATCCTGAGTTGGGCGCGGTCTTCTACACGCTCGATCAGACGAACCGAGAAACGCCGGTCATCGAACGCCAAACGCACAGTTGCCTCCAGTGCCACGGCGCCACGCAATCCGACGGAGTGCCAGGGCTCCTTGTCAGATCGCTGTTCGTCGCCCCCAACGGTCTGCCGATTCTTTCCGAAGGAAGTCATCGAGTCGATCACACGACGCCTTTCAAAGATCGCTGGGGTGGATGGTACGTCACCGGCAGTCACGGAAGCCAGAAGCATCTGGGCAATTTCGTCGTTCGCGACCGAAGTGCGCCAAGGCCATGGGGTAATGACGTTGATCGCAATGTCAGCGCCCTAAGCGATCGCTTGAGCACTGACAACTACTTGGCGCCGGGGAGTGATATTGTCGCGCTCATGGTTTTCGAACATCAGACTCATGTTCATAACCTGCTGACGAAAGCCAACTATGCCGCCCAACAAGCGATGTACTATCAAGCCAATATGAATCGTGCGTTGGGACAGCCTGTCGACTCGCCTTTAGACAGCACCATGCGACGAATTGAGAGTGCAGGCGACAAACTGGTAGAGGGCCTGCTCTTCGCCAATGAAGCAATCATTACGGAAACGATCGCAGAATCTTCAGAGTTTGCAGAGGAGTTCTCGAGCCGAGGCCCTCACGACAGTCGCGCGCGATCACTACGAGATTTCGACCTCAAGACTCGCTTGTTTCGCTATCCATGCAGCTATTTAGTCTACTCGCCGTCCTTTGACGCACTGCATCCCGTCATGAAGGCCTATGTGTCGAAGCGAATTCGGGAGATCCTCGCTGGCGGCGAGGGCGCAGGATTCTCGCACCTATCCGTCGCTGACCGCAACGCGATTGCAGGGATTCTCCGAGAAACTAAGCCTTCGCTTTGGGCGGTTGAATAGGCCTGTAGTGCGAGAGTCTGTCGACTTCATTCAATTCATGCTGATCGGTCCACTATCCTTATCAGCCCGTGAAGCGAAGCCTATTAGACGCGAATTCGAAATCACAGTAGGTCTGATTGTTCTGACAATCGCTTCAACTGCATTACTTCAGACTAAATGAAGACAGGACCGATTCGGGGGGGGGGGGGGGCGGAATTAGTAGCGAAGCAGCGGCTCGTCAAAGATTCTCGTCTAGCATTCAGATGGTCCGTTAAGAATGCGAGCAAAATATCATCGTTCGGGCACAACTGAACAGCATTGTTGGTTATCGGTCCGTAGGATTTGAGTAGGACGCTGATAGTTATAGATCCTCGTGCTCCTATGGCGGCGTTACGGTACCGCCGCTCCCCACCCGAGATCGCTGCGCTAGCAAACTCTGACGCCCGAATCGTTTCAGCAGACTTCGCTCGCTTCAGTCACCCATCGGCGCGTCTCTGCGAGGGAACCACGGTGGAATTGAGTTGAACCTAACTCAAGCACGGCGATTGGCGCGATTCCTGGGTCAGCTCAGGCTGAACGCGACAAGCCAGGGAGGGAATGGGAGGAAATACGATCTCAGCATTTTCTTCTGCATGTGGCTCGAGCTCATCGCGCAACACCAACATATCCCGCGGAGCGTCGATTCCGAGGCGAACTTTATCTCCCGCCACGCGAACAACCGTGATTACGATCGAGTCTCCCAATTTAATCCGCTGCGATTGCTTCCTCGAAAGTACGAGCATGATGAACCTCCCTGTTCCCCTCGCTGTATAAGAAAGTGAGCAGTGCTCACTACGCCTTAGCTGCCGTTGCACGCCGTTAAGATGGACATGCTGGTGATAGGCTAACGTATCGGAAAGTTGTGCTAGCTGGCTGAATAGGAGGTGCAAAGTTTTGATTGTACGCCCTGCTTTTAACGGTCGGACGTCGTCAACGCGAGTCTTATTCGCAAGCAGGTCGTTCTAGACAAGTCGGAGCCTGCGCCAAGAGTGTCTCGGCGCTCTAACAGATCTGAGTGTATTCGCCATCAAATCGCGAATACAAGCAACCGACTATAGTGCGAAGGTACGTCTCAAAACATCGTACAATTGGGTTGGCCCAACTAGCGTCGGTCGTCAACACCTCCGCGAGCTCAGCAGGCGCCCCTCGGTCCGTCCGGGGACCCGGAATAGACCAGTTGCGCTAGCACCGGATCCGACTATGAGCCGACGCTAGAGTGAATCCTGGATAACTCTTCAGAGACGAACCGCCCCTGATCCGCCGCGCCACAGCAAGACAGAAAGTGCAACTCGAAGATGAGGGGGACCTGGATGCTAACTCATGCTTCGATGGCCTCCACTGATAAAAACGTCGATCACGGGGCCGCCAAATTCATTTGGCATTTCGTACCAGTAGTCCGCGAGAAATACGCGAGGCCATGTGATTTTCCTGTGTCCCGGCGCTTTTCAGCAGCAGACAAGAAATTTCGACAACTTGCGTAATTGGCGGGGGCGCTTTAGCCTATTTTCATATCGCGAGCGCGGCGCGCCAAAAGAGTCAACTGTCGATTCCGCAGATTCCAAGCTGATGATCCGAAGCCGTCACTCAGCCCTTGTCATGGTCTTCTTCCTAAGCGTCGCTGCGCCGGCAAGGGCGCAGAAGGCTACCCAACTCTGGACGCAAAAAGTTCAGACGCTATTGGACGTGCACTGCGTCAAGTGTCATGGCCCTCTCGAACAAAACGGCGAATTAGAACTTGATACGCCGGATGCCGTGGCACGCGGCGGTTCCGATGGCGAGGTAGTCGTCCCCGGCCATCCAGACAAGAGTCGCCTCTATCTGTATCTTGCGCCCGACTCAGATCCGCACATGCCTCCAGAGAAACAGCTGACGGAAGAGCAGCGGGGCGATGTGGGGGCATGGATCCTGGCGCTTGGAAAGGATCTGCCGGCGAGTGCTGGCGGGGAGGATCGGTCGCCGTCCACTCAGCCTCGCGTGTTTTCTTCGCCCACCGAAGCCATCGATGCGTTCATCGAGGCGGGTTGGGAGCAGCAAGGCGTGACGCCGGCGCCGGCAACTGACGATCGAACTTGGTGTCGGCGCGTCTACCTCGATCTCGCGGGGCGAGTTCCCACGGCGGAAGAGCTCCGCGAATTCCTCTACGCTTCCAGTGCGAACAAGCGAAGCGACCTTGTGAAGCAACTACTAGCTTCCGATGCGTTTGCGGTACGCATGCGAGAGCTATGGGACGTCTTTCTTATGGGGCGCGGCAAACGTAGCGCTGCAGAAGACCGCCGTCGGGAGAGTGGCTGGTGGACTTACCTGGAAGATGGGTTCCGCGAAAACCGCCCTTGGAACGACTTCGTTCGTGAGATGCTCGTCGCTCGGCCTCGGACGCCGAGCGCGAAAGGCGCAAGCTGGTTTCTTTACGAGCGGCGCGACAATCATCAAGCCATCGCGGAAGCCGTAGCACCGATCGTTTATGGAACCAAGATTGAATGCGCGCAGTGCCACGACCACCCGCTGGCTCGCGAGATTAAACAGGCCCACTACTGGGGGTTGGTTGCCGCATTCAATCGCAGCAAGAACGTCGGTGACAGCTCGGAGGTGGAAGAGTCGGCTGTGGGCGGATTCGTGAACTTCACGAACCTACAGAAGGAGTCTCAACCGGCCAAAGTGACACTCCTTACCGGCGAACTCGTCGAGGAGGCTTGGCCCGTTGAGGGCGACAAACAAGAAGATCGCGATGATAACTACGTCGATCCCCAATCGAAGACGAAGGTGCCAAAGTTCTCCCGTCGCGCTGCGTTCGCCGAACGCGCTACGACTGACAACAAGCTGCTTGCGCGCGCGTTTGTGAATCGCATGTGGGCTACGCTGGTGGGTCGGGGCATCGTGCATCCTGTCGATGAGATGAACAATCGAAATGCGCCAAGTCATCCCGAATTGCTCTCGTGGTTGGCTGACGATTTCGCGTCGCATCACTACGACGTGCGACGCGTGGTCGGCGGCATTGCGCTTAGTCGGGTCTACGGATTGTCCGCAGGGATGGATCAGTCGGCGCCGCCGGAGGCGTTCGTCCGTGCGCAGGAACGGCCGCTGACTGCGGAACAGATTGCACGTTCGTGGAGAATTGTCTGTGGCTTGCCCCCGGACCACGATGCTTTGCGTCGTGAAATCATAGCGGCAATGCCAGATGTCATGCCGCGAGACTACAATGCGACGTTCCAACAGGCGCAATTCCTCGCCGAGTCGCAAGAAATAGCGAAACTGCTGGAACCGGCGCCAGGTAACACGGTCGAGCGACTCATTCATATCCAGGATGAGCAGTCCCGCGTTCGCGAAGCCTTCATGGCGGTATTTCAGCGCTGGCCTGACTCAGAGGAGCGGGTGGAAGCACTCGCGTTGCTTAGATCGCAGGCGGACTCACCGGATGGCGGCGCGAGAGATTTGCTTTGGGCACTCGTAACGAGCGCGGAGTTTCTCACGACTCCCTAACGAACATGAATCAAGACCGCTTCACGCCGCCTGGGCAATGTCGACCTGATGAGCACCAAGTGCATCGGAGAATGTTCCTCAAAGGTCTGACGGGCGGAGCTCTCGCCAGCACCGCGAGTTTTGCGGGCCTTTTCGGCAACCCGTTGTTTGCGTCTGAGACCAAGCAAGCTCAAAAGCACTGCATCCTCTTATGGCTCTGCGGTGCGCCAAGTCAGTTCGAAACTTGGGACCCGAAACCAGGCCGTCCGAGCGGTGGCCCATTCGGCAGCATTCCGACGAGATTGCCAGGCGTGCACTTCTCGTCGCTCATGCCGCGCTGCGCAGGAATCGCCGATAAGTTAAATATCGTGCGCAGCATGAAGACTTCTCAGCCCGAGCATCTGCAGGCCATCAATCTGCTGCAGCGAGGCAACCCCGACCGAGCCGGGTTCACGCGCCCAACGCTCGGCAGCGTGCTGTCACAAGCAGTCGGGCAGCTCGATTCGCCGTTGCCGAACTTCATCTTTTTGGACCCGATTCCTGGCGGAAATGAATTCGAAGCATTCAAGGCCGGCAATTGGTCGGGGTGGCTTGGCGCTGAACACTCGCCAGTGAGATTCGGCGGGGACTATTCTCGATTCCTCCATGAAGCGACCGACGCAATTCCGCAACACGACAAGGAGTCTCGCGAGACGCTGCGAAAATTTCTCACAACGAAGTTTGAACGTGAACGCAACAGTCAGATTGCACGCAGTCAAAATGCTGCCTTCGAGAAGTTGAAAGGCATCGCGGCATGCGCCGACCTCTTCGACGTCGAAAAACTTTCGGCCAAGGACCGCGAGCGATACGGGCCGGGGAGTTTTGCCCAGCATTCGCTCATGGCCCGGCACCTCGTCGAAAATGGGGCGCCGTTCGTCATGGTCGCTAACGGTATGAACTGGGACAACCACGTATTTCAGCACGAGATCCATCAAATGCTCGTGCCCGAACTGGACCGCGTTCTATTCCATTTGATTACCGATCTCGAAGAGCGAGGCCTCTTGGAATCGACGCTGGTCATTGCCATGGGCGAGTTTGGGCGGACGCCGTGGATGAATGCAGCGCGCGGACGCGACCATTATCCAAATGCGTGGAGCCTGATGATGACCGGGTGCGGGCTCACGCGTGGCGTCGTCACGGGCGCCACCGACGTCGATGGCGTTGACGTCGTTGAAAAGCCGTATAACGAGCAGAACTTGTTCGCCACGATCTTCACCGCGCTCGGCCTATCGCCGCATCAGGAGTACGATCTGCCCGGGATGCCGACCTTTCATCGTGTAGAGGACGAGGCCGAACCGATCCACGAGATTCTGGCGTAATCTATGAAATTAACGCTTGCGCATGACGTTACGCTGCCCACGGGAGTGTTGGGCTTGGCCGTCCAAGCCGATGGACGCCGGGCTTTCGCGGCATGCGCCGACGGGTCGATTAACGCGGTTGATCCTACGTCCGGTGAAATCCAATCATTCGAAGAGCGTCATCAGTCGTTTGCTAGCGGATGCGTACTGCTGCCCGACGGTCGGACGTTAATTTCTAGCGGATACGACGGGATGCTCATCTGGCACGATACGCAGACGCGTACCTGCTGGCGGCGTATTCGCGCTCACAACTTTTGGAGCTGGCGAATCACCCTGTCCCCAGACGGCAAGCGGTTGGCGACCGTGACGGGACAATATCTTCCTGGCGGCTGGAAGTACGAGCCCGCGCCAGAGGTCGAGCCATCAGTCAAGGTCTACGACACCGTCACAGGCGAGCTACTTTCTACTTTCAGTCATACCCCTCCCGTCCTAAGCTGCGCGTTCAGCTCCGATGGCAGCCACCTCGCCGCTGGAAATATGATGGGCGACGTCTGCGTGTGGAATTTGCTTGGAGGCCAGCTCGCAGCAGAGAGCAATCCCAGCGTGTCGCGTTGGAATTCGCCCGACTTTACTTCATGGGGTTCCACGAAAACGCACCACTACTGCGGCGGGATTTACAGCCTCGCATTCTCGCCCGACGACGCGTCGCTGCTCGGCTGCGGGATGGGACCAATGCAGGATCCCATGGCAGG
This sequence comes from Pirellulales bacterium, assembly GCA_041740115.1. Taxonomy (GTDB): domain Bacteria; phylum Planctomycetota; class Planctomycetia; order Pirellulales; family Lacipirellulaceae; genus Lacipirellula. The sequence goes on from JBGSMO010000168.1 coordinate 9,560, forward strand.
CAATGGCAAGATGACTTGGCAGCGATGGAACTGGCGCACCGGCGAAAAACTCGGTGAGATCCTGGAAGGCGAGCGTGGCGCCGGTCTGATGGAAGCATTGGCTTGGCATCCTCAAGGCGACTACTTTGCCATGGCGGGTCGTCAGGCACAAGGGAATTGGAATGCTGGAATATTTTCTGCTGCCAGCGGAAACCTTGTAGATTCGTTTGACTCCAAAAATCGCATCACCCAAACTATCTTCGCTTCCGACAAATCGTCGCTGTTCATCGGCGCCGCCGATGGCCAACCGCAAAGGAATAATGGCGTCTGGGGGGCATGGGGACGAGTGCAGGTTTATCATCTGAGCGAATGACGGTGCCAAGATCTCATAGTATGAACGAGCAGTCCACTCGCGAGCTTCGCAACTAGCCGCCGTACTTGCCGAACAGCCTTAATCTGCGTTGGCGGTGTGTCTCACGCCAGCGCTCAACCGATTCGCGGCATTCAGCGTCGGTCGGCAACACCGACGCACATAATCAACTCGCGTTTTCCCTTCGCCCGGGTCAAACGGGGGTAAAGGTCCAAAACACGAATAATGAGTTCCGCAAGAATCCCATGACGGTTCGTCCTGTGCGCTTTGATGCACTTTCTTATCTGGCACTGGGCGGGCGCCCTCAGCACCGAAGTGCTACTCGGTCAACGGCTCAGGACAAGCCCCCTGAGGATTCCGCCCGGAGCCGTTCGACTTGGCGTCGTTCGGCCGGCCAAGCAATGACTTGCGCAATCTGGTCGCCCGCGAATTTCGAGACTTTCGGTAACATTCGCTCCTAGCGAGCGTATAACGATATGAAATGTCGTTGCAGCCGTTCTTGGCGCTCCGGGTGGAGGCATGATCCTCGCTTCGGCCGGGGCGTCACTCATCAAATCCCGATCCGATCGCACGTCTCATTCTGAGGACCCGATGATGACATCGATCTTGCTTCGCCCTCGATTGGCCGTGGGATGCATCTTTCTTGTCGTTTGCGCCGCGGCCCGCTCGTTCGGCGACGAGCGCACTCCGGCCGATCTGCTGCCGCAGACGACAATGGCTTTCTTAGAAATGCCGCGGCCCGACGAGTTTTTGCCGGTCGTCGAGCAGCATGGTCTCGTGAAGCGGCTTCTGGCCCTCGCGCCGGTGCGGACGGCAATGCAGAAAAATGAGTACGTGGCATTCCGAGGCGTCCTCGCCCTGGTGGAAGTCCAAATGGAGCTGCCATGGCGGGAAGTCGTTCGTCGAGGGATCGGCGGCGGCTTGGCGATCGCCTTCGACAAGGAAACGGGCGGCGTGGTCTTGATCGCGAAGACAACTGACGGCTCCACGCACGCAAAGTTCGCTGAAGTGCTCACGAACCTTGTCGCGCTCGATGCGCAGAACAAAGCGAAGGACAACCCGGTGGCTGCAAGCGAATATCGGGAGCAGAAAGTTTATTCTGTGGAACAAATCTGGGTCGCGACCGTCGCCGATTGGGTTGTGGCCGCCAACCGTCGCGAATTGCATCACCAAGTCGTTGACCGCATCCTTGACCAGTCCAACGGCTCGCTGGCGGAGGACTCTCAGTTCGCCGAGGCGCGTAAGGCGGCCAATCCCTCGGCGGTCGTCTGGGGGTATGCGAATCTTGCTGCCGTTCGCGATGCCGGAATAGCGTCCCAGGCATTCGCCGAGCGAACGGAGAATCCGCTCGCCGAAATCCTGTTGGGCGGCATCGTCAGCACGCTGCGGCAAACGCCGTACGTCACTGTGGACCTCGTCGTGAGGGACGACGGTATCGAGATTTCGGCCTCCGCTCCGCACGACCGCAGCTGGGCCGGCGATTTGCGAGAACACTATTTCGGGCCGCAGGGGCTGGGGGCTGCGCCGCCCCACTTGGACGTTGACGACGCCATTCTGTCGATCGGGGCCTATCGCGACGTCTCCTCCATGTGGCTGCGTGCCGGCGACTTGCTCGACGAGCAAGCCAACGAACAGCTTGCCAAGGCGGACAGCGACCTCTCGACGCTGTTTGCCGGGAAGGACTTTGGCGAAGACGTCCTGGGGGCCTTCGGGCCCACGCTCCGCCTGGCGCTAACTCGACAGACGTTTGCCGAAGGTCAGCCGGCGCCGGCGATCAAGCTGCCCGCCTTCGCATTGGTGGCTGATCTTAAGGACTCGGCCGAGTCCCAGCCCGAGCTGCGCCGAACGTTTCAGAGTCTCATTGGATTTTTCAATATCGTGGGAGCGATGAACGGCCAACCGCAGCTTGACCTGTCGACGGAAAAGTTCGAAGGGATCGAACTGGTCACGGCAAGTCACGTTGAAGACAAGGAAGCGACCGACCCGGAGAAGCTGCGCATCAACTACAATTTCTCCCCGTCGGTCGCCTTTGCCGACGGTCGGTTCGTCCTGGCGAGCACCAAAGAGCTGGCCGTGGCGCTGGCGACGGCGCCAGCATCGAAGGGCGCCGCTGAGGACGTTTCTCGCGTTGCCAACTCGCGCGCCGAGCTGCGCTTCGATGCGCTGCGGGAGACGCTCGCCGACAATCGGGAACACCTCATCGCGCAAAACATGCTTGAGAAAGGCCACAGTCGCGCCGTGGCTGACGAGGAAATCGGCGTCCTGATCGACGTCACGCAATGGTTCGATCGATTGGAGCTGCAACTCGACACGACGCCCCGCTCGATGCAGGCGTCGGCCAACCTCATACTGCGGCCGGCGGATGAGTATGACCAAAAATGACGACGGGTCGCGTCTCGCGGCATCGCACTCTTGCAACAAGGCCTGGCTATGCCGTCGGCGCCAACTATGATTGATCCCGTTTGGGCGTGGCAACCATTCTCGCCGACGGCCAACGAGCCGTGGGACCGAACGCTCGTTGCGCACCTCTTTCGCCGGGCAGCATTCGGGGCGACTCCTTCGCAGCTTGAAGCTGCAGTTGCGGAGGCACCCGAAGCGGTCGTCGACCGTCTGTTGCAGACCGCTGAAGAATCGAGCAGCTTTCGCGACGAAAGCGACGCCCTCGCGGCGACTCTGTTGTCCACCGGCGAGCCTCGCCAACTGGCCGCATGGTGGGCCTACGTCATGCTCAACACGCCGCACCCGCTGTTGGAGCGGATGACGCTGTTTTGGCACGGGCATTTTGCAGTAAGCGCCGCGAAGGTTACGGACGCGGCGCTCCTGCTCGAGCAAAACCGAACGTTTCGTCGCGCAGCGCTTGGCGAATTCCGCCCCCTGGTCCACACGGTGGCCCGCGACCCAGCTATGCTGCTGTATTTGGACTCGGCGACCAATCGCAAAGCACGCCCCAACGAGAACTTTGCCCGCGAACTGATGGAGCTATTCTGCTTGGGCGAGGGCCACTATTCGGAAAAGGACGTTCAGGAACTGGCGCGATGCTTCACGGGATGGGAGATCAAGCAAGGCAAGTTTCGTTTCAACCGTTTTCAACACGACGGGGGCGAAAAAACGCTCCTAGGCAGGTCAGGCGTCTTTCCCGACGGCGAGGCTATCGACTGGATTCTGGATCAGCCGCAGGCGGCGGTCTTCATCGTCGGCAAGCTTTATCGGGAGTTCGTTTGCGACGAACCGGCGCCGGATCCGCAGCTACTCCAGCCCCTGGCGGACGAATTTCGCAAGAACGACATGCAGATCGCGCCGGTCGTTCGCCGGGTTCTGACAAGTCGCCTCTTTTATTCAGCTCACTCGCGGGCGCGCAAAGTTCGGTCGCCCGTCGATGCTGCGATCGGTCTCTTGCGTACCTTCGAGGGGACTGCCAACACGCATCGACTCGCGGCCGATTTGCAACAAAACGGCCAGGGGCTGTTCTTCCCGCCCAATGTGAAAGGTTGGGAGGGCGGACGCGCCTGGATCAATTCGGCCACTATCCTCGGCCGCGCCAACATGGCCGCGCGGCTTGTCGGCGACGAGAAGATGCGATTTGGCGGCGGCACGCTCGGCGAATATTTTGCCCGCCACGGAGCCGTCGCCCCCGACCAGGTGGTGGATTTAGCGGCGACGCTGCTGCTGGCCTCTCCGTTGCCCGCCAAACGTCGCGACGGCCTGATCGACGTCTCTCGAAACAGCAAAGACCCAGCGCGCAGGGCCGCGGACGTCCTCCGCGCGCTGGCGACGCTGCCTGAATTTCAATTGTGTTGAAGAGCGCGCCTGCCATTCGGCCAATTGCGGAGGAACATTGTGATGACGTCATCGCGACGAAGGTTTTTGAAGCAGTTGGCCAGCGGGTCGGCGGTGATGTCGCTGGGCGCGAGAGTGCCCGCGTTCTTGACGATGGCGGCTGCAGCCGAAGTCACCCCGCAGAGTGACGCAATCCTGGTCGTCGTCCAATTAACCGGCGGCAACGACGGACTCAACACCGTCATTCCGTATCGCGACGACGAGTACTACAAGGCCCGACCCAAGCTGGCGATGCCTGCCGAAGACGTGGCGCGGATCAACGACCAATTCGGCTTTCACCCGGCGGCGCGGGGACTCGCCGACTTGCTGCAAGCTGGAAAACTTGCCGTCGTGCAAGGCGTCGGCTACCCGCAGCCCAATCGCTCCCACTTCGAGTCGATGGATGTCTGGCACACCTGCAGACGCAAGGGCGGTCCGCGAACGACCGGCTGGCTGGGGCGATTCCTGGATGACATGAGCCCCACCCCTGGCCGCGACGCGCCGGCGATCCATGTGGGTTCGGAAAAGCAACCGTTGGCGCTGGCCGCCGACGCAGTTCGCGTGCCCTCGTTGGCATCGCCTGAAGAATTTCGTCTCGAAAGCAATGACCGGCAACTCGGGAATTTAATCGATGAGGTCGGTTTTCACGAAGCGCCGCACGCGGATGCACTGCTGGAATATTTGACGTCCAGTACGACGTCTGCGTTTTCCGCCAGCAAGCGCATCACCGAAGCGCTCGGCAGCGACGACTCCCCCGTGAAATATCCCGAAACAGAGCTGGCCGCGCGGCTTAAGACGATCGCCCAACTCATCGACGCCGGCCTGTCGACGCGCATCTATTATGTCGAACTCGACGGGTTCGACACGCATTCCCAGCAAGCGGCCGCACACGCGGCGCTGCTAAGACAATACGCCGGCGCGATGAGCGCATTCATGGAGGACGTCGCCCATCGGGGCCACGGCGATCGCGTCCTCACGGCCTCATTCAGCGAGTTTGGCCGTCGCGTGGCGGAGAACGCCAGCGCGGGGACTGACCACGGGGCCGCGGCGCCAGTATTCCTCTGTGGAGCGCACGTGCGGCCGGGATTGACGGGCGAGCATCCGAGCTTGGTCGATTTGGACGACGGCGATCTCAAGCATCACACCGACTTTCGCCAAGTGTACGCTACACTTCTCGAACGCTGGCTCCAAGCGGCAAGTTCGCCGATTCTCGGCGGCCGATTCGAGCCCGTCGATGTTTTGTCCGCTTAGTCGCGTTGACACGCAGCAGACCGGCCGGCAGAGGAGCAGATGCTTTGGCGAGACACACCCAAGTCGCTACGGTCCCCAACGTAAAACTTCTTGCACCCATTTTTCAATCTCATGATGAGTTACGGGACGCCTTGGGCGTGATGGAGCGGTTAAGGCGGCAGGGCCCGGTGGCACCGAAGCCTCACCGATGCCCACGACCCTCAAGGATGCCGTAGTTCGTTACCTTCGCAGCGGATCACCAGCGATCGGAACCCGCAAAGAGTACTTCTCAACATTGCGAAAATGGACGGCCTGGGGCGGTGGCGCCACCGTCGAGAAGCTGACCCGTCGAGAAATCCGCGATTTTCTCGACTGGGTCTATGAGCGCGCCGTTGAGGAAGAAGGAATCAATCCGGGTCGGACTGCTAACAAGGCTCGCGAAAACTTACGGGCGATCATGTCATGGGCGTGGAAACGAGACATCATTGATGTGTTTCCACGATTTCCCAAGCCAATGCCGCAACGCAGCGTTGCAGGCCGACACTACCTCACGAAGGCTGAGATCAACGCTCTCTACTTCGCTGGCGGAGGCGCGCGGCCCAATGCCGATTCCAAAGCTCGTGCGAACTAGCGGGAATCAAACCCAAGACGAACGTCAAGACTGGAGAGGACAATCCCTGGTTACTCAGGGATCTCCGGAAGACATGTGCGACCTACTACGACGAGCATCTTCCTGAGTCGTCGATTGAAATCCTCGGCCATTCCGTAGGCGGGGTTACCTATCGCCATCACGCCAATCGGGTTCCGCTGGCGTTCAAGGCGATCATGACTCTATCGCAGCCGCCGGCGTTTGCCGCGACGGTTAACGGATTCGAAGGCCAGTGCCCTTGCTGTCGGAGGCGCTTCTCCCGAGTCACTGTCTCTTATTCGACCGGCCCACGCACGAATGAAGCGTAAGTGGGTTGAATGCCCACCCGGACCGGTTGTCCTCCGGCCACTGCACTCCGGCGTCGCGACGTGCGTCCGCGGCTTCATTCGCTTTCCCCGCCTTCGCGCGTGGCAAGCGCGCGCCACGTCCGCAGGTCAATCTCGTCGGTCACGAACCGAACGGACGCATCGCACATGGCCGCGTTGACTCCTCCGGCATGCCGACTCCGAGCAGCCGCCCACACGTCGTCGTTCGCCCGGTTCATCTCGCAGCGCAGCGGGTCTCCCTCGGGAATGTTGATTCGATCGCACATGGCGATGCGGTCGGACTTCGAGGCGGTTTGCTGTGTCTCGGGATCGATCCCCGTCCCCTGGGCGTTCGGCTCCCACTTCGCGCTAAAATTGGATGATCCCATCGACTGCAGAGCCCATCCGCCACGGCCGTCGGTGTTGGAATCGACGGCCACCACCTCGCTAAGCATGAGCGTGTTGGACGATCCGTCCGTGATCTGCTGGAACTTCGTCCCATGTCCCAACGCCATTTTCCATTTTCCCAGAACCAGATTGCCAAGTCCGCTCGGCGCCTTCTCCCATCCGGGGATCATCGCGATGCCGAACGCCCCGCGCTTGGCGGCAATCTCGGCAGGCTCGGGAAGCGTCGGGTCAAATCCCAAATAATCGCCTGATCCCCAGCAGGCGACATAATTCCCCTTCGAGGTGTACGCATCGTGGTTGAACGTGTCGATGCGACCCGTAGGAGACACCGGGTCGCCGCTGGGGCAGAGAAAGGCGGCGGGAGTAAAACGACTCACATTGCGAGGATTAAGATCGCCGTCCGGCGCCGCATGCTCCAGATCGTCGGCGACCATGTAACTGACCGCCACCCCCTCCTGGACATACTGCGCAAGCGTTCGCTCTTCGAGTTCGGCCAAAATGTTCAGGGTCCACACAGGCCCCTGGCAAAATTCGCCCCCTCCTTGATACCACGTTCTCTTGCTGCATTGCGGTACGCCTGGCGGCAAGCTGCCATGGGCGCTCTCGTGATTGTGCAGCGCCAGGGCAATTTGCTTGATCTTGTTGGAGCAATCCAAGCGTCGCGCGGCCTCCCGAGAGGCTTGAACGGCTGGGAGCAGCAGCCCCACCAGAACCCCGATGATGGCGATCACCACCAGCAACTCGACCAGGGTAAAGCCTGGCCGGGGGACTGACCGCGGAAAGTTCGGCAGCGGCCGTTCCACGATGATCAGACTGGAACGCTTAGGAAGATCGAACCAGCGCGGCGTGGACATGGGCGCAACTCCCAGCAAGGCAATCGTTCGCACAGAAAAGGAAGAGCAGGAGCACGGGTCGGACAGTCGCCATCCTCCGCGGCAGGAGAACTGCATTGTCCGAAAAAACAACCGCCAAGGACGCCAAGGTTCGCCAAGGAAATACAAATACTAGCGGAACCGCCGATGAACGTGGATCAACGCAGATGACGAATTATTTGCGTTCATCGGCGTTTATCGGCGGTTCCTAACTCTTCATCTTTTCTTCCGTCGTGCCCGCCGTGCCGTCGTGGTTCAATTCTCCCCGCATTTCCTTGGCGAACCTTGGCGTCCTTGGCGGTTCAATCTTTTAACTTCGCAGTTCCCCTACCCTCCGCGGCGTCTCCGTTGTTGCGCCGCCGTCAATTCACGTTCGTACTAGCCGCGTCGGGAACCGCCAGCGTTTTCACTTTCCATTGGTCGCCGACTTTTTCCAGCTTCCACTCCACGGGGCCGAGCTGCTCGCCAGTTTCCAAGACCTCGAACAGCACATCGGCCGTCGCCGACGTGCCGGCGTCGTCGACCGTGGCGCGGTCCAATCGGGCCATCATCCCCTTGAGCTTGTTGCGCAGAGCTTCGTCAGGATTGCTCCCTTCCACGAAGCAACTGGCGAACTGCTGGGGATCCGCCTGGAACTCTGCGGTGTGGCCGATCAGGGTGCGGATGAGATGTTCTTCGCCCGACGGCGCTGCAGTGCCGCCGTTGCCGCAGCCGGCAAGCCACCCTGCGGAAAACGCGATCAGGAGAAGAATCAATCGGTTCATGGAATCCTGCGCAGGAAGGAATTCGCATTACTCGCTGGTCCAGGTAGCATAACCCATACTTGAGGGATCGCCATGTCGAGAGTTTGTAAATCCTTGAACTTTGGGGCGCGTCAGGTCTGACAATTCTTCTTTGGGCTTCACCCGAAACCGTTCCGGGCCTAAAACGCCCCCTTTTTCCGTCGGCGTCGAGCGAACTCTAACATGCCCCGTCCTGCGGTGAGCGACTCCGAATTCGGGTTCCGAGCAAGGCTACTCGCCGGCCATTTCACCTCGGTTGGATGGGGCGCCGGAGTCGAACCCTGCGAGCTCCGTGCGGCGGCGAGGCGATGTGCCATTCGGAACGGATATCAAGGCCAGACGACCGACAAAAGGTCTCCGTCAGAAGATACATGATTTTGATGTAGAGACGGTTATGATGTTCGAGGAGCGGCTCTAGGGACTTGGAGAAGATATGCGGCCGGCATGCTATTGTTCCGAGGCGGCTTCACTTCAAGCCAATGGGAAGCGCCACTCTGCTGACGCAGGTCCCCGAGCCAAAATGTCGCCTCCGAAGCAACGCCAGGACAGTAGCCCGGCCCTTTCACTTCCCAACGTGGTAAGGTGAGACACCGCGACGCGTGCGTCACTACCATATGTTGCGCGCGGAGGTGAAATCGACCTCAGCAGAGTGCCACGCGAATCAGGCAGAGTTTCACGAGACGGCTTAGGATTTATTTCCTGAAGCGCGGCCATATTGAAGCGCCACACCAACGCTCCATAATCTCCCATGCCGCGATCCCGCTTCACCCTTCGTGGAGCGGCACGGTCCCGGATCTTTTAAGATCCTTCGTCGCCGGCCTACGTCGGCGATTGCACCAGTCTAGAAATCCCGTAGTGTTTAGCATTTCGCCGGGACGCGGAAATGCCGCGATTTTCTTTTATTGCAGTCAACTCCTACATAGAATAGCCAGCAATTGGTTCACTACTGCCGGGCGTCTCCTCAGATGAAATGCGCTATGTGGCGAGCGCTGATGCTGCTGTTCATCGTGCCATTTTCCGCTCAACTCTGGGCGGCCGACAACGCTGCGGATGCGGTCCAATTTGAAACGCATGTGCGGCCGATTCTGAAAGCCAACTGCTGGCATTGCCATGGCGAAGACGAGGAGTTGCAGGGATCGCTCGACGCCCGCCTGGCGCGGACTCTCCTGCAAGGCGGCGATTCTGGACCAGCGATCACGCCTGGTGATCACATCGCAAGTCTCCTCTACCATCGCGTCGTAGCCGGCGACATGCCGCCGGGCGAGAAAAAGCTCAAGACAGAAGAGATCGACGTACTTGCGCGCTGGATCGACCAGGGCGCGAAAACTGACCGCGTTGAACCCGCGTCGCTGCCGCCGGGACTCGCGATTAGTGACGATGAACGGAGTCACTGGTCCTTCCAGCCGGTCCAGCGGCCGCCGGTTCCCGAAGTCCGAAATCCCGCACTTGTACGCACCCCGATCGATGCGTTTCTGCTTGCAATGCTGGAGGGAAAAGGACTAAGCTTCGGCGCTGAGGCCGATCGACCAGCGCTTATCAGGCGACTCTATTTCGACCTGACCGGATTACCGCCCTCGCCAACGGCCGTCGATCAGTTCGTGCACGATCGTGCGCCCGACGCCTTCGAGCGACTCGTCGACCAACTCTTAGCCTCGCCCGCCTACGGAGAGCATTGGGGGCGGCACTGGCTCGACGTCGTCGGCTATGCCGACAGCAATGGCTACAGTGAATTGGATTCCCCCCGCAAGTGGGCCTTCCGGTATCGCGATTACGTAATCCGCGCTCTCAATGACGATAAGCCTTGGAATGATTTCCTCGTCGAACAACTCGCTGGCGACGAGTTGTTGTCGCAGCCGCTCGAGAATCTCACCCCTAAACAGGCTGATCAGCTGATCGCCACGGGGATGTTGCGAATGGGCCCCGACGGCACCAGCGACGGCGCCGTCGATCAGAATCTCGCGAGAAACGATGTGATCGCCAACACGATCAAGATCATCTCAACGTCTGTATTAGGGCTCACGGTCGCATGTTCTCAATGCCACGATCATCGTTACGATCCCATCTCGCAGGCAGACTACTATGGCCTCCGCGCGATCTTCGAGCCGGCGTATGACTGGAAGAACTGGCGATCGCCTGACGCCCGACTTGTCAGCCTGTGGACCGAAGAAACTCGCAAGCAGTCGGCCGCAGCGGAGGCCGAGCTTCAAGAGATTACCCGTCAGCGCAATGCAGAGCTCGATCAGATCGTGAACCAGACGTTCGATCGCGAGCTGGCGAAGTTGCCGACCGAGATGCAAATTGCGGCACGTTTAGCCCACGACGCTTCGGCGGACAAACGCAGCAACGAGCAATTAGAACTGATCAAGCAGCACCCGTTTCTCAACGTCGATCGCAGCACGGTCTATCTCTATCTGCCAGATCGTTTGACAGAATTCAACAAGCGGTGGGACGACCGTACCGAAACGGCGGCGAAGAAAAAACCTGCCGATGATTTCGTGCAGTGTTTGACCGAAATCCCTGGCCAGATTCCAACCACGAAACTGTTCGCCCGCGGAGACTTCAACTCTCCCAAACAGGATATTGCCCCCAGCGAGTTGACGGTACTCAACGCGCAGGGATTCAACATTGCATCCGACGATCCGCAGCTTGCGACCAGCGGGCGACGACTTGCTTACGCTCGGCACTTGACTGATGGCCGCCATCCGCTGGTGGCCCGCGTGCTGGTGAACCGGTTTTGGTTGCATCATTTCGGCCGCGGCTTAGTGGCCACGCCGGCCGATTTCGGCATCCTTGGCCAGCTGCCGTCGCACCCGGAATTGCTCGATTGGTTGGCCGACGACTTCATGGCCGGCGGCTGGAAACTCAAACGGCTGCATCGCACGATCGTCACTTCGACTGCTTATCGGCAATCGTCCCAACACCGGGCGGAACAAGACGCCGTCGATCCTGAAAATCGGCTCCTGGGCCGTATGCCCTCGCGACGGCTTCAAGCCGAAATGCTACGCGACGCACTGCTGGCCACTTCAGGCAGTCTGTCCAACAAGATGTTTGGTCCGCCCGTACCCATTACTCCTGACGACGTGGGGCAAATCGTGGTGGGAGCTGACACCCGCGATTCGTCCGGCCGTCCCACGGGTAAGGTGGTGGACCTGGGTGAAGAAGAATTTCGACGCAGTATTTACGTGCAAGTGCAGAGATCAAAGCCGCTAGGCTTGCTAGAAACGTTCGACGCGCCCACGATGTCGCCTAATTGCGAGCAACGCGCGAGTTCCACCAACGCCCCGCAATCGTTGATGCTTATGAACAACGCCTTCGTGCTGCAACAAGCCGATGCGATGGCCGAGCGAATAGAAAGGGAAGTGGGCGCCAATCTGTCCGCGCAATTTCACCGAGCGTGGCAAATGGCCTACTGCCGTGCGCCATCCGCGATCCAATTGCAGGCCGGCGTCGCATTTCTCGGCGAGCAGGCCGCAATCATAGCTGCCAGCCCGCCAGCCGCCCCCCAAGCCGAGTCGTCCACACCGGAGCAAGTCGCCTTGTCGAATCTATGTCAAGCTCTCGTCATGTCGAACGGCTTCCTTTACGTGGACTAGATCATGGCAGCGTCCCACTTCAGCCGGCGCCATTTCCTCTCGCAGCAAGCCTTCGGGTTGGGCGGCCTCGCGCTCAACTGGCTGCTTGAACAGGATCGCGCCCGGGCGGCGCCGGTTAAGCCCGTTAACGAGCGGACTTCATTCGACCTGCAGGCCCGGCCACCCGCGCGTGAGCCGCACGCCACAGCGATGATTTCGATGTTCATGCAAGGAGGCCCGAGTCACCTCGACCTATTTGACCCAAAGCCCGAACTCGCCAAACGTCATCTGCAGAATTTCACAGGAGACATCAAATACGACGACACGGCCGGCGCCAGTACCAAGCTCTTCGCCAGCCCGTGGAAATTCCGCAAGCACGGTCAGTGCGGAATGGATCTGAGCGAACTGGTGCCACGCTTAGGCGCAGTGGCCGACGACATCTGCCTGATTCGCTCCATGAAGACGGGCGTCAACAACCACGATCAGTCGATCAACGCGATGAATACCGGAGAGATTCTCCCCGGTCGGCCTTCGCTTGGATCTTGGTTCACCTACGCGCTAGGATGCGAGACGCAGAACTTGCCCGCGTTCATCGCACTCACCGACCCCGGCGGCTTGCCTGTGGGCGGCGTTAACAACTGGCAGAACGGCTGGTTGCCATCGCTTTACCAGGGAACCGTCATCCGCCCGCAGGAGCCGCGGATTCTGAATCTCGATCCGCCGCAGCGTCTGCAAGGCCAAGCGCAACAATCTTTGCTCTCGTACCTCGACTCGATCAACCGCGAGCATTTAGCGGCTCATTCAGGCGAGTGGGACCTCGCCGCTCGCATCGAAAGCTACGAACGGGCCGCCCGCATGCAGGTCGCTGCCAAGGATGTGCTCGATATTTCCAGTGAGAGCGCTGCGATTCTCAAGCTCTACGGAATCGACGAACCCGCAACGCGCGAGTTTGGCACGCGCTGCCTCATCGCTCGCCGGCTGGTGGAGCGCGGCGTGCGGTTTGTTCAAATCTTCACCGGCAACCAAACCTGGGACCATCACAACGGCATCGAAAAATCTCTGCCGGAAATCTGCCGGATGACCGACAAGCCCGCGGCCGCGCTCGTCGCCGATCTCAAACAGCGGGGCCTACTCGATACCACCCTGGTGCACTGGGGCGGGGAGATGGGCCGCTTGCCTGTAATTGAAAATGAGAATAACATCGGCCGCGACCACAACACCTACGGATTCAGCATGTGGCTCGCCGGCGGCGGCGTTCGGGGAGGTTGCATCCATGGCGCAACGGATGAACTTGGCCACCATGCCGTCCAGGACATCGTCAGTCACCACGACTACCACGCGACGCTGCTGCACCTATTCGGCCTCGACCAGCGGCAAGTCTCGTTCCCGCGCACCACCGGCGTTGGCTCGCTGCTCGATACTCAGAGTGGGGAGGTCGTCACTGCCATCCTCACGTCAACAACGCCGCTACGGTCGGCGTGACTATCTGTCGCTGGGAATCTCGAGAACTTAAAAGGGGAGAGTCACAAACGTCGCGTGATACCTCAGTAGTTCATCCAGATCCGTTCGACCACCCGGCGTTTGGAACTCACGCCAGCCGCATGGTTAGCCATCTCGAAATCGACTATTTGCCATTCCCCATACAGCTCTTGGTAGAGGGGTGACGCATATCTCGACAAGACGACCTTTGCTTTACACATGCCACCAGGTAGTTAGGCAGCATTCTCTGCACTCATGCAGTCGCGAGTGCTTGGCGTCGCCGGGCTTCTGCCAAGAGCGTTGGCGACGAAGCTGTCCCAGGACTCGCTCACGAATGGCACGTAGTTCTCACGTAAGTTGTTGCTCTGAATTGCTATAGATGAAAAAGGCCTCTCTTGCCTAGATGGAGTTTCCACACATCCATCACCGGCAAGGAGGCCTAGAATGCGATCCTGTAATCACGGACGGTTTC
>JBGSMO010000169.1:0-3182 GCA_041740115.1 Pirellulales bacterium
CGCGGCGACCAATGGGCCGGCTGCGGGCCGGGAATGAGGTTCTCCCCGTGGATGGCGGGCGGGCGCGGCGACGGCGCACGGCGTGGACATGCGATCACTATAGCGAATGGCGCGGCCATTTTCTAGATGGGGGTTTGGCCACCCCCCCGCAGCGGGACGCCATCTGGACTGCTATCGAATCAGCGGTCGTCGCGTCCCCACATCCGCACTCGCCGCGACGAGCGGCGCCTGGGGTAGGCGGACTGAGCGTCTCCCTCATCCCCGGCCTTCTCCCTGGGGGAGAAGCGGGCCGGGAGGATGTCGCCAAGTCTCACCGCCAACATCCTGCTCGACTCGGCTCGGCGCTGGCGCTACGGGGCGCTCGGCGGATCCGCTACTGTGTTGAACTGTAGCGGTTGCACCGACTGGAAGCGGTCAGGTCGCGCCGGAAATGCGGGGGGCAACGATTTTGATGCGTGCTAGTTCTCGGCGCGGGGTCGACTGAGATTTCGAGGGGGCAACTTGTTGGTTGCCGCATCGTCCGGATCAGTTCTCGGTTTTCTGACTGGATCGCTGATGAGATTCTGCAAGCTGCTGGTTGCCGCGGCGCTCTGTTGGCCGGCATTGTCGCTATTGGGCGAGCGCGCGCACGGGCAGTCTTATGGCGTCGATTTAAAGAACTCGCTCATGCCGGCGTCGGGCGCTATGGGCGGAACGAGCGTCGCGCGGCCGCAGGACTTTATCTCCGGCATCAACGGGAACGCGGCGACGCTGACGCAGTATCGCGGCACGAATTTTACGATCGGGAGCGCCTGGGCCGAGGCGACGATGAACATCGATCAAACGGGCAACGTGCCGCTGCCGGGGATCACGCCCTTTTCGGCGAAATCGCAGACGCCGGGATCGGCGGTTCCGAATGTTGGCGTTACCCAGGAGCTTACCTCGTATGGCCTGCCGGTGACGCTGGGGATGGCGCTGGTCGGTGCGGCAGGCGCCGGGACCGACTTTCGGCAGGTATCCGAAAGCAACGGGACCTCGATGTATTTGAGCATTTTGGAATTCGCCCCATCCGCGGCCGTGCAGTTGACGGAGCGGCTGTCCGTCGGTTCGACGTTCTTCGTAGGGTCGGGCTTTCTGGACGGGCCGTTTGTCGGCGACGGGGCGATGACCAATGCGTACGGCCTGCGGGCGAGCCTCGGCATGAGCTACGAGCTGACCGACGACACGACGCTGGGCGCCTACTATCAGACGCGGCAGCACTTTCGATTTGAGGATGCGGTGCGCCTGGAGCTGCTCAATGGCCAGTTTGAAGCCTCGCGCGACGTGGAGCTTGAGTTACCGCGCAGCATTGGGCTCGGCATCGCGAATTCGAGCTTCATGGACGGCGATCTCTTGCTCGCCGCCGACGTGCTGTACATGAACTGGGAAGACGCCGATTTGTTCCGCAACGTTTATCGCGATCAATGGGTGCTGCAGCTTGGTTCGCAGTACCAATTGACGAAGCGCTGCAAGTTGCGGGCGGGATACGCACTGGCTCAAAATCCGATCGATTCGTCGACGGGGACTTCGTTGGCGGGGATTCCCGTCCCCGGCGGGGTGCCGGGCGTGAAGTACTTGCAGGCGCAGCTTGCCGTCATCGGCGAGCACCGCATCTCTGGCGGCGTTGGATTCAGCGACGTGTTGCCGGGCGTCGATTTTGAAGTGATGGCGGGCGGCATGTTCCCGGCGTCGGATCAACTCGGCGCCAACACGGCCGTGAGCCTCGAAAGCTACTGGGCGGGCATGGGAGTCACGTGGCACTTTGGTCGCGGCTCGTGTGCAGCGGAGTAGCAAACAGTTCACTCATGTAACGATCGTCGACAATGAGGAAACTTCGAGTTCATCCCACGCCTCTCCTTACAGCGACGCTGATTCTTCTTGCCGCGTCGGCAGCGTTGCCTGGAGAGTGTCGGGCGACGGAGTTGCGGTTTCTGATCGACGAGCCGGCGGCATCGGACTTGTCGTTCGAATCGGCGGTGCGCAACGACACTTGGGCGCCTCCGCGAAGCGTTGAGGAAGCGACGCCTGGCATATCGAGCGGCGACGAGGCGTTTCGTCACGCGCCCGGCGTTCACCAGGAGATCGCCAGACGTCGCGGCGAGCGGCTCATCGACCGCGTCATGGATCCCACGGCGTGGCTGATGGACCTACGGACGCGGCACGAGTGGACATGGCCGGCAAGCGCTGGAAACGGCGATTCGCAGTCGGTGCAGTTTCGCCCGACGATTCCGTTTCAGGCCTGGGGACACAATAACGTGCTGCGCGTGACCGTGCCGTACGACGTCCAAAGCGACGATGGGGCCGGGATCGGGGACGTCGAAATCTTCGATCTGGTCGTCGTTCAAGAGAGTTGAGGACGCTGGGGCGTGGGGCCTTCGCTGCGTTTGATCTCCGATGCCGATGACGATTCGCTGCAAGCCGGCCCCGCGGCGGCGGCGGTGGCGAAGAACTGCCACTAGACTGTTAGCGCGCTGACGCAGAACTTTCTCAATGACGACGCCTCGCAGTCGCGGCTGCAGCCGATTCTGGCGTATAAATTCAATGACGAGTGGAGCGTCAGCATCGGCGAGAGCGAATTTCGGTATGCCTGGAACAGCGATCGTTGGAGTCAAGTTCCGTTGGGGATCGAACTCGACAAGATCGTCGATCCGTGGGGGCAGAAGATGCAATTGTTCGTCAACCCGCAATACAACTTCGCCCGCGAGGAGAGCAACTCCGGTTGGACGCTGTTCCTGGGCCTGACGCTGTTGGTTCCGGAGGCGTGATGCCCGCCGTCGCTTCGCTCAGGATGAGGTGCTACGCTTCTCCCGAAACCGCATTGCCCGCGGCGCATCGGCTACTGCCCGGCATGGGCCTTCGCTTCGCTCAGAATGGCAAGTGACGCGCATGGGAGCGATGGCGTGTGGGCGGGCCGCTGCGAGAAATGCTGCGTCGCTCCTCCGTCGGGGGCTTGCTCCCCGCTCCCGGTTGGGAGAGGGGCTGGGGGTGAGGGGCCCAGCGGGACGCCCGATCATCGCTCAGCGGTTCACACGATTATGCAAACGCTATCTTCTACGGCTGGTGCAAAACGAGCGACTTGATGCCCGCGAGGATGATTTTTGCTTGTACCCAGTGGCGCACGCGGTGAAAGCGACGCACCCAAGCGGGTAGCGGCGCGAGCCCGC
>JBGSMO010000170.1:0-24003 GCA_041740115.1 Pirellulales bacterium
CGCTGAAGAGCCTCGTCTGGCGCGCCGCCGGCGTCCGCCGCGACGGCGAAGGCTTGCGCCGCGCCGCCAAAACGATTGAGCAGTGGGAACGCTACGCCCTGGCCCAACAGTTCGCCGACCCCGCCGGTTGGGAGTTGCAAAACATGCTCACCGTCGCCCAAGTGCTAATCGGCGCCGCGCTCCGCCGAGAAGAATCCCGCGGCGTCCACCTGCGGAGCGACTTCCCGGAGCAGGACGACGTCCACTGGAAAGTGCGGCTGGGCGACCGGCGGATGGAATGAGCGCCCTGCTCCGCCACTCTGTTGGCCGCTTCCAGCGGCAGCTAACCTCAATTATAAGCGTCAACTTCCTTGCTCGATGTCACACGATGAGAGATCAGATAAGAGTCGAGGTCGCTTCCGTTTCGCCGCTGGACCAGGTTGAGGCGGCGACGCAGATTGACGTACTCTCATGGATTGACTCCGGCGCCGAACTCTGTCGGTTAAGCAAGCCTGCTGTTCCGCCGAAACACCTCGTCTCCTACTTCGCAGTGGTCGATGGGGATCACATCCTGCTCGTTGACCATATCAATGCCCAACTGTGGCTTCCTAGCGGTGGACACGTGGAGTCCGGCGAGCATCCCCGCGCTACGGCAGTCCGTGAAGCCAAGGAAGAGTTGTCCATCGACGGAGAGTTTTTGTACGAACGTCCGTTGCTGCTCACAAGCACGACAACGGTAGGTGCGACCGCAGGACACACGGATGTTAGCCTTTGGTATGTCCTGAAGGGAGATCGCAGCAGGCCCATTGAATTCGACCGAACGGAATTTTGTACCGTTCGATGGTTTCATAAAGACGACGTGCCGATGCACCGAACCCACCCAGAGATGGAGCGTTTCCTGGCACAGCTTTACCCGTTTGCCGACTAACAAATCGTTGACGACACTGCACTTTAGAATGCGGCCAAGCTCTCAAGCAGCTAAGCAAACAAGCCGCCAACTCGCAGCGTAACTCCTGGGCAAGCCAAGGGGCTCGCCACGTCGTCGCCGCCGAGTTTCTTGCAGTAGGCATACCCGTCGCCGACAGGTTCGCGATAGACTTCCAAAGTTTTTTCGTTCAGATCAACGATCCAGTACTCAGGAACCCCCGCCGCGGCATAGATCGGCAATTTCACATGTCGATCGCTCTTAAGCGACGACGCGGCCGACTCGATGACCAGCAGCACGTCCGCGGCACTTGGCAGCGCCGTCATATATCCGTCAGCGCGAGGCGTCAGCAAAGCGAAGTTTGGCTCTAAGACTTGGCCTTCGGAAATCGAGATAGTCGCTTGAACGGCGATTTCGAACTTATCGGCCACAGGGGCGAAGAGCTTTGTGAGCGCAAACAGCGATCCATTGTGCTCGGGTCCAACAGGGGCCATGGGCGTGATAAACCCTCCGATGAGTTCCACCTTGTCAGACGAGTCGAAAACCCCGGCGTCGATCATGCGGAGGTACTGCTCGGTAGACAAAGGCGCGACAGGCAACTTAATGTCCCCGACTTCAGGCGGCCCGACGAAAGTTGAATAGGCGCTGCTCATCACGTCATCTTACGATCCGCCCACAGTCCTCACAAACTCACCTTCCGGCGTGTATTACTCCGCCACCCGCCAATTTCTACCCCACCCGCCGAACCCCCTCCCCTCCCCCGCCGTAGCCCCTGGTCTATGCTGGCACTCACCTCAATTATAGCCTATATCAGGCGTTTTTGAGTGGCCAGAAGCCGTTGGGCAATAAACTCGGCAATATATCTTGGCCTACACTTCCATTAACACCAATTCTGACGGGTGAAACATGGGTAGACGCAAGGGTGGCCACAACGACAAGGGATACTTCTACCGTTCCGGCCGAGGCTGGCACGCCGTAGTGGAGGGTCGGTTCGTCCCGTTACTCTACGAGAACGGTGACCGTATGCGAGACAAGGCGACCCCGGTGGCGGAGTTGAAGGCGGCCTACCGGCGGGCGGTGGATCGCAGGCCAGAGGATATCGCTAAGCCCGATCAGGTCACGGTGCTGCAAGTCTGTGCGGCCTATCTTGAGCAAGTCGAATCGGACGGAGCAGCGTCGACATACGAAAACCGTTCGCGGACTCTCTTCGATTTTTGCTTCGGACTTCCAGCTAAGTTCCTTGGCGACGACAAGCCGAAAGCCAAGACGAGCGACTACATCCACGACGGCTATGGCAAGCTGCCGGTGACATCGCTCAAGAAGTACCACCTGAATAAGTGGCTTCAAGTTCACCCTAGCTGGAAAGGTGCCAAACGATCTTATATCCAGGCAGTACTACGCGCGTTCAACTCCGCAGTCGAATCTGGCATGATTGAAGCAAACCCGGTCAAAGGTTTCAAAATCCCGAAACAGAATGCTCGCGTTACCTACATTACCCCCGAGCAAGAAAAGGCACTGTGCGATGTTGCCAACCCCTCGCTAAGGATGGCGATACAGGTTTGCATTCGCACGGGTGCGCGTCCAGGTTGCGAGTTCGCCAAGCTCACGGCCGCCCACATTGAAGATCAGGGCGAGCGCATGACCTGGACGTTTAAGCCGGGCGAAAGCAAAACCAGGACGCTGCGCGTCATCCGAGTCACCGACCGCGAGACGATTGCAATCGTTCGACGACAAGTAGCGAAGTACCCGGCGGGGCCGATCTTTCGATGCGAATCGGGCGTTCCCTGGCGGCGAGACAACCTTGCTGATCAATTCCGCTATTGGAAGAAGAAGCTGGCGGTGCGGGGAGTCGTGTTAGACGACGACGCCGTGATGTACAGTTGCAGGCACACCTATGCGAAACGGGTGCTGCAAGGATTTTGGACAGGGAAGGCGACGAACATAGAGACCCTCGCGCGTCTCATGGGAAACACGCCCCAGATATGCCGCGACCACTACCTGCAATGGTGCGACCACTATTCGGAGCCCCTCTGGGATAACGCCTAGCGCTTGAAGCGACTCGGATCGAAGCCGGGAACACTCGACTTCGGTATAGCGGGTCGACGTTGAGACGGCGAGCGCTCAACCTTGACCGGCTTGCTCGCCTGGATGTACTCATCAATCCATTCGCGTCGAAAGCGGATCGGTCCCCGTCCGTTCTGGACGAATCGAATTTTGCCGGCCTTCACGATCTTCCGCAGTCCCGCCGGCTTATAGCCGAGCAACTCGGCGGCGGTCGCCAAGTCGACCAGGGCATCAGTTGCAAGGGTCTCAGTCGCCCTGGTCGCCGCAATCGCCTCCGCGAGGTAGCGGCGGACTTCAGTCACCTGAGCTGCTGGAGTCGGGTCTCTCACGATCGACGGGAAGCCATTGACGACAGCCCATTCGGACACGCGGTTGACGACGCTCGCGGCGAAGGTTTCCGCCACGTCGTCGTGGACGTTGTCGAGATCGGCAAGGTGTTTGTGGAAGTTCATCGTGAAAGCTGGCCATGCAATGACTGTGCCGGTTAAGATTTAGCATTGCCAGCATGTGGGGATCGTATAATTTCGGCAACTTGGGTCCACTATGTTGCATTTCTGCAACGCACGCGTTTACAGCCCTGTCCGGGCAAAGGAAATATTCAGATGTATCGCATCACTTTAGCGGTGTTCGTCGGGCTACTGGCATCGACGGCCCACGCGGACGAAGTGCCGCTCAAGAGCATTTGGGCGGCAAATATGCCGGACGCTCGCAACATCCGCGACTTGGAGCCGCGTACTGAGGGCGACAACCGCGAGTTCGGGCCGCTCATGCACACCATCTACAGGACAATGCAGGGCGGTCGAAGCGGTGACCTTTGGGGCAGGCCCGATGCGGGTCCCGGTTTTCCCGTGCCGGGCGAAGATATCGCGGCTTTGAATGCCGCGTACGACATTCTTGTTGGTCAATACGACCGGCCGACAAAAGTGCCGTCCGGCGAAGTGTCGCTAGTTTTCTTCGCGCGGCGAAGCAGCGGTGACTGCTATCTCGAGAAGGTCAGCCGCGAAGGAAACATATTCACGCTCACTTACAGGTTCCACGCCAGCAGAAGGGGGCTTGTAACGGGCCACTTCGCATTGATTCCATTGGGGATTTTGGAATCTGGCAAGTACGAAGTGCGAAATGTGCAGCTTCCGATGGCGCACCCGCCGACGGAAGAAGGAGTAGTCTACACGCCCCCGATTGAGGGCGAGCGTCTAAAGCGCACGGTCTCAGAACCCTATTCCTTTGAGGTGAAGTAGGACGTCTTAAACGGCTTTCGGGCGGACAGCTCTGAGGGGCACTGAGACGCGCCCCAGCACGGGGAGACGTGGCTTCGCGGTGCAGATATTCCTTCGCCAGCTGGCCACGCAGGCGGCTGCTGTCCGCCGCATTGGTCCATTGAATCGAGAGTTCTTCTAATCTGCTAACCATGTCACGATCTCCAGCGGTCCGGTGCAGCTACCCTCATCGTACCCGATGGAGGCCACTATTTGACGATTGAAACTGCTAATCGCAATGAATTGCGGCTGCGTTACCCGCTTGGAAACAACGTATTCGGGCGTTAAACTCCAGTGATGCCGATCGCTTTTCAATGTCCTCACTGCGGCGTGAAGGGGAAGGCTCCCGACAAGCTGGCCGGCCGACTCGTCGACTGTCCGAAGTGTTCAAGGCAGGTCGAGATCGCAGGCCCGCCGCCTGCACCAACGTCGCCGCCCGCTAGTCCGACGCCGATCGCGACGAAGTTGGTCATCGGCGTCGCTTTGATGGCCGTCATTGGCGTCGCCGGGATGGTTGTTCACTCGTTTCTCCCACCCGCCGAGGTCGCTGAGGCGACAGCTGCGGTTCCAGAGGCAGAATCCGCCGCGATGGTAGATGACGAGTCGCCCCTACCACTGGACTCGCCGGGCTTCGGCTTCACGCTCGACGAGTTCAAGAAGGCGATACCGATCGGCACCGGGTGGAAGGTTCTCGACGAGACCCGAAAGGATGATGGAATAGTCATCTTCCAGCTGATAGGAATTGCGATTCCGAAGACACTCTTGAGCGTGTCCGGTAATCCCGACGACCTTCGCGAAGTGTCGTTCATGTTCGGAGTCAACCACGACCACAGTGAAGCAGACACGATTACGCGAGTTGCCGCAATGTGCGGTTTCCTCTCGCGGTATTCAAATTGGACGAATGAAGAACTTGGTGAGGTCTTCGGACGATTCATCCGCGCGGGCGATGCTGACAAGGGGCTTCACGTCCAGAAGGATGGACATGAGTTCTCGATTACGGTGATGGGTGCAGAGAACGGAACGATGTTCGTGACGGGTGTCAGCGTCAAACCAGACTCCGATGCTCCGACAATCGAACAGTGGTTAGCTGACCATCCGCCGATTGAGTTCGACGGGCGCACCTGGAACTACGTCGGACCCACTGATGACGCAGGAGACGCAGAGCGTTGGTCCATGTCAGCGATTCTCTATACCACCGATGACCCCGATCTCAGGCTCATCGAACAAGTCCCGAGACCCGGATCGGGTGAAGGAGTCTTCTCTCGACTCCTACACGTTCAAGCCAAACGCAATGGTCGATGGGTCAACCACGGTCCAGCAGCCAACTGGACGTTGAGCGGCACGCGTGGAGAATCGTCCTACGTTGACGGCGAACATAGTGGCACTCAACGTGAATGGCACGCCAACGGCAAGCTCTGGATTGAGCGTGACATCGTAGACGGTAAGTGGCACGGCCGAGCCCGTGGATGGCACGACAACGGACAGCTTGAACACGATGCGATCTATGTCAACGATGTCGAGGTCGAAGGCAAGAACTGGGATCGAGACGGTAACCCGTCGAATCAGGGAGAATGAAGTACATCCGCATTACGCTCGCTGCTCTTTGTCGACTAGGAGCGGACTGCATTGGATGATGCCGCCTACTACGGCTTGAGCGCACCCGCATAATGCTCGACAAGTTGGAACGTCCCAATCCGCATGTACAAGTCATCACCCCACGGTGTGAGAATCTGGTCTACTTCGAGTAGCTCATTAGCGCGGGGCACAAACTGTCGACGATACTCAGCGATGTGATGTTCGTGTGGTCGACCGTAGAAAACTATCAAGGCTCCATCGGTCGCCTGATGTAGTCGTTGGACCTCGAAAAACTCCCATTCGCCATGCTTGCGAATGCCAATTTGACTAGCTTCGAGCCGAATTAACTCGACGCTGAGTTTCTCCTCGTATGGCCAAAGGTCTCCCGGCTGATCCACAAACATCTTGACGTAAGTGCCGCGAAACCCGGCGGGAACTGAATCGACAACCTTGAAATCGCTAGAATCGGAACCGAGTACCCATACTGCGGCAAAGATCACAACGACGGTCAGAAGGATGGTTTTCATTGCGTTCATACCATAAGTCTAGCTTTTTATAGAGCAGGCTAGAGTGAGCTGTCGCCAAACCAGTGAACCAGTGACTCCAAGACGCAAGATGCTAGGCAGCCACACGGCAGGCCGCCGACACGTCGAGACGCTCAGCGTCACGGTTGACTGATTGATCGCAAGCTGACAAATAGGCTCGCCATATATCTTTAATGTTTGGCGACCTACCACCAGCGCTGATAGGGCTGCGGGTATTGTGCCGGGAAAACCCCGTCTTAATCGCTGAAATTAACCCCTCCCCTACCCCTCGCTGCAATCCGAGAACCAGTTCATCTTCGATTACTGATGATGTCGATCACTGCCGCCGGGTTCAAGTGATTGACGTATCGCTCCGTCGTCGCAAGCGAGTGGTGTCCAAGCTGTGCGCTGATCACGTTCAACGGAACACGTTCATTTACGAGGTCTACAGCCATCGTGTGACGTAGTTGATGCGGATGGCAACGCTTCATGATGCCGGCGTCGGCCGCGAGACGCTTCATCAGGGCTCGCACATAAGCCGTCTTCACGGGAGCGCCCTGGAGCGTACAGAACAGCGACTTCGCGTTTGGCCGCTTAGCGAGCCACAAGTCGAGCAGCGCACGGGCGACCACGTCGAGGCCGACGACACGCGCCTGGTCGCCCTTGCCATGCAAGATGCGGATCGCATTCGCTTCGACATCGCATGGGCGTAGGGCGAGGGCCTCGCTGACGCGGAGGCCGCTTCTCCACATCACCGCGAGCAAGGCTCGGTTCCTGATTCCCGTTGGGCCTTTCGAGCAGGCCTGGAGCAGACGCTCGACCTCGGAGCGGGTCAGCGGCTCGACAGGGTACTTAGTGCCTTTTCGCATGACAGTATCACCTTTAGAAGAGAAGTGTAACTCTATTGATAGTTTACACTCCGATTATCCAGGCGGCTGGGTGAAACTCGCAAGAATGATACTCATTTGGAGACGTCGATGGGCAATTTTAACGGCTGTCTTGCTGGTCACCGCGTGTGGGAATTCCGCAACGCCACGCAGACCTGGATCACCTGGAGCGTTGGCTTCGATCCGCCGACGCCCCGTGCCGGTACAGCTGCGGCTGCGTGGTCGACGTTGACGGCCTGCTCGGACCTGGCCCCCAGCGTCATGCTCGACAAGGTGACGGCAGCCAACGTCGCTAGGCTGCTGCGGTCGATTAGGCGGCGAGAGGGGCTCCAGGTCCTCTGGGACCGACCGTTCCGTGGGCCGAGCCCGCCGACGCCGGCCGGTGGCGAGCCAAGCATCAGGGCGCTCGCGCGGCGGCTCGGCGTCTCTCGGCGGCGGGCTGCCAGATTCTCGGATTGTGGCGATTCTGACGCTTCTGCCGATTAGTTGGCCTCAAAATCGGACCCGGCGACCGTCTGGACCGATTGTATCAATCATTCAACCGCGATGGCAGAGACTAAGTCCCTACGACCCTCTCAGGCCTCCCAGACGGCCCGTACACGAGCGCCGAATGGTGACGCCAACTTCCGGTCGAGACGGCATGCGAGGTGTTAGGAGCCAAACAGGAGCCTCGACTCCACTGACGCGGCGTCAATGCAGGGCAAACAGGGGGTCACGCCGATTACGAGCAATACAGAGGAGAGTGACAGGAGTGGCAACAGAGGAGAAGTTGCAGCGCGTAATGATTGGTATGACCCCCTGTTTGCCCTGCATTTAGGCCGCGTCGAAGGCTAATTCTGCCTTTTCGTGATCTTGCGTGAGAACTTCTGAAAAATCGCGAGCGTCTGCGCGAACTGTATAGGTGCCAGAGGGACACACACAGATAAATCCAGACATCTTCGACGAATTTCTGAAAACGAGAGGCGATATGCGGGAACTGTAGAGTGTCAAGGGAATACACACACACACCTAACCACCGAGAACCCAATGAGCATCCAATATTTGCCCACCAACCCCCGCGGCCGTCAATGGACTGTGGTCGTCGACGACGGCTCCACCATGGCAGGCGTCTCGCGCAACGACGCCGCCGCTGCCCTTCAGTTGAACGGCCTGTCGATTCGCCAAGCCGAAATCGAGCTGACCAGGGCAAAGTTAAAAGCCTCACTGGGCGCGGCTTGATCTCCGTCGCCTTCAACCACTTCCCCGAGTGCGGTCCGGGGACGTGGTTCTCTTCTCCATAGCCGCACGCAAGGAAACGTAGTTGACCGCTCTTCTTCAGGCCTTCCCTCTCAGCAAGGCCATGCCGCAATTCTTGCAGCAGCACTCGCAGTGTTCTCTTGTCCCTGTCGCCGACGGTGATGAAATCCAGTTCTCGTGGGTCGACGCTACCGGCGAGAGACCCGTTCGCATCCCCCGTGACCGAAACGGCTTCCCGAACTTCGACGACGGCCGCGACACGATCACGATCGAGAAACTGGCGAACAGCGTCAGCGTCGCCGGCGTCACGGGCTGGAATTGGAATTTGCTTCAGTCCAGGTTCTTCATCTTCGACTTCGACGCCGAGGATCACGGGGCGGGTCACGCCGACCTGAGTCAAGTCATCGACGCCGCGAAGCGTCTCGGCTGGGTCCACGTCCGCCGGTCTAAGGGTGGGCGAGGCGTCCACCTGATCGTCGTCCTCGCCGCTCCGTTGCCTGCCGATACGGGTGAAGCTCATCAGGCCAATGCAGCTGCCGTCCTCGCTCGCATGTCGGCCGACGCCGACTTCGACTTCGCGAAGTTCATGGATTGCGGTGGCGTGGTCGGCTACATCTACGCCGCCGGTGAGCTTCCGGCCGACGCCTTCGCGGTGTTGGTGCAAGCTACCGAGCCGACGCCGTCCATTGCTGCACCCGCGCACGCGACCCCCGAACCCACGGAACACGCCGAAGCTGACTGGACTCCGCAGCACCATGAAGCCATCGACAAGATGAGGGCTGCGGGCTTCTGCGTGTCTATCGAGTCGGGACGGGCGACCGGGCACTCGAAGGCGTTCGACTTGATTGGCGACCCCAGCTATAAGACGAAGTCGCCGGGTCGCAATCCCCAAGAGCCTAACTGCTTCGCCTACCCGACTGCTGACGGCTTCGTTGTGACTCGATTCAACGTGCTGCCTGAAGCCGAGGCCGATGGCTGGTACGCGAATGCCGGCGGCTACGCGACGACGCGAATCCGCTTCCCGGTCGACATGAGTCGTGCTGGATTCCCCGAGACGCCACTCAAACTGACGGACGAGCTGCGCCTCGCTCAGTATTTTGCATCGCGTCACCAGCGTCTAGGCGCTTCGACGCTCGTCTACTATCTCGGCTCCTGGTTCAAGTGGGATGGCTTCTGGCAGCTGCTTGAACAGCAACAGCTGACGAACGAACTGTACCGTACCTGCAAAGCCTACATCATGGCGGAGACCGCGAAGCGTCCGCCTAATAAGGACGGCGAGCAACCGGCGGCTCCGCCGTTTGGCAAGCGGGCGCTCGCTGACGTGGAAATGGCGCTCCGTTCGCTCGTGACCGTGACCGAGGTTGGCTGGACTGACGGCCGTGATGGCGAGTGGCTCGCCTTCCGCGACAGCCTGCTTGATCTTCGTGCGTGGCTTGATTTTCGCGTTGTCTGCGTCGACCAGACGCCGGAATACTTTTCGCCTCACGCGCTCGATTACACCTTGTCCAAAACCGAGGACGAGCCGGCGACGTTGCTCGCGATGCTGCGGCAGCAGTTCAACGAGGATGAGATCGCTGCGATCCAGGAGTTCTTCGGTTACGCGATGACGACTGACACGCGGCTCCAGCGCATCTTGATCATGATCGGACCGCCTCGAAGTAGCAAAGGCGTGACGGAGCGAACCGGCCGTGCCACGATCGGCGAGCGCAACGTCGCGAGCAAGAACCTCGAATCGTTCCTGTCGGCTCACGCTCTTGAGGACCTTCCCGGAAAAACTCTGCTTGCGATTTCTGACAGCCGTCCCGACCCGCGACTCGGCAAACGAGCCGTCGAGCGCCTGCTTGGTATCTCCGGCGGCGACCCGCAGAACATCAACCCCAAGGGTCGCACGCACTACAGCGTCACCCTGCCTTGCAAGATCATGTTGGCCTCTAACATCATCCCCGCCTTCGACGATCCCACGGGAGCCTTGCTGAGTCGCTTCCTGTTCGTCCAAACGAAGCAGTCGTTCGCCGGCAAGGAAGACCCCGATCTGCTGAGCAAGATTCTCGCGGAACGCAACGAGGTGACGTGGTGGTTCCTTCGCGGTCTGCAACGCTTGTTGCGTAACGGCAAGTACACCGAGCCGAAGAACGAGCTGAAGGCCAAGTTCCAGAATCAGAACTCGCCCGTGTCGAGTTTCGTCGCTGAGTGCTGCACTCTCGACCGAGCCGAGAAGACCGCGAAAGAAGTGATCTGGGAAGCGTTTGAAGTTTGGTGCGAGGCTCACAACGTGGTCGAGCCCGAGCTGAATCAGTTCTTTCGCCAGCTCTACGAAGAGTTCCCCGACGTGAAGGCTCGGCGAGTCGCTGAAGAAGGTCGCACGAAGCCCGTTCACGTCGTCGCCGGGTTGAAGCTGGGCAAGGTGGTGCAATGAATAAAATCGTCTGGTTCAACGGCGTCGACTTCGGCATCCGCGATGCTCGTGGCATGTTGCACTATCCAAAGCCCGAAGAGCTTAGCAAGTACGCAAGCAAAAACGAGATCGCAGCAGCAGTACATCAGTACGAAGCATCCTTGATGCCGTTGCCAAGCTACGATGTCGCCAGCGGCCAATACTACTGGAGCGATCCATCTGATTTGTGGGACGCCGAGGACGTAGCCGAGGACATCAAGCTGTTGTGGCCTCTGATGGACTCTGACTTGCTTCTGGAACTGGCCAGACTTCAAGCGAAGCTCGTCACGATCTAAGACGGCGGGCTTATGCGTTGCCTCACCGTCCTAGCAGTCAGCGTCGCCGCCATGGGCGCTGGCTGTTTTCTACCTTCGCTCACGCCAAGCATGTTCGGCGTTCGAGCGTCTCCGGGGCGGGGTCGCGCCATCCAGTCGCGGCCCCGCCTCATTCTTACAAAGGAATCACAAATGAAAGTCCCTTTTACGATGGCCGAGACCGAGCGGGTCGCCCTCAACGCAGGGTGGATGAACCCCCGCCTTGGCGGAGCCTGCATTGCGATCCCACTCCGCGCGGGCCTAGATGCCGACGCAATCTGCGCTTCGTGGCGCAAGAACCAACCCGGCATGTTCTATCCGCATCGGCGAGGGCTGAAATGAAGCCTTCTCCCTATTGGCACTTGAGAGGTAGAGCAAGGCAGATAGCGAAGGCGAAGTGGTGCAGGTACTACGACGACCGCGAGTCGAACCCCTTGCTTGTCTTCGCGGACCTCGCTCGCAAGTACAACCTGCCCGAACCCGATGTCGACGTGAGCTTCGCCGCTGACGGTCGCCTACTGCTACGACGTGGCGACCGGTGCGAGTTTCTCGCGCTCGACGCGCCGATTCAAGTCGTCCGCCCAATTTTCAATTCCCTCAGTCGGCCTGCGCAAGCCGCTGAGTCAACAACCTGCGCAACGAGAACAAATATGTCTGATTACATGAGAGGCCCCGATGGCCGGTTTCTGACGCGCGACGAGCGTGTTGCACGGTTCCTGTTCCAGCGGCCGGCACCGCCTGCGAAGGCAGAGCCGATGCGGAAACTGAGCGCCGGCCAGATCACTGAGAGCCAAGAAGCTCGACGGCTCGGCAAGGCCGAAGCCGCCGCGAAGTTCGCCGAGCCCCAGTCCCCTAACCCCTGGGAAAGGCAGTTGCGACAACTTGAGAAGTCGGCGGCGACGACGGCCGACTTCGCCCAGTTGAAGCGCTTCCAGAAGCAGGCTGAGCGGTGGGACCGTGACAATGCCGAGAGGCTTGAAATGGAAGAAGCCGCTGCGCTGCGGAAGGCGGACCCTGCCTATCGCAACGCCCTCGAACACAGCGAAGCCTTCCTGCGAACGGTCGACCCTGATCACCTCGCGGCAGCGTCGAACGCGCGCGGCTACCTGGAAGCGAGCGGCGATTTCTCGACGTACTGGAACAAAGTGTCCGAAATTGAGAGTGCTGTGTGGGCGAAGGAAGATGCCAAAACGACTGAATTGGCGATGAAAGCCAATACGTCAATGTCGGAGTTTAAGCAGCAGTGCGACAAAGCCAGCGAAGCCGCCGCGCGGCTGCGAGACGCTCAAACGCTAGGTGAAACTGAAACCAATAACTGAGACCGCTAGGTCTCCCAACTAGGAAACAACATGAAACCCTACCTTTTCGTCCGTGACTCCATCTTCCCCACCCTCCCGACCGGCATCGAGAACGACGCCCTCTACTGCCTGCTCAGTCTCGCGGCCGATGGCTATTCTTCGGGCTTCGTGAATGGTCCTGCCAATGGACCCTTTGACTACGCTGTCAGGAGCCTAACGTCGCGTTTCAATGCGACGCCGGCCTCCACGCCGACGCCCTCTCCCGCCATCCTGAAGCTGCGAAACATCGTCGGGGGTCGCCTCGGATGATTTCCACCAACAGCAACGGCGACAACACGGTCGACGTCCTCCCGCCGCAGACTCCACCGGAGCCTGACAATGAGTAAGTCCGATGAGAGCAGAGCCGGGGATTCGTCCCCGGCTCTCGTCATTCACAAGAGCGGTGACCTGTACAGCGCGGCGACTCAGGTAGGAATCGCGTTTTTCCAGTACAGCTTGCCGGCCGCGCAGGTGTGGTTGATTGAAAACGGCTTCGACGCTGGCCTACTCGACTCGCCGGCTGACGCCCTGGTTTGGCGGTCGACGATCACCGCCGCCTTCGCCAGTGAGTTGGAGTCGATCGACCTTCGCTTGGATCAAGTCGCCTCGACGGCCGACGTGGAAGCGATCAAGAGCCGTCAAGAGATCATCAGCGAGAACCTCGCAGCCCTCTCCGCCGGCGTTCGAGCTGAGCAACGTCGCCGCGAGATCGAAGCCGGCGAGATCGAGTTGAATCGCCGCGCAGAGGCGACGTTCGCTCAAGTCGGCGGGCGAGACAACCCCGTCACCATTGCGGCCGTGTGGTCGACCCTTCGCAACAGCCCTCTGGGGCGTCGCATTAAAGAATTGAGGCAACAGTGAAGATGGCATTCAAGGGGGACCTCGACCCCGACCAGCAGTACAGCCCCGGCGACATCGTCCGCGACAAGGGCGGCGGCTATCGAGTCCGCAGCTACAACGGCAACTGGGTCCCCGTCGCCGCGCCCCCGGATCGCAGTCTAGTAGGTCCTCCCGGTCGCGACGGCGAGCGAGGTGTCGATGGCACGGACGGAGTCGACGGCAAGCCGGGAGCAGACGCCCTCGGTTTCAACTTCAAGGGCAGCTGGAAGCGAACCACCTACCAGCGGAATGACGTGGTGACTCGCGGCGGTTCGTCGTGGGTCTGCGTCGCGCCGTCCACGAACTTGAGACCGGGCGTCACGAAGGCTTGGGAAGTCATGGCCGCCAAAGGCGACCAGGGCGAGCAGGGCGAGCGAGGCTCAGCGGGTCGCGGCGGTGCGACGTATATCTCACGCAGGATCACGCGGGAGAACACGTCAAACGATGTCGAAATGGCATTTTTGGAAGACGTTCACGCTGGCCAACCCGTCTACTCTGAAGAAGACGACGCGGTCGGCGTGACCAACACGCTCAGCCGTTGGCGAACACATACGTTCATCGGCTTCGCGGTCAATGACACGGTCGGCGGCTCACGCGGACTGGTCCGAACGGCGGGTCTGATCACGGTCCCGCAAACCTTATCCAGCGGGTGGAGCTACTTTTTACGCGGTCGCGGTGAACTCTGTACGAACGCAGATAGCGTGTCGGCGGTCGTTCACGCGGGGGTTGCGATCCGCAGTGACGCCCTTTTGATCCGACCTGAAGTTCTCCGAATTACGAATGATATTCTCACGGCCAACGGTAGCGGTCCCAAGGGAGCCCCGGTGTTCCTGTCTGGTCCCGACTCGGTTGGACTGGCAAGCATGCCAAACGATTGGCAGGTGGTGGGCGTGCTGACAGCAGACGCTAGCGGAACAGCGAGCTTCGCTGCTCTTGCCGACGTTATTCAGTCCGACTGGTCTGCCGTGACTGAGGACGAGTCAACGACGTTGACGCCGGGTAAGTATTACCTCAGTGATGTCCCTGGTCGCATCACGACGGAAAGCACGGGTCGGAAGCTCGTTGGTGTCGCCCAGTCGCCTACGAAGCTCGCGTTCGGGTACGAGGGCGATGAAGGAGTCCTTGTCGCATGAGAGACCCAAACGACTTGAACGCCGAGTTGAAGAAGCTCAGGCAGCTACTGAAGCTCGCGGAAGGCAGCCCCGGTCTGCAACGATCCCTGATCGAATCTATCGCGAAGATCACGCGCGAGATCGACAGACATGATGTACTGAAGTCACGGTGGCTTCACCGTGACGCCGTACAACGGATCGTGGGCGAAGTGGTGAAGATTGTGAGCGAGGAAGTGAACGACGTTGACATAATCGACCGGGTCATCGCCCGCATCGCGAAGGTCGACGTGAAGAATACGGTGACTGAGGCCAAGCAGATCAGCTTGAGGAAGATATGAAAACACCCCGGCCAATTGGCCGGGGTGTTCTCGTTTCAGATGTCCATTTCGACGGCCAGCACCACTGTCGCGACGGCGAGCAGCAGCTTGGCCGTGTCTGGGGTCCAGTCGGACACGTTCAGATTGGTCGGAGCGACGCCAGCCCGAACCTTGGCCTCCACCTGTTCCAGGAGGGGCGAGCGGTTGAGTGTGAGGTAGTTCCGCTCAACGAGGTCGCGAAGGCTAACGCCTTGCGTCTTGGCTTCCTCGGTGTAGAGTCGCCGGGTCTGGCGGACGCCTTTCGGGATGGAAATCAGCATGGTTGCTCCGAGGTCGTTTCGATGAGGCGGCGTAGGGCGTACACGTCGTCCGGGTCCATTTCGTCCACGAAGGCGAACAGCAGCCGTTGCGTTCGGTTGCTGTATGGGATGTCACGGTTGTCGATGTGGGCGTGAAGTTGAAGAAGGTCTTCATCTTCAGCCAGCAACATAAGGGCGGGCCAACTAGCTAGATTGATCATGTCTACTCCAGGGGTTTCGAGTCTGGCAATAAAAGAAGTCAAACGCGGTCGAACCAAGTACGACCGCGCGTGCGTAGCAGAGTAGGCAGAGGCGGGAAAAGGCGGGAAATCCGGCAGTTTTGCGGGTGACTTACCTTCGCCCCTGGTATAGACAGGCCAAATCTGCCGGGTTAGGCTTTCCAGCCTACCCTGGGCGGACCGTTGGGCGATTCGGCAGTCGCTAGGCGCTGCTGGCCGCAACTGTTGCCCCCGCGGCAACTTACCGCTCGCCGGGAACTTTCTCCCCGCTCCCGCGAGAGACCCCGACGACGGGGCTGAAATCGACTCCGCCCAAGGCCCGCCGCTGGCGGCAACAGAGACAACAGCGGAGTCGACAAGTCTCGTCCCCAGGCATCGACCGTCGTTTAAGAAGTCAGCAAGGAGTTCAGCCGGCGTATGAGTTCACTCCCGACAGACCGACCCCGCGTCGCCGAGTTCGTCCCCGTCGACCCCGTCGGGGAGCCGATGATCGAGGCGATCGGCCTCTCGAAATACTACGGCAACTTCGCCGCGTCGCGCGACGTCACCTTCTCGATCAACAAGGGCGAAGTCGCCGCCTTCCTCGGCCCCAACGGCGCCGGGAAGAGCACGACGATGAAGCTGCTCACCGGCTACCTCGCCCCCTCGGCGGGCACCGCCAAGATCGCTGGCTTCAACATGGGGACCGAGCGGCTCCTCGGCGCCGAACGCCTCGGCTATCTCCCCGAAAACGGCCCCCTCTATCCCGACATGTCGCCCCGCAGCCTGCTGACCTTCTTCGGCAACGCCCGCGGGATGACCGGCGTCGAGCTCCAGCGCCGCATGGACGAAGTC
Organism: Pirellulales bacterium; assembly: GCA_041740115.1. Lineage (GTDB taxonomy): Bacteria > Planctomycetota > Planctomycetia > Pirellulales > Lacipirellulaceae > Lacipirellula. The sequence continues at coordinate 16,212 of JBGSMO010000170.1, forward strand.
ATTCAGCGCTGCCATCTCGAGGCCGTCATCGGCAAGCCGATCGGCAAACTCTCCAAAGGTTACCGCCAACGCGTCGGCATGGCCCAGGCGCTGCTGCACAACCCCGACGTGTTGATTCTCGACGAACCGACCGCCGGCCTCGACCCGAACCAGATCCGCGAAGTTCGCCGCCTCATCCGCGAACTGGGCGAAACAAAAACCATCCTCCTCTCGACCCACATTCTGCAAGAGGTCGAGGCAATGTGTAACCGCGTCCTGTTCATCAACGAAGGGCGACTCGTGTTCGACGGCACGCCGCAGGAACTCGCGGCCGACCAAGCCGACTTCGACGAACGCTTCCACGAACTCTCCCGCGGCGCACGACGGACCTAGTACTTAACCTCCATTAAAACAATAGACAGGATCACTGGATTTTTTTCGGATCGACAAGATTTCAGAAGCCGAGAATTGAACCACCACGACACGACGGACACGACGAAAATCAAATCCTCATTCTTCGTTGTGCTCGTCGTGTCGTTGTGGTGAGTCCGTCTTCCCCTTGGCGAACCTTGGCGTCCTTGGCGGTTCAAATGAACTCACTTTGCAGTTCCCCTGACTCCAGAAGACCAATCCCGTAGATCCCTCCCATCCTGTTATCCTGTCAAGTCTTGGCCAGGGCCAACTAAAAATATCATGAAGTGGAACGTTCTCTCCGCGATCTTCAAGCGCGATTTCATCAGCTACTTTTCCAACCCGACCGGATACGTCTTCATCTGCGTGTTCGTCGTCCTCAGCGCGCTGGCCACCTTCTGGCCGCCCGAGTTCTTCGCCAATAATCTGGCGAACCTCGATCAACTGAGTCGTTGGCTGCCGTTCATCATGCTGGTCTTTATCCCAGCGATCACGATGAGCACCTGGGCAGAGGAACGCCGCCAAGGCACCGACGAGTTGCTCCTTACCCTCCCGGCGAGCGATTTCGACGTCGTCCTCGGCAAGTACCTGGCCGGCGTGGCGATCTTTACCGTCTCGCTCTTCTTCTCGGGCGTGTCGATTTACATGGTGTTCATGTACGGCCTCGGCAATCCCGACCCCGGCCTCTTCGTCAGCACGTTCATCGGCTACTGGTTCATGGGGATCGCGATGATCGCCATCGGCATGGTGGCGTCGTTCCTCACCTCCAACCTCACTGTCGGCTTTATCCTCGGCATGATCTTCAACATGCCGCTGGCGCTGTTCGGCGTGGCCGACTGGTTCGTCAAGGACCCGGCGTGGGCCGACACGATCCGTCGCTGGAGCGCCGTTTACCAGTTCGGCGACTTCAAGCGCGGCGTCCTCAGCCTCGGCGGCATGACCTACTTCGTCTCGATCGCCGCCGTGATGATCTACGTCAGCATGATCCTCATCGGCCGTCGCCACTGGCAGTCGCGCGACGACGGCAAGTACATGCTGGCCCATTATCTCACCCGCGGCTTGGCGCTCTTGGCAATCACCGTCGGCCTGACGGTCATTATCCAAGACCGCAACTCGTTGCGGGCCGACGTCAGCACTGAGAAACTCAGCACCCTCTCGCCAGACACCCGCGAACTCCTAAACGACCTCCGCGAAAAGAAAAACGTCAAGTCGATCAAGATCGACGCCTACGTCAGCCCGCAAGTCCCCACCGACTACGCGGCCGTGAAGCTCAATCTCACCAGCACGCTGGAGGAATTCAAAGCCCTCGGCGGCGGCAAGATCGAGGTCGCCGTTCACGAAATCCCCAACTTCGGCGAAGCGGCCGAACTCGCTGAGAAAAACTTCGGCATCGTCCCGCAGGAGCAAATCGTCGCCTCGGCCGGCGAACAGAAGGTCGAAGAATTCTTCATGGGCCTCGCCGTCACGTCGGGGCTCGACAAAGTCGTCACCCCCTTCGTCAACAAAGGCATCCCGGTCGAGTACGAGTTGATCCGCTCGATCATGACGGTCGCCGACAAGCAAAGGCCGAAGGTCGGCGTCGTCAACACCGGCATCAACATCATGAACCCCGACGGCTCGCAGCGGGGCGAGTGGCCCCTCATCACCGAGCTCCGCAAGCAATACGAAGTCGTCAGCGTCGACGCTTCGCAGCCGATCCGAGGCAACTACGACGTCCTGCTCGCCGTACAACCGTCGATGCTCAGCCCCGACGCGTTCGATCATTTCGTCGACGCCGTCCGCTCCGGCATTCCTACGGCCGTGCTGGAAGATCCCCTCCCCTACTTCTATCCCGCCTCGATGCCCGGCACCGGCGAGCAAAAGCAATCAATGATGGGCGGGATGGGCGGCATGTTCGGCGGCGGCCAAACGGAACCCAAGGGCGACATTGACCAACTCTGGCGGCTTCTGGGGATTCGCGTCAACCCGATGGAAGTCATCTGGCAAGACTACGCCCCCGAGGCCAGCGTTCGCTCGATGCAAGATCCGCAGTGGGTCTTCATCGACGAGAACAACGGCAACAAGAAAGCGTTCAATGAGGAACTCGACGTATCGTCGGGCCTGAATCAACTGCTCGTCCTCTACCCCGGTTCCATCTCGCGGGTCGACGATTCGAAGCTGAAGTTCGAGCAGATTATCGCCACCGGCGTTGGCAACTCCGGCACGGCGCCGGCGCGGCTGCTGCAACGGTTCGATCCGCAACGCCCCAACCCCAACAAAGAAACGGTGCCGCGCATGCGCACCAAGGACGGCTATGTCCTAGCCGCCCACATTACCGGTCCGCCTCCAGAAGACGACTCCGCGTTGGCGACTCCTGCAATGGAAGGCGCCGACCCCGCCAACGCGCCCGAAAACGCCGAGGAGAACATCAAAGCGAAGAAGGCCCAAACGCGCGACATGAACGTCATCGTCGTCACCGACATCGACTGGATCATCCCCAGCTTCTTCTTCATCCGCGAAGGGGGCGAAGAGGCCTTCCTCCCCGCGACGCAGAACGTCACGTTCATCCTCAACATCGTCGACGAACTCGCCGGCGTCGATCGCTTCATGGACATCCGCAAGCGGACCCGCATCCACCGCACCCTGGCCAAGATCGACGAAGCGACCAGCGCCAGCCGCGACGAAGCGAGCAAGAAGCAAGACGAGTTCATCGAAGACATCAACAAGAAAGAAGAAGCGGCTCGCAAGGCGATGGCCGACAAGATCGATCAAGTCGAAAGCCGCACCGACATCAGCGACATGGAAAAGGACGTGTTGCTGGAACAAGTCCGCATGCGCGAGCAGAACAAGCTCGACGCCGAAGTCCGGGCCCTCGCCTCGCAGCGACGTCGTCAGATCAAGGAAAACGACTACAAGCTCAGTCAGGAAATCCGCTCGGTTCAAGATCGCTACAAACTCTACGCGATTCTGATCCCGCCAATTCCGCCGCTGCTGTTGGCCCTAGCCGTCTTCTTCCGCCGCCGCGAAATGGAACGCCAAGGCGTCTCCCGCGACCGACTGAAGTAAGCGGGAAAACCAACAAACCGCGAATCAAGCGAATGGATTTATTGACAGGATAACAGGATGGGATGGATCAACAGGATGAGAAGTTTTTTTCCTATCCCGTTGATCCCTGGAAATCCTGTGATCCTGTCCAGTCTTCATTCGCGAAGATTCGCGTGATTCGCGGTTAAATAATTCGCCCCAAACCGACGCAAAAAATCAACGCCTCCCGCTTCTCGGAGCTTCCGATGTCTGAATCCGCCAAAACAATCGCCTTCGTGACGCTGGGCCTCCTGGCCGTCGCCGCCGCGTATTTCGTCGATCGTCCGACGCAAGCCGTCAACGTCACCTCGCTCGTGGGGACGACGCTCAATTCCGACTTCGAAGTCGATACGCCGAAGCGGCTGCAAATCGTCAAGTTCGATCGCCCGACGGCAGAGACGAAGCAGTTCGAGGTCGCCTCGAACGACGGCGTCTGGCGGATTCCCTCGAAGCAAGACTACCCCGCCGACGCTACCCAACAAATGGCCGCCGCCGCCAACGCGCTGATCGACCGCAAGGTGCTGCGCGTCGCCGCTGAAACGGCGCAAGACCACGAAGCGCTCGGCGTCGTCGACCCGCAATCGGCCAAGCTCGATTCGAACAGCGAGGGCGTCGGCACGCGCGTGATCATGAGCGACGGCGACGGCAAAACGCTCGTCGACATGATCATCGGCAAGAAGGTGAAGGACGCCGAAGGTCAGCGTTACGTTCGGAACACCAACCAAGACGTCGTCTACATCGTCGAACTCGATCCCGAGAGCCTGTCGACCAACTTCGACGACTGGATCGAGGACGATTTGCTGCAACTCAGCCCGTTCGATCTCACGCAGGTCTTCATCAACGACTACTCGGCCGATCTCAGCTTCGGCATGACCCAAGACGGCCGCATCGTCCCGCAGGTGAGCTGGGACCGCCGCAGCGAAATCACCGTCAACTACGACAACAAGGAAGCCAAGTGGACCCTGGGCGATCTCAAGGGGTACGACAAGCTGGCCAAGCAAATGGTCGAGCAGCAGTTGCCCGAGGATGAGGAGATTAACCAGGAAGCGCTGAACGAGCTTCGCAACGGCCTCGACGACCTGCTGATCGTCGACATCGCCCGCAAGCCGACCGGATTGAGCGACGACCTCAAGGCGGGCGCCGACTTCATGACCAACAAGGAAGCATTTCAAGACCTAGTGGCCAAAGGCTTCTCGCCGGTGCCGCTGAAGGCCGGCGCGCCGCCGGAGATTCTCTCCAGCGAAGGCGAGCTCATCGCCACCCAACGCGATGGCGTCGAGTACGTCCTCCGCTTCGGCCAACTGCAAGTCCAAACCGACAGCGTCGATGGCGAAGCACCCGCCGACCCCGCCGCCGCAGCAGCCGAAGCCGAAGCCGAAGCCGCTGAGAAGGCTGCCGGGCAGGATGGCAAAGATCTCCGCCGCTACCTGTTCGTGATGGCGCGGTTCAATGAAGACGCGATCCCGAAACCAGAGTTGAAGGAGCTTCCCCCGCTCCCCGAAGGCGCCGCGCCGGCGGAGCCTGCCGCCGAAGAACCTGCTGCTGAAAAGTCCGACGAAGGCGACGCCGCTCCCGCCAGCGAGGCCCCCGCGGCAGCGACCGCGAGTCCCGACGAAGCCGGCGGCGATCAAGAGGGAGCGCTGCAGACGGACGAACCAACCGACGAAACCGAACCAGCCGAGGCCGCTGCAACGGAAGAGACGCCCGCAACGGAGGAGCAGCCCGCCGAAGAATCGACCGAGTCCGCGAAGCCTGCCGAAGCACCAGTCGACGAAGTGCCGGCAGCCGCCGACGCTGACAAGATCGCCGCCGAACGGGCCGCGATCGAACAAGAGAACCAGCGGCTGCAAGACGAGTACAACGCCACGATCGAAAAGGGCAAGAAGCGCGTCGCCGAACTGAACGAACGCTTCGGCGACTGGTACTACGTCATCTCGAACGACGTCTACAAGCAAATCCACCTCGGCCGCGATCAGGTCTTCCAGAAAAAGGGCGCCCCGTCCGCCGGCGACCCCGGCGACGACGCCAACCCATTGCAAGGCCTGCCAAACCTACCGATCGGCGCCCCGCCAACGGAGTAGCCGCGGGTCAACGGCCCGCCGGAGCGTCCCTCGCGCCATTCTAGCCCCCGGCTCCGCCGGGGGGTCGGTTTCCATCGCGCAGAGCGTAACCCCTAATCCCAGTTGCCCACTCGAACGCCAACGGCGTTCAATCCTCCAGCCTAGGGTTGATCGCGCAGCGATCTACCCTAGGACAACTATTGCCCAACCAATCCCCAACCCTGTAGGGAGCATCAGTCCCAAGCGTAACGTTCGTCGCAAGGAACGTCGTAACGCTTGAGGAGCATGCGAAACTCGTCTTGAAACGATGTTCGGCAACAGCCGCCCCTTAGTACTGCATTACTGTTTCGGGATTTCACCATACTCAATTGCAACGGGCTTCATGTTCATCGACTTACTCATTTGCTCCTCCCTGCGCGCCTTAAATGCTTCGATTCCCTCTGATGTCACCTTGGAGTCGGTAAGCTGAAGCAATTCCAGTTTGGGCAACGTGGCGAGTTCCAAGACTCCTTGATTCGTCACGTCAGTACCCATGAGTCCAAGCCTCTTCAGGCTCTTAATCTTCGCAATCTGGTGAACGCCCTCCTCTGAGATTGGCGCCCCGAACAGATCCAAGTATTCCAGATTGTTAGCAATTGCTAACTCTCCGAGCTTAGCGCCCTTCATGCGTGTTTTGCCAAGAGTAAGTGACTTAAGTCGCGTCAATTTAGATAATGGCTCACACGATTCATCGGTGATCTCGGGGCCATGCAAGACAAGCGATTTAAGGCTGATCAACTTGCCAATCTGCTGCATATCCACGTCAGTTACCACGCTTCCTGATAGCCCGAGCTCTTCGAGGCCTTTAATCTTCCCAAGACTGTCAAATCCGCGGCTGGTGATCTTGGCGTCGAAGCCAATAACTCCCTTGATGGTCCCTATTTTGCTGCACCAGTCCAATATTACATCTGCTTCGGAATGTGCTGGAATTATCACATGAATAGGGGCCCCACTTTGGGGATCTGCTACACATTGACCACCAGCCATCTTTACCGCAGTGATAAACTCATCATTTGTCACCGCTGACTCGCACCCACTGCAAATCAAGAGAGTCAACGCAACCAAATTGACAATGACAGTCGCTTGATTCTTCGTGTGCATCAACTTTTTCGTCATTTGACTTGTATTCTTAGTTGGTTGAGGTGAAGCCGCCGCTCGTCCTTCACAAATCGCATAGATTTAGGCAAGACAAGAACATCGGATCGCCAATCGTAACGTCCAATTAGACAGAGATTTATCCTTGTCGACAAACGCCGGGGGCGCCACCGGTGCGCTGCCTGTGAGAAGCGCCGCAACGGCGTGGTTACCGCATGACTGGCAAGTGGCCTGAAGAACAAGGCCGCCAGCGACGCAGCCGCACGCCCCCAGGTGGCCAAAAATAAGCGCGCGCAATCGACTCCTTTTCTGCTATGGTGCGCCTATCCGCGCCCAAGCTGCGCGCTAAATGCTCTTTGACAACTAGCCAGTTACCATGCGCCACCCGCCAAGGCGGCGCGTCAGCGCTCGCCGTTCGCTCCTGCCAGAAGGGCGACGGAGTTTTGCGACTTTTGCGGCACGAACGCCGCAGTGCAAAAACGCAAAAGTCGTCGCCGCTTTTCGGGCCAATTTCGTCAAAAACCTCGAAAAACGCCGCCTGAAAACACTCCACGACCGGCGACGATCGGAAGACTGTTGCGGCTTGTTAATGGGGCCCCCCGCGGGAGCACGCAAAAGCAAAACTCTCTCGCCCGTCAGTTGGCGCCAGCCGCGACAGCTTGTCGTCGCTGACGTTTGGCGCAACCCCATGTGAGTTAGAGATTTAAGAATTCTGTCGCCAAAAATGAGTTACGCGACACAATGCGTCAAGGCGACAATGGCGGGAGCGACAGAATTGTGGGAGACGTCTCCGACGCCGACGACGTTGCCCGAAGCAGATAAGCGTCAACCGATTGGTGTCGCGACGCCTGTCGCCGCTGAAAACGCCGCAAGTCGCGCCGCCGCAACAACCTACGACTCGTGTCGCCAAAAACGCATCACGCGACACATCTCGTCGCGACGCGACAGCATGGAGGCGTCGGCTACGCCTCCGTCCCAAGTTGCCGCAACAGTTCCAGCGTATAGATCCCGGTATCATGCCCATCGCTGAAATCAATCGAGTAGGCGTAGCGACCCGTCGGCGACATCGACGCGATCCGCAGCGGCTGCGTCTCCGCGGGGCTGAGCACCGTCAGCGTCGTCGGCGGCGGCGCCGGAGCCGTCCG
>JBGSMO010000184.1:0-6462 GCA_041740115.1 Pirellulales bacterium
CGCCGCCTGGCTCGCCGCCAACGAGCGCAGCATGCTCGCGCCGCCGTAACCGTCGAGCCGGGTCGTCAGGTGCAGGATCCGCAGCGGTTTTTTCGCGGTGGGCATGGCGAGTTGCGCAGGGGGGCCCGCCATTGTAGGGCCGCGACCCCGGGCTGGCGACTAGGTAAGATGACGGACAATTGCCGGAGAAAATACGCAACCACGAAGACACGAAGGCACTAAGGAAAGCACGAAGGAAGAAATGTGAACGAAGGGCGTTGGAGCGACGTGCAGATTGCAGGCCACCGCTGCCGGGCGTTTACCCCATGCGCGCCGTCGCCGCATGGCTTCACTGCCATCTATTTACACGACGAAGAAGACAGCAAGTTCGAGCAGCTGTCGTCGCTGACGCAGCAATTCGAAAAGCATGGTCTTCGTTGTCTAGCGCCGCTCACGGGTCTCAGTTGGTGGACCGATCGAGTTTGGCCGCCGTTCGACGACGCCGTTTCCCCTGAGCGGTTCCTCTTAGATGGCGTTGTTCCCTGGCTCGCCGGGCACTGGCAAGTCGCTCCGCCGCAACTCGCGCTCCTTGGCGTCGGCATGGGAGGGCAGGGGGGGCTGAAGTTTTCTTACAAGCACCCCAACCTCTTCCCCATCTGTGCGTCGATCGGGCCGACGATCGACTACCACCGCTCGATGGAAGCGGGCGATCCGACGCTCGCGCAGCTTTATCGCGATTCGGAACAAGCCCGGCAAGACACGGCGACGCTCCACATCCATCCGCTCAACTGGCCGCGGCATCAATGGTTCGCCAGCGACCCGGCCGATTATCTACGCCACGACGGCGCCGATCGGTTGCGGATGAAGCTCTATTCGCTTGGCGTGCCGTACGAGGCCAATCTCGAAACGACTGTCGGCGGCGATCTGAGCGCCTACGTCGAACGGATGGCCGAGCCGGCGATCGCCTTTATCGCCGACCGGCTCGAACGCGAACGGCTGCGCGTGCCGTAACTAGCCCGGCCATCCTGGCCGGATGTAACCGGCGACCGAAATTAATCGGCATGCGCTCCGGTCAGGATGGCCGGGCTAGTTGTTGCTTCCTGGCGTTTGATTGAACGACCCGCGATGGAGCCCCTGGACGTTGATGACGCCGCTGTTTTGGTTGTACTCCAGCCGATGAGCCGACTGGGGCGACATCGGGGCGCCAAGGTAATCTTGCTGCGTGATCGTCGCCGGCGCCGTGTCGCTTCCTTCGAGGATGAACAACCCCTTCGACTGATCGAACCTCGCGCTGCCGCCGGTGGCATTGAACATCTTCCGCGCTTTGTCTTGCCCTTCGATGACGACGTTACCGATGGCATCGAGTTCGACCTGGCGAGCATTGGCGCCGTTGATGCGAGCCATCGGGCTCTCGGTGACTCCGAGCTCGTCGCAAGTGATCCAAATCGTGTCGGGTCCCGGATCGCCGCCGGGCGACATCGTGAGCCGTTGGTCCCACGATTCGATGGGACCGTAAACCGCTTCGACGTTGCCGATCACTTTAACCGTTTTCGAGTGGAGATTGCCTCCAACGCCGCGAACGAAGTCGACGTGCAGGTGCCGCAACTCCACTTCTTCGTTCATCAGCCGCGGCGCCGCGGGAGCAGTTGCCGCGCCGCCCGGTACCGTCATGAACGCCCCGGCGCCCTCGGCCTTGTGGACCGAGTCAATCTTCCCGGGCCCGTCGCCCCTGATTTCGCCGCTGATCTGATTGATTTGCAGCGACTGCAGCTCTAGATGCTGACGTGAGTTGACTCCGCTGACGTCGCGCTGGTCGAACTCGGCCAACACGCCTTCCCAGCACTCGATTTGCTCCATTTGCGGATTCTGCCCGCCGCCGTCGAAGTTGACGGGCGCCACCGTTCGCACAACAAGTCGGCGCGTCCGCAGCCAGCCTGATTCATGCTGCACGTGGACGTTGCCGAGGAACGTGAGCTCGCGGCCGTGGAGTTGCATCGACTCGTGCCAGATGATCGTCAGCGGCTCGGGCCGCGCAAGCGGATTCCCCGCCATGTCGCGGTCGACCAATAGCTGCACCTCGCCCGGCGAGTTGACGATTGCTTCGCTCGTCCCGCGCTGCAGCGCGATGGCCGGGACGCGCAGTTTGGCGCCATTCGCGGTAAGTTCCGCGATCTGCTGCGGCAGACCGTTTTGTCCGCCGCCGCCGCGAATCTCGATTTGGGCGTTCGGCGTGTCGGCGCCGGTGACGTTGAGATGTTCCGCCAAGATCTGCATCGGCTCGACGCCGGGGAGCGTGGCGGACGCTTCCTTGAAGACGACGGCGCCGTCGACGCTGATGCCGCGTACGGCGGCGGCCTTGCCTTGCATGGCGACGTCGAGACTCAGCGTCACCCCTTCGATGTTGTACGCCTTGCCGCTCGACATCCCGCCGGGGCCGTTGAGCATCGAGAGAGGATTGCCGACCGTGGTTTGCGGCGCCGCCGCGCCGCCGCCCGTGCTGATCGGCGTCGCCGCGATCTGATCGTTGGCGGCCGCGATGGCGTTGCTCGAAGCGTCGCCATGGTCGAACTTCACTTCGAGCTGATTCACCTTGCCGTTGAGCTGCGGCGATTCAATCGCCACCCGGCCTGAGGCCTTGATGAACTCGGGAACAACCGATCCCGCCAAGGGGCTTCCGTCCGAAGAACCCGACGCCGCTGAGCCGACTGTCTCGCGGAGAAATATCTGTAGCTGGTCAGCCCACATGCGACCGGTCCCCGCCATCGATACTTTGGGGCGACCATCAAGCACCACGACTGGCTGACCGTCGCGACGAACCACGTTCATCGCGTCCATCCAGGAGACGTCCAGAATTTGATGAGGAATATTGGGGTCGACGACCGCCCTCATGCGTCCATCGCCAGAAGCTGTCATCGTCCCGACCCGCTGATTCGATCCTTTCGGCGGCAATGTATATTGGATAGTCGTCGCATTGATCTCGGCGCCCTGATACGACAGAGTGACTTCTTCGCTCTGTTCAAGGGTAATCGTTCGACTGATCAGATTCATGTAAAGTCGTCCGCCTCGCGCCGCGGCGTCATGCGACTGCGCCGTCAGCACCACCGGCGCGCCAAGCGCCTCGATCGACGCCGGCTCGAACGCCATCGACTCGGTTCCGGCGCCGGTGGGCGTCACGCCGTCGTCGCCGGCGTTCCATTTCGAGGTGCGCGTGAAGAAAAGTTTCAACTCAGCGGCCTGCAAGTCGTCCCGCTTGCCGTCGGGATACGTTTGCCGCACCTGAACCTGATCGGTAAAGCTCGCCACTTCCGCCGCGAAATCGATGCGGAACGGTCCGGCGCTTTGAATATGAATCGGCGGGCCTGGCGTTCCCGCGGCGGCGGTCGCCGCGGGACTAGGATCGCCGAAGAAGCTCATCTTCCCCGGCGAGATTTTTACAGCGACGTCATGCTTGACCGTTAGTTCCTCAAACTTGCCATAGATGCCGCCAATGCCCAGGCCGCTGGAGCCTTCGGTCTTCATGAAGCGGATTTCGAGTTCCCGCCCGAAGCCTTGGTGCGGGCCAAGTCGCATGTCGACCGGACTGAGCGTATGGATGCCGTCTTCGTTGATGTTGAGTTGCTGAGTCGTCAACAGCAGATCGTCCTGCGGGCCCGGTTCGCGCATGTCACTGCGAATCGTCACGTCCCCTTCGAGCGTGCCGTGCTGCACCTTGCCGAAGCCGAGCCCGCTTCCTTCGGCCTCCATCTGCAGGATGGCACCTTTGGTCGATTCCAGAATGATCGCGTCGCGCGGCGGTTCGCCGTTGGCCGGGCGAGGACTTGGAAAGAAGATGACGGCGCAACGCGGAATCGTCATCTGCCCGCTCGCCGACTTCTCTTCCTTACTGAAGATGATCAGCGCCTGGCCATTGTCGAGCGCCTTCGGCGGCTCTTCGAAACACCAATGCGTCGGCGGAAAATAGGCCGTCAGCAGATCGCGATAGCGGTGGAGCGCCTCGGCGGGCGTGACGACGAGTTCGCTCTCGTCGCTTTGAGCCGCTTGCTCGATACGCCACGCCGGCTCGACGAACGGCGCCACCCCCAGCACATACGCCTGGTACAGCACCGCCGTCACGGCAAAAGCAATCGCAGCATGCGTGAGACGGGTGATCATGAACAGGAGTCAGGCGTCAGGGGACAGGAGTCAGTAAACGCGAGCCGGGGCGTCCCCGCCCCCGGCGAATTCAGCCCATGTACCGTTGAATCACGTCGTCCCACTGCCCCGTGTTTTTGAGGATCAACTCAACCACCTCGCGAACCGCCCCTTTGCCGCCAGCAACGCTGGTGACATAGTCCGCCGCCTCGCGGACCTCTTCAGGCGCATCGCCCACGGCAATGCCGAGCCCCGCGAAGCGAATCGTCGGCACGTCGGGCAGGTCATCGCCGACGTACGCAATTTGTTCTGGCTGCAGACCCATCGAGGCGGCGATTTCGCGGACTTCGGGGAGCTTATCCTTCACTCCTTGTCGCACGACGTCGAAATCAAGTTCCGCCGCCCGCAATTTGACGATCTGCGAGCTCCGCCCCGTCACCACGCCCGACTTCCCGCCCGCATGCTGCCACAAGCGAATCGCTAGGCCGTCGCGAATGTTGAAGCACTTCGACTCCACTCCTTGGTTGTCGAGAATCACGCCGCCGTCCGTCAACACGCCGTCGACGTCGGTCAGCAACAGGCGAATCGCGGCGCAACGTTGGGCGAGCTTCATGGGAGAAGATTCGAAAGGATGAATGCTGAATGCTGAAGGACGAACTAGTAGCAAGGGAATGTCATGCGGCGCATATATTCCGCATTCAGCATTCATCCTTCAGCATTTACTCAATCTGTTTCCGGCAACTCGTCAAACGGCCAACAGAATTCCTGCGGCTCCTCCTCCTCGCCGGCGAACAGCCGCACGGTCGGCGCGTCCCAATCACATTCATCGTACGTTTGAATTTGCATCTCACTCTCCTTCGCACGCGCGGGGAGCATCCCCACGACGTCGGTGACGTCAATCATGCCGACGGGTCTTCCTCGCTCGTCGACCACCGGCAGCTCGCTGAATTTGCGCTCGGTCAAAATCTCCAGCGCCGCGGTCATTCGCTCGCCGGCGCGAACGGTCGCCGGCGCCTTGATCATCGCCTCGCTGATCGGCCGATCGAGCGCAGCGTCGCTGCGCCGTTCGATCAGCCGGGCGAGATCGCTGTCGGTAAATAATCCCGCCAACCGGCCGTCGGCGTCGAGCAGCATGATGGCGCCGCTCCGGCGACCCGGTCGAGTACTAGTGACGAGAACCTCGCGGATCGATTGGTTCGCGCGGGCGACCCGGCATTCGGCCAGATCGCGCATGTGGTCTTCCACCGCACTCAGTTTCAGCCCCAGCGAGCCGCCGGGGTGGAAGCGGGCGAAATCTTCGGGCCGAAAACCCCGTTGCCGGCTCACCGCCAGGGCCAGCGCGTCGCCCAGGGCGAGCATCGCCGTCGTGCTGGTGCTCGGCGCCAGGCCGAGCGAGCAGGCTTCGTCGAGTTTTCCCAGCGGCAGCACCACAGCTGCGGCGCGGCCGAGGGTGCTAGTGTGATTCGCGGTGACGGCGATGATCTTCACGCCGAACTGTTTGAACGCCGGCAGCAATTGCACGACTTCACTCGACTCGCCGCTTTGCGACAACGCGAGGACAACGTCGTCCGCATGGACGCGACCGAGATCGCCGTGGAACGCTTCGGCCGGATGAAGAAAGTGCGCCCGCGCGCCGGTGGAGGCGAACGTCGCGGTCAACTTCTGACCGATCATGCCCGCCTTGCCGATGCCGGTGACGATGACGGCGCCTCGGCAATCGTGAATCAGCGCGACCGCAGCGAGAAAGCTCTCGTCGAGCCGCGACGCAACTCCTTCCAGGGCTTGCGCCTCGGCCCGAATCACCTCGCGGCCATAGGCCAAGGCCTCGGCCTCGCGCGTCGCATCAATCGGCCGCTTCCTAGCGGCGGCGTCCCTCATCATCGAACCGTCTTCCTTGACGTGCGTAGAATGGTTTGCGGCGGGGGGGATTGTAGCGAAGCGGCCGCGTCGCGAGTAGGCGAGTGTGGACGGTAGCAGAGGTTGCAGAGTTCAAAGACTAACCGCCAAGAGCGCCAAGAAAGAAGGATTTGAACCACGACGACACAACGGGCACGACGGAAAAGAGGTAGTAGATGGAACCAAACCTATTGGTTAGTCCCTGATTCTCTTCGTGTTCTTCGTGTCGTCGTGGTTCAATTCATCCTATTACCTGCATTTCCTTGGCGCTCTTGGCGTCCTTGGCGGTTCATCTGAAATGCTTTGCCAGCGTTACTGCCAGCGCATAAAAAAAGCTCCCAGAAAAGCTCACGTCCCAGGGGGGCAAAGGACGCGGAAACCTTTCCGGGAGCGATTGGACGCAATCACGCTTGCGCGCCTGGGCGGACGTTTTCGAGATGTGTCGGGCTCGAAAAC
>JBGSMO010000351.1:0-28746 GCA_041740115.1 Pirellulales bacterium
TTACGGCCGACACGTCGGCGCCCCCCTGCGCTATCGATCGCAGCAAGTCGGGGGTGAAGTGGAGCCCCGCGGTCGGGGCCGCCACGGCGCCAGGTCGGCGGGCGAACGTGGTTTGATAGCGTTCGACGTCGCTGTCGACCATATTGCCGCCCCGGATGTACGGCGGCAGCGGCACGCGGCCGATTCGTTCGAGCAGCGGCAGCGTCTCCTGCGGTTCGTCGAGCCGAGCCCGCCACTGGCCGTCGTCGAGCCGCTCGATCAGCCAAAGCTTCGCTGCGATGCGTCCCTCGCGGTCTTGCAGGTTCACCGCCTCCAGTTCCTTTAGGTGGCCGCGCGTCTTGCAGACGAGCTTCCAATCCCCCTCAGGAGTGGAACCCAGGAAGAGGCCTTGCCACTGACCGCCCGTTTCGATCCGCTTACCGCGGAGTTGGGCAGGAATCACCTTGGTGTCATTCAAGACGACGCGGTCGCCGCGGCGGATGAAGTCGGGGAGGTCGCGGACATGGGCGTGGTCGATCGTTCCGCGGGCGCGGTCGACGAGCATCAACCGAGCGTCGACCCGGTTGCGGAGCGGCTCCTGGGCGACGAGTTCGGGCGGAAGGTCGTAGTCGAACCAGGGTTCCATGCGGGCGGATGTCCTGCGTCAGCGCGTCGTTGATTTGATGAATGAAAGACTGCAAGTATATGCCGGCCAATGGTTTAGCGGCTACGGCAAACAGCGCGAGCCGTAGCGCATCCCCCGTGCTAGAGGGAGTTGCCAAGCAACCCAAAAAGATTTTTTGGAAACTCGCATCGGGCGTAACCCGTTGGGGGACCGTCAGAAAAGTTCGCCGAGAGGTGAGCTGGCCGAATCGAAAGCTCTCAAACGGCGTTGACGGAGTTCGGACCTGGGTTATGTTGGGGACCGTTGGTGACGATTGGGGAAAAATGGGGGCTAGGTCATGCTGCTAACGGGGTCGTATCGCCGCGCCCTCGATGACAAGTTGCGGCTGGCGATCCCCAAGCCGCTCCGCGATCAGCTTCAGCCTGACGCTCCCCTCTACTTGACGCCTGGTTTGGATGGGTGCTTGGCGATTTACCCGCAAGCGGCGTTTGCTGCGCTCGCCGACCGCTTGGCGGCGAGTTCGCCGGCCGCCCGAGAAGTCCGTGATTACAGCCGGCTATTTTTCTCGCAGGCGACGACCGCGACGCCTGATTCGCAATGGCGGCTGCGGGTCCCCGCCGAGTTGATCACATGGGCGAAGCTCGGCGGTGAGGCGATGATCGTCGGCGTGCGGGACCATATCGAAGTCTGGGCGGCCGAACGATGGGACGAGTATGTCGCCCAATGCGACGGGCAATATGAGCAATTGGCGGAGGCGGCGCTGATGGCGCCCTCCGCGCCATTGACGCATCGGCCGCAGGAAACTTCGGCGGAGAGTTCGCCGACGGAGGAAGGGCGGCGGACGCCGCGGTGAGATTTCAGATTTGAGATCTCACATTGGAGCACAACAGTCATGCACAGGAAGTGAAGCGGATCAATTCGACGTCCCCAGGCGACGCAGGCAAAGGCCACAGGTTTGCGTCATCTTCGGGGAAGTCGTCGAGCCGCTCGCGGTATGGATGCCACCGAGCGGAGGCTGGGACGCGCCGGAACACTTCGCCGGCCGCGGTTCAGCAGCCTCTGCCGGAGTGCAGGGATGCGCTCTGGCAGAGGCTTTTTTTTAAGGAGGCGTCCACATTGCACGATGCGGCGCCTCCCGCGCTGCGACGCGGCCAAGTAAGCTGGGTCGATGAGCGAAGCGACCGTCCACATTCCTGTGCTGTTCAACGAAGTCCTTGAGCAGCTTCAACCCGCCCCCGGCGGGATCTTCGTCGACGGCACGCTCGGCGGCGGCGGACACACGCGGGCGCTGGCGGAGCGCGTCGGTCCCGAAGGGCGGGTCATTGCCGTTGATCTCGACGACGTCGCCGTGGAGCGCGCGTCGACGGCGCTCGCGGGCCTGCCGATCGCCGTGGCCAATGCCAGCTACGCCGACATTCCCGAAGTCCTCGACGAAGTCGGGGTCGCCGCCGTCGACGGCGTGCTGCTCGATCTCGGCCTGTCGAGCGATCAACTTGCGGACGCCGCGCGCGGCTTCAGCTATCTGAGCGAGGGCGAGCTCGACATGCGATTCGACCTCGATCGGGGCGAGCCGGCATGGCGAATGATCGAACGAATGAGCGAGGAGCATCTCGCCAATGTCATCTATCAGTACGGCGAGGAGCGGTTCAGTCGCCGCATCGCGAAGAAAATCGTCGAGCAGCGTCGATCCGATCCGATCCGCACGGCGTCGCAGCTAGCGGAGCTAGTCCGCTCCTGCGTGCCGCGCAGCCGCGGCCACAACATCGATCCGGCGACCCGCACGTTTCAAGCGCTGCGGATTGCGGTAAATGGGGAACTTGATGCGTTGCAGACAGCCCTCAAGAGGCTCCCCGCCTACTTGAAGCCCGGCGGGCGACTTGCGATCATTAGTTTCCATTCGTTGGAGGACCGAATCGTCAAGCAAGCGTTTCGGGAGGATGAGCGACTGAACGCGATCACTCGGAAGCCGATCATCGCCAGCGAGGAAGAGTCGAGCCGCAACCCGCGAGCGCGGAGCGCCAAGCTGCGCGTCGCCGAGCGGATTGCCGGTTCGTGACGCGGGACGGACACCCCACTGGGCCAGGTATGGATCAATACGATGGAATCAGTCGCCGCGACGCGGTGATTGGGGTCAGCTTTCTGGGCGTGCTAATGGCCGCCCTCTCGGCGACGATCGTTTATCGGATCGTCGAGACGCAGCCGCCCCGCGGCCCGCGTAGGGCCCCGCCAATCACGGTGGCGCCGCCGATCGAATTGGAAGGTGACGCACTGCCGATCGCGACGTTCGACGGCGAGGTCGAAACCGTCTCGCACGAAGCGCCGATCGCCGCCGGAGCGAGCGAACATGTTAGCGGGGGCGTCGGCGCGACGTCTCCGACATTCGTCTCCCCTTCAAGCCGTTGAACGCCAGGGCGCGCCCCGCGTTAGTTGTTCACCGGCGGCAGCAGCACCGGCGCCGATGACCACGGCTGCGTCGCCGATGCGGGGGCGATCCACGGTTCGCTCGGCATCGTGGCGACGGCTTCGGGCGTCGGCAAGATCGAGTCGTTCGCATACGCCATCGCCGGCGGCACGCTGGATTGCTGCTGGGCAACGATCGACCGTTCGCCTGCCGGCATCGTCGGCGCAGTCAGTTGGGCGAGCATCTCGTGAGCGGGCTGCATCGTCGGGTCGAGCGAGATCGCCTGTCCCAGGAACGGAACCGCCTCCTCGCCGCGGCCGCGCTCGTTGAGCAGCACGGCCATGTTGTAGTTGGCGACGGCCGGCGTGTGAACGGCGGCCAAGTGGTCCATCGCCGGCTTCACCTGATTCATCTCGACCAACACCTTGGCGGCGTTGTTGCGATAGAGGGCCTTGCGCGGTTCGATGCGGATCGCCTGGTCAAGAATCTTCGCGGCGGTCGGCAGGTCGCCGCGGCGAGCATAGCAGAGGGCTAAGTCGTTCTGAGCGGTCGCGCTCTTCGGATGCGCCTTAGCGGCGCGCTGGTACAGCATCTGAGCGACGTCGAGGCGACCTTCACGATCTTCCATCCGGGCGGCGCCGAGGAGGGCGTCGAGATGCTGCGGATCCATCGCCAGCGCTTTTTGATAGTGCTGTCGCGCCTGGTCTACTTGCCCGTTGCGATGGCTCATCTGGGCGAGCGCCACGTGAAGTTCGGGAGTGGCGCTTTTCGGATCAAACGGGGCGTCGGTCGAAGGCGCCGGCGCGGCCTTCGCCTTCTCATCGCCAAACATGTCGGGCGAGTATTCTTTCATCGAGGCGACGAACTTGTCGGTCCAGCCGATCGGCTCGGCGGACACGACGGCGCCAGGAGCACCCGGCGCGCCGCCAGTGCTCGTAAATCCGTCAGTGGCGCCGGGGCCTTTCGTGCTCGTGCAACCGAGAGCGGCGGCGAGCATGCAATTGGCAAACCAGAGTTTTCGCATGTTGGCGCCCTCCTTGGCAGACGCACGCACAAGCCATCGACGACGTAGGACTCTCGACGGACAAGCAAACGCTAGGTTGAGTTAGTTTGACGACTCGAGGGCGCCGGAAGGCGGCAACATCGGAACCGGCTGGTTGGCCTTGAAGCCCGTGAAGACCGCGTCCACCATGCCCGCCGGGTAGCCGTCGTCGCGAACCAACGTTTCTTGCACGTCGCCTGGTCCGCCCAAGCCGTTGAGTCCGGCCACATACTGCTGTACGGCTTCAATCCGCCCCGTCGTGCGCTCTTGACTGACGACTCGCTGCACGTAAAGCGTGCGATATTGCGGCGGCGCTTGAGTGAGGATCCATTCGACCTTCAATCGGCCCGCTTCATTGAGTTGCACCCCGTCGGCTTCGAAGTGATACGGACCTAGCAAGTTCTGCCGACGCCAGCCGTTGCGCGCCATCACGTCGAACGCCTCGCAGATGCCGCGTCGCGCGGGCACGATGTACTGGCGGGGCCAAATCGAATTCTGGTAGTAGGCCTCTTCGCATGTGTAATGATGCGACGGCCCCGACGGACTGCGCGGATCGCAGCGACCGGTTCGACAGGCGCCTTGACAAGAGCATTGCTGCGCTTGAGCGGAGGCGGCGACGATCAGCGCCGTCGGCAATGCAATCCACAGAGCAGATAGTTTCATGAATCGATCCTGCGCGGGTCATGAGGCCGATGGCGTGCTGGTCGGCGCGGCGACCGTTCGGTGGGACGATCTCCCAACGACGGCGCCTTGAAGGCGTTACCGTCGTCAGTATCGACACCAACCGGAAGGTCGCTGCCGAGCTTTTTGTGAGACTGGCAGGGGTTGCCCAGGCCGCAAAGTCGCCCGCTAGCAGGACCCTTGACGCCTTCGCGCCTTTGCGTGAGTTTTTCAAGACGGAAGTCTCACGCAAAGGTGCGAAGGCGAAAAAAAAGAAACTGAGAGAAGCTCTGCGGCCGCGCTTGATGGCGAGTTATTTCGCTGGCGCCGATTATCCGCAGCTAGCGTAGGGTCGTAGCGGTCGTAACGACCGCTGAAGGAATTAGTTCTGCGGCGACTTGAGAGATTCCTTTGACACCTCTAAGAATCGACCTAGGTTTCATTCGTAAGCCGGAATCGTGCAAACGACGCCGGCTCGAAAGCGAATGCAAGCAGGCGTTCGCTGGCGAATGACTTCTCTTTTCTTGCAATGCCGGGTTCAACCGGTCGCTTCATGGACGAGGCCAGGCGAGGAGGCGTCAAACGCCGAGCCTGCTGCGTGGTCATCCTCGATAAAGGCAAACCGGTCGAAAGGTCGGGACGCAAAGCTAGGGGACGGCGAATCGAACTGTTCGGTTTGACGTCAGCCCGGCCGCCGAAGGGAAACGCGTCGCCCCTGTGCGACGCAACGAAATGAATTCACGAGATGTAACGCAGGAACCTTATCGTTTTACTTTTTCGGTTTGAGTGGAGGCGCAGTAAGCAGGCTCCTCGGTTCGGCGACGAACGGAGGCCCCCATTCAGACCAACCACCGAGAGCGCTATGGCTCTCGACAACCAGTAGGGCGCGGTCGCTCCTGCAGAGGACGACGGCTCGAGAATCGGAGGATGCTATGAAGAATCTCGCTTTGAAGGTGCAACGTTTCCTCAAGTCGGAAGATGGCCCCACCGCGGTTGAATACGCCGTGATGCTGGCGCTCATCGTGATCGTTTGCTTGACCGCCATTCGGTCGATCGGCACCAACGCCAATACGACGTTTGAAAACGTCGCCGCCGAACTCGGCGGGGCGACCCCGTAAAGCTAGCCGTTACCGCCCTACGATGGTTTAAGCTTTGACGAATTGACGATCCTCTCGGAGCGCTCCGGCGCTCCGAGAGGTTTTTTGTGCGCGCTGGCGGTTAATTCGACTTTCCCCGTGGTTTTAAGGGCTTCGGCAGCCGCTAACGTCCCTTTTTGTGAGCTAGGCTTGATTGGCGGAAACTTGCGGCTTCCTGTTTTGGGACGTTCGCATGCGCCCTCAATTCCGGAGTTTCAGCCATGATCAGCCTGTTGCCCGAAGACGTCGTTCGCAGCGCAGTTCAATTGGCGTGCTACGGTTTCGCAGCGTTTACTGCCGTCGTCGCATTCTTGTTGACGCCGCGCTGGTAGTTCAACAACTTTAGTTAAATCGCAGCTCTGATAGGGAAGGCTGTCATGTTCGACGTTCAGGAACTCACCGCCCGCTTGGCCGAAACTTGGCCCTGTTGGGTCGTCACCATCACGCTCGTCGTCGCCGCGGTGATCGACGGATTGCAGTTGAAGGTCCCCAATTGGATCACCTTCCCGATGATTATTTCGGGGTGGATTTACAGCACCGCATTCTCGCCTTATGCGGGGTGGGAAGGGCTGTTTCTGAGCCTGGTCGGCACGGCCGTGGGCTTGGCCGTGTTGCTGCCCGCCTACGCCGTCGGCGGTATGGGCGCCGGCGACGTCAAACTGATGGCCGGCGTCGGCGCCTGGATGTGGGGCACGGTGACGCTCTACGCCTTCGCGGCGACGGCGGTGGTCGGCGGCGTCATCGCCATCGGCATGGTGCTGTCACGCGGAGCCTGGGCCAAGCATCGCGACCAGTTCTGGTCGATTCTCGGCGAAATCGCCACGGTCAAAGATCCCGAACAACTTGCCGCGATCGCCGCCGAGCGAAAGCCGCGGATGTTTCTCCTTCCCTACGGCATTCCGATCGCGATCGGCACTATTGCCTACTTTGCCTGGTCGGGAATGCTGGTCTAGCGAACAAGAAGAAACTGAACCACGACGGCACTACGGACACGACGGAAGATCCCCAAAAAAGAAAGGGGGAAGCCCGCGAATAACGCGAATCTGCGCGAATAAAGCAATCAATTGAATTCCATTCGCGTTAATTCGCGTCATTCGCGGGCTTCTGCTGTTCGTTGCATTTCGTCGTGCTCGACGTGCCGTCGTAGATAATTGATTTGCTAGCAACGCGAGTCGCCCGCGGCGTGCGAATCGGCGTTTGTCGAAAGATTAGATTGAACCGGTTGTGACGAGGGCGCCGAAAACAACGACGAGGCGCGGATTCACGGCGGGCACTACTGCTCGTCGAGAGCCGTGACTTCATGCCAAGGGGGTATGATGCGTCCGAAATCATTAATTCTGCTTGCGCTTGCGCTAGGTTGCGGCCTGGTCGCGTCGATAGGCATTAGCCAGGTTCTCGATGGGAACAACCGACCGGCGGCTGTAGAAACGGCCCCGATCTACGTGGCCCTGCAGAACGTCAACGTCGGCGACCCGCTCACCGAAAAGATGGTCGCGCTCGAGGAATGGCCGAAGGACAAGGTTCCGGTCGGCGCGATCACTAAATGGGAAGACCTCGAAGACCGTCGCCCGCGCAGCAATATCTACCAGGGTGAACCGCTGCTGGAAAACAAGCTCTTAGCTAAGGGCCAGCGCAGCGATCCGATCCAAGGCGTCCCGGCCGGCATGCGGCTCAAGACGATCTCGGTCAACGCCAGCACGAGCGCCGCGGGACTTCTGAGCCCTGGCGACCGCGTCGACGTGCAGATTTACGTCCGGGCGAATCCTGAGCATGGCATTAGCAGCCCCTTCACGAAGATCTTCCTACAGAATATCCGCGTTTATGCCGTCGACCAAACCGTCGACAAGTCAGTCGAAGGCGATGAGTCGCGCAACGTCGCCAAGACGGTGTCGCTTATCGTGACGCCCGCCCAAGCCAACCGGATCAACCTCGCCGAGAACATGGGCGAGATCAGCCTAATCCCCCGCAATCCTGACGACGACGCAGTCGTCGAGGACTCCGAGCAAGGGACCGACGAATTGTTCGGCCGCAGCACCGCGAACGACCGGGAGAGCGAACAATACGCCGAGACCGGCGATACGTCCGAAGGGGCGTTGTCAGGCTTTAAGTCGATGATGCAGCAGGCGCTCAACAGCGCGGCAGCTGCGGCGGCGGCGAATCCGCAAGAGAAGAAGTCACACTTCCAGATGAAAATCATCTATCCGAACGAAATCTCGACCGTTCAGTTTTCGGAAGACGGCGAACCGATTAGCGAAACGAACGGCCCTGCGTCGAACGTTCCCTTCCCAACCGCGGGGTCATTCGCCCTTCCCCCAACGACCCCCGCGCCAGCCCCGGTTCCCGGACCCGCGCCGGCGCCACCGGACGGCGCGCCGACGCCAGCCGATTTTCCCATTGATCTTCGATTGAAGTAACCGATTTGCGACGTCGCCGCATTGGCGTCGCGGCATTGAAATAGAGGCAGCTTACAAGTCACAGAAATCGTGCGGAACTGGTGCGCTGACGACTCCTATTGAGGGGAGGCGACAAAGCACCAGGATGTTCCGATTGTCGGGGTCTACTCGGGACGGCTCGCCGCCCTGCCCCACACTAGCGAAGGACGTACACGGATGTACTCGACTCCTATCTCCCGCCGCTCCGGCGTTCGGCTCTTCCTGGCGTTTGCGCTGTTCGCGAACACGACGCTCGTGGCCCCGCCCGCGCTCGCGCAGCAACCAGGCTCGGTCGTTCGCAATCTTTCGCAGGCTAACGAACGGCTGGAGATGACCGTCAACACCAGCCAGATCCTCACGCTGGGGACGCGCATTCCGCGGATCGTGGTGAACAACCCCGATCTGGTTACCGCGACGCCGGTGAGCGAAACGCAGGTGCAAATTGCCGCCCGCAAGCCGGGCGTCACGCAGATCAATCTGTGGGACGAGAATGGCGAAATCTACACCGTCGACCTCTTAATCTTCGGCGATGTGCGGGAGTTGGAAGTCAACCTTCAGCGAATGTTCCCCTCGTCGTCGCTGCGGGTCATTCGGTTGACCAACAGCCTTATTCTTGAGGGTCAGGTCGATCGCCCTGAAATCGTCAGCACGATCCGCCAGTTGGCTGAAGACTACGCGCCTAAGGTGGTCAACAACATCACCGTCGGCGGCGCCCAGCAGGTCATGCTGAAAGTGAAGGTGATGGAGGTCAACCGCACCAACTTGCGAAGCTTGGGATTTGATTTCGATCTTAGCGGCACTGGCGGTTTCCTCACGCAGACCGCTTCTGGCGTGCTTACAAACATTGACCGGGTGGAAAATACGTTCACGGCCCCCAATGCAACGATCGCCTTCGACATCATCGACGGAAATACGCAATTCTTGGGGGTGCTAGAAGCCCTTCAGCAACGCAACCTCGTGAAAACGCTGGCCAACCCGACGCTGGTCACAGTGAGCGGCCGGCCCGCGGCGTTCAACGCCGGCGGCGAAATCTTCTTCCAAATCAACAACGGCATCTCCGGCAGCACGGTTGAATCAGAAGACTTCGGCACTCAAATTGACTTCCTGCCGATTGTCATGGGCAACGGCCGCATTCGGCTTGAAGTCCGCCCGAAGATTAGCGAAATCGACAACTCCGTCCCGCTTGGAAACGAGCTCTTTCGCACCAAAGTCAGCTATGTCGACACCGGCGTCGAAATGCAAGCCGGGCAAACGCTTGCTTTGGCTGGACTCAAGCAGACGCGAGTACGGTCGCAAACGCGCGGGCTTCCCTACCTCATGGACATTCCCTACGTCGGCGCGGCATTTCGGAAAAACAAGGAGGAAGTCGAAGAAATCGAGTTGTTAATCCTCGTGACGCCCGAATTCGCCGAGGGAATGGAGCCGCACGAGGTTCCAATGTGCGGGCCCGGTATGGAAACCATGTCCCCATCGGACTGCGAACTCTATTGGAAGGGCCTGATCGAAGTTCCCGCTTGCGGTCCCTGCGGCGCCAACGATCCTTGCGTCTGCAACGCCCCTGGGCTCGACTGCAACCAGAACGGCTTCGGCCCCTGCGGCGGACCGGGCGGCGGCCAGCCCGCGATGGCATCCGATGGCGGCGTTGGTCCTCACCGCGCCTATCGCGGCGAAACGTACCAAGGGGCGCCCTACGAAGGCGAAGTCTATCAAGGCCCTGCTCAGGCCGTTCCGTCACGAGGCGGCATGCCGGCGCAACCCTTACAACCGCAACTGGCGCCAAGCGCCCTGCCCGACCCAGCGGCGAACATCCAAGGACCGCAGTGGCAGACGGCGCCGGCGGCCCACTACAGTCCCGTCAATCGTCGCACTCAGAATCAGGTGCGGCAAACGTCAGGGCGTTCGACAAGCACCCCTGGATTGATCGGGCCGATCGGCTACGACGTGCAGAAATAAGCTAATCTAGCTCGGAGAGAAGGGCTCCAAGCAGGTCTGTTGCATCGACATGCGACTCCGTTCCGGCTATCCGGCCGTCTGAGCGCGAGGCGTCGAGCGGCGACCCTATTCAGTTCAACTGGGCATGGCAAACGTACTGCGGATAGCGATCGTCGACCCGAACGACGCCACGCGGGAAAACCTGAAAACGGTTCTCCTGGGGTTGGATACCGTCTGGCTAGAGGCGGAGTGCTCGCGGTACGCCTTCTTCGTCGACGTCGTCGAGCAAACGAAGCCCGACATTGGCTTCATTGCCATGGACAGCGATCCGCAGCGCGCGGTGAAGCTGATTCAAGAGACGCTGGCGAAATCGCCTAACTGTTCGATTCTTGTTTCCAGTACGTCCACTGACGGGCGGTTGATTCTCGAATCAATGCGGGCCGGCGCCAAGGAGTTCCTCACGGAGCCGCTGCGCACCGAAGACCTTTCCGCGGCCTTGCAACGCGTGAAGCGGCAAACGACCGGCAATACGTCGCCCACGGCGAAAGACGGTTGTCAGGTCTTCGCCGTCGCCGGCGCCACGGGCGGCGTCGGTTCCTCTAGCGTCGCCGTGAACCTGGCCTGCGCGCTGGCCGCCGATCCGGCCAACTCGGTCGTGGTGGTCGACCTCGACGTGGCGCTTGGCGACGACGACGTCTTCCTCGACACCATTCCCGAATACACGCTCGCCGACATCGCCCAAAACGTCGAACGGCTCGACCTCACGCTGCTGCGAAAGTCGCTCACGGTACACTCCACGGGGGTTCACCTGCTCCCCCGCCCGATGCAGCTCGACGAAGTGCGGCACATCACGCCCGACAAGCTGCAGCGCGTCCTCGGACTGCTGAAGACTTCGTTCACGCACATGGTGATCGACACGTCGAAAAGCTACAGCGAGCTCGACATGCTCGCGATCCGCATGGCCGACGACGTGCTGATGTTGACGCAGCTAGATCTGCCCTGCCTCCGCAACGTCGTGCGCCTATTGATGACGTTCGACGAGGAAGAATCGCTCCGCTCGAAGGTGAAAGTGATCGTTAATCGCTACGGCCAGGACAGCGGACAGATTAGCCTGAAGAAGGCGCGCGACACGATTGGTCGCGACGTTTACTGGCAAATCCCGAACGACTACCGCGTCATGGTCGAAGTCCGCAACAACGGCGTGCCGCTGCTGCAGCACGCTCCCAAAGCGGCGATCACTCAATCGATTGGCCAATTGGCCGACTCGCTCTGCGGCAAGAAGTCCGAAGACGACGGCGCTGGCGACGGCAAGAGCCGCCGCTGGCTCAACCTCTGGTCGAACCGCTAAATAGTCCGGTCATCCTGGCCGGCGCTAAAGAGAACCGCCAATTCTCGCTCCTTGGCAGGAAATCTCTTCTGGGTTCTCCGGCCAGGATGGCCGGGCTAATTGAACCTACGCTGCCGACATGATCGTTACGTCCGGCGCTTCTGCCACGGCTGATTTCGGGCTGATTTCGCCTCGCCGCATGACGCGGGGCCTTCGCTCTCCGGCGTGAACTATCCTTTTCTGACGCCTCCATCGGCGTTGCGCCGAGGTTTTCCTCGGTCGCACTCGGGATTTGTACGCACTTCCCGACCGTTTGCCCCCGAAAACGACCGCCATGACACGACTCGCCACCCAAGCCGCCGCCAACGCCGCAGCCACCGCCGCCGGCAACAAAGATCGCGAAGCCGAATTCGACAAGCTCAAGCAGCGCATTCACTCGAAGCTGGTCGACAAGCTCGATCTGTCCCACGTCGGCGATCTCGAAGGCGAGGTGTTGCGCCGCGAAATTCGGCTCGTCGTCGAACATCTATGCGACACCGAGGACACGTTCCTCAATCGCAACGAACGCGACCGCCTGATCGACGAAGTGCTCGACGAGACCTTCGGCCTCGGTCCGCTCGAAATGTTGCTGAAGGAACCGACCGTCAGCGAAATCATGATCAATGGGCCGAAGAACGTGTTTATCGAGCACGGCGGCAAGCTGGAGAAGACGAGCGTCACGTTTCGCGACGACAAGCATCTGATGCAGATCATCGACCGCATCGTGTCGAAGGTCGGCCGCCGCGTCGACGAAGTTTGCCCGATGGTCGACGCTCGCCTCCCCGACGGCTCCCGCGTGAACGCGATCATCCCGCCACTCGCCCTCGACGGCCCGAGCGTCACGATTCGACGGTTCGGCTCCAACCCGCTGAAGCTCGAAGACCTGCTGAACTACAAGAGCATGACCCCCGAAATGGTGATGCTGCTTGAAGGCGCCATGAAGGCGCGGCTGAACATCATCATCTCCGGCGGCACCGGCTCCGGTAAGACGACGCTGCTCAACACGCTGTCGAGCTTCATTTCCAACGCCGACCGCATCGTCACGATCGAAGACGCGGCGGAACTTCAGCTTCAGCAGCAACACATCGTGCGCCTGGAAACCCGTCCGCCGAATATCGAAGGCAAAGGACGCATCACGGCGACCGACCTCGTGCGTAACTGTCTTCGTATGCGGCCGGACCGGATCATCATCGGCGAATGCCGCGGACCGGAAACGCTCGACATGCTGCAGGCGATGAACACCGGTCACGAAGGCTCGCTCACCACCTGCCACGCCAATACGCCGCGCGACGCCATCGCCCGCTTGGAAACGATGATCATGATGTCAGGCTTCGAAATGCCCATCAAAGCGATGCGGCAGCAGATTTCGAGCGCCGTCGACTTGATCGTCCAAGTGAACCGTCTTCCCGGCGGTCCGCGCAAGGTGACGGCGATTACCGAAATCATGGGGATGGAGCAAGACACCATCATCATGCAAGACATCTTCAAGTACGTTTTGGAAGGGGTCAACGAAAGCGGTCGCGGCGTGGGACGATTCGAGGCGACCGGCATTCGGCCGTCGTTCATTCCTCGGTTCGAATCGCACGGCGTGCGGCTGCCGGCCAGCGTCTTCCGCGAGCGGATCATGTTACGCGACTAAGCGACCGGATGGCGTTGAACGAACTATCCAGAAGTCAGTGAGATTGCGATGCTTCCTTCGATCTTCATTCTTGGCGCGGTCTTCGTTGGCGTGACTCTGCTAGTCGTCGCCATTGCGGCGCTGATGCGCGACAAGTCGATCTCACAAATGGAAGGGCGCCTCAACACGCTCACCGGCAAAGGAGATCGATCGGAAGGAGGACTCGCCGAGCTGACGCAGATTCTCGCCAAGGAACGAGGCCAGGGAAAAGGGGTCCTCGAAACAATCGTGTCGCGGTGGTTCAATCTGCCGCGGCTCTTCGCCCAGGCCGACATCCACATGTCGGTGACGAAGTTCGTCGTCGTTTCAGCAGTCCTCGGGTTCGTCACGTTTCTCGCTTCAGGCTTCGTGGGCGTTCACTACGCCTTCGCCCCGATCATCGGCATCTGCTTTGGCATGCTGCCGATGGGCTATTTGATGTTTATGCGGAAGCGACGCCTGGCGAAGTTCGCTAGCCAACTGCCGGAAGGGCTGGAACTCGTCGCCCGCGCCTTGCGAGCCGGCCATAGTTTGGCCGCTGGATTTCGGCTCGTGGCGACCGAGATGTCGGCGCCGATCGGCCAGGAGTTCGGCCGCGTCTTCGAGGAGCAGAACCTCGGCATTCCGTTTGAGGAAGCGCTCGACGCCCTTACCGAGCGCGTGCCGAACCTCGACCTTAAGTTCTTCGCCACCGCGGTCATTCTGCAGCGTCAGACGGGCGGCGACTTGGCGGAAATCCTCGACAAGATCGGCACGCTCGTCCGCGAGCGGTTCAAAATTTTCGGTCAAGTTCAAGCCCTCACCGGCGAAGGCCGTTTGTCGGGGATCGTGCTGTTGGCGTTGCCGCCGCTATTGTTCGTCGCCGTTTACCGGATGAATCCCGACTACCTGATGCTCCTCTTCACCGATGATCTCGGCAAGAAGATGCTCATCGGCGGCATTTTGCTCCAACTTTTGGGCGCCTTGGTCATTCGAAAAATCGTCAACATTCGAGTCTGATATGCCTCTCCTGTTTGCAGCCCTAGTCAGCCAGTCGGTCATCACCCAGGCCGCGGTGTTCGGCGCCGTGGCGCTCGTCGCGTGGTGGGTGCTCGACTCGATGTCGCGAGGCAAGCCACGCGCCGAACAGCGACTCGAGGAATTCCGCGAACCGCATTCGCGCAAGAGCGATATGCTCAGCGGCGGCAAGTCGTCGAAGATGGGCGCGATTTCCAAAGCGCTGGAGAAAGCGTCGCCGGCCCTCTCGGCGCCGCTGCAACCTAAGACCGAAGCGGACGTGAGCAAGGTGCGCGAAAAGTTGAACATGAGCGGCTTCCGCGGGCCGAATGCGCCGCAAATGTACTGGTCGCTCAAGATCGTATCGCTGGCGGTCGGATTCTTCCTGGGCGGCGGCGTCCTGCTCGTTACCCGCGGAGCTAACATCGACTCCTTGACGTACACCGGCATCATCGCCGGCGTCAGCTTCTATCTGCCGGAAGTCGTCCTGTGGGTCATCAAGAAAGGCCGTCAAGACAACATCTTTTACGGACTGCCCGACGCGCTCGACTTGATGGTAGTCTGCGTTGAGGCGGGTCTCGGCCTCGACCAGGCCATGCGGAAGGTCACCGAAGAAATGAAGAAGACCTACAAAGTGATCTCAGAGGAGTTCGCCCTGAGCAACCTGCAATTGCAGATGGGTCGCGCCCGCACCGAGGTGCTCCACGATCTCGGCGCTCGTACTGGCGTCGACGACCTCAAAGCGCTTGCCGCCATTTTGATTCAAGCCGACAAATTTGGCTCCAGCGTCGCCCAGGCCTTGCGAGTGCAGAGCGACTCGATGCGGACGAAACGGCGCCAAATGGCGGAAGAAAAAGCGGCCAAGACGGCGGTGAAGCTCATCTTCCCGCTCGTTCTCTTCATCTTTCCCGCCATTTTCGTCGTGCTTGTCGGGCCGGCCGCCATCACGATGATCAACGAGCTCTTCCCGTCCATGAGCGGCGGAAGGTGATCTCGGAACCGAAGTGATCTCAGATACAAAGCCGAACCCTTCGCGGCGCGCATAAAAAAAGACCCCCTTCGCAAGCGAAGGAGGTCTTTGAGGAGATCAGTTCGAAGCAACAGCCAGCAACTTAGCTGCGCTTCCGACGCGAGACGGCGCCGATGCCGCACAGGGCGACGCCCGCCATCGCGAGCGTTGCCGGCTCAGGCAGGGTGCCAGGCTTCTCCCCGATACCGATGACGAAGTCCTTCTTCGCGATGAAGGCGACGCTCGCCGGCTCGCTGATAGCGACGAGTTGATTGTTGATCACGACTTCGATCTTCGTGGCTCCCACAATGAAGTTCTTGCTCATCGAGAGCAATTGAGCTTCAACGTCAACCAGTACGCCAAGCGACCACGGCTGAACAACGCCGCTATTGGCCAGCAGATTGAAGCCAACTGAGGCGTTCGACGGGGTCAGCGAGAATGGCGTTACTGCCGATCCATCGATTTCCGTGACTTTCACGGCAAGAATGGCGCCGGCCAGAACCTGCGATCCGGCAGTGCCACCCCCAACGAGCGTGTAGTCGCCACCTTCGGACAGGCTGAGAGACTTAATCGCAACGACATCGAGGCCATTCTTCTGGCCCATGACAGTGAAGTTCAGCTGGCCGTCGGTGATGTCGGCCCCACCGCCAGCCGCCGAGGCGACGAAGCTAGTCGGATCGAAATCGAGTCCTACCACATAAGGATCCGGGGCGCCGTACAACGGCACCGCGTCGGTACCGGACGATTCCGTCACGTCCAAGAAGGAAATGCCCGAAACAGGGCCGAAATTTCCGTAGCTGATAGATGCCGCCTGAGCGACAGGCGCGAAGGTGGCCAAAAGGGCCACAGCGAGCGCAGCGGCGCTCGCCGAAAAGAATCGATTGTGTGTCCGCATCATTAGAACGGTCTCCTCAACGCTGTGAAATCACGCTGTTGCTAAAGCGCATGATCCGATGAAAAGCAAGTTGTAGTCCGACCCTGGTGCCGATTGTAACAGCGATTCGGGAAGGTGCAAATGAAAAAGCTACGAAGATAGGAAGTTTCTAGAGGTATTTCCGCCATTCCCGACAGCAGCCAGCAACTGAACGCCATAAACCATTACTGCTTCTTATCTTGCGGCAGGAAAAGTGCCGTCAGCAGAAAAACCCCGCCCATCAAATAAGTGGGCAAAAGCCAGAACGATTGCCACCCCTCGGCCGTCGCGTTTCCCAATTCGACTGGCAGCAGACGAGCGCCGGCGTCGCCAGCTAGCTGAGCCCCGACGAACGAGCCGATGCCAGACATCGACACTGCCAGCAATCCCTGCGCAGTCGCGCGTTGCTTCCGCCCTGCACAGCGATCAACGTCAAGTTGCAGCGAGATCGACACCAGCGTGTAAGCGAACCCGTGAATCAAGATGGCAAAGTAAATCCATCCCGTGCGCCCCCACATGTCTGGCGAGGAGCTTGCCGAGAATAGCCACATCCGGAAGATCCAGATCGCCAGTCCAATCAGAATCGACGTCTTCACGCTGATTCGCATCAGTAGCGCCGGCAGCACGACCATACAGCAGACTTCCACCACTTGACCCAGCGTCATCTTCGCTGCCGTGTCTTTCATTCCCACCCAAGTGTTGAGATAGACGTTCAAGTAGGAGTAGTAGAACTGCGGCGGAGCGTGCGCTAGCACTGCCAGTGACAGCAGCAAAAGGAAACGAGGCTGCCGCACTAAGTCGAATGTCGCCGCTAGCGAAAAGCCTCCCTTCTGCCCAGCCTCGCGCCGATTATTCGGGGGCGTATGGGGAAGGAACCAGCAGAACGCCGCCGTAATCAATTGAACGACCATCGCAATCTTCATCGGCGTCGCCGTCGCCTCGATCGACGGACTGCCGGTCATCAAGGGCCAGAACCAGCCCACGAAAACTCCCGCGACCACCCAGCCCGACGTGCTGCAGGCCCGAATCACCGGGAAGTCTCGCTCCGGCCGCTTGAGATGATGTAGCGACATCGATGTCGCCAGGGCGAAACTCGGAATGAAGCAAACGTGGTACGCCAGTGCCGCCAGAAAGAACGTCGACTGCGAATCCGCCGTGACGGCCCCCCAAAGCGACAAGGCGGCGCCAATGTTCAACAACACCATCAGTCGCTCGGTGGCCACGTAATGATCCGCCAGGAAGCCGGTGACGAATGGCGAAACCATCCCTCCCAGTGGACCGGCGCTATAGACCTTCCCGACAAATCCGGCGGCGAAAATCGCCAATCCCGCTTTGCCAGCATTGGCGTTCACGTAGCTGCTCAAGGTCACGATCCACGAGCCAATGGCAAAGTGATGCAGAAACATCACCGTCGCCAGCTTGGCCCCGATGGCGGAGCGTAGGTCGACGCCCGAGTGAGTCAGCTCCTCGGGAACTGGCGCCGGCACCGGCAACTGCTCGGGCGGGGCAAGCGCCAGCAGCGATTCGGGATCGTCAGGCGCGGCGCTCATCCGAGGACCGTCCGGCGGGCCTGAGCGCCCCACTGTGGCCCGCAATAGGAGGCGGCCGGCGGCAAATCGGTGCGCTGCGGTCGCTGGAGGTTATTCAAAGCGGGCAGTTTCGGTGTCGGTGGAAGGCTCGCCGCAGCAAGGGCGCCGGCCAAACCAGCGGCCGACGACTTCAGCATTCTAGGCGCCGGCGCCAGTTCCGCAATGCGGAGTGCCGCGGCAGTCCGGAAGTCCAATTCTGTTCCAGTTTCTTTGCGCCTTCGCGCCTTTGCGTGAGGCATTTTTTTAAGATCTCACGCAAAGGCGCGAAGGCGCAAAGGAAACCGGGGGGAGAGTAGTTTCTCTTGGAATCCTTGACGGTTGAATTGGGGGCTTCACAGTTCCCTCGACGCTAGCGTTCACTCCCGCGAAAAACTACATCGACTCTCGCGATCGTGTCGATAGTGACGGACAGCGGAACCCTTGCGCGCTCATCCTGGCGGCCCCTAGCGGTCGCGTCGCACGGGTCGCACTTCGACGAAGTCTCGGGGGGGGACGTTCGACCGATGCTTGGGGGCCTTCGCCGATCGTCGCTGTTGGCAGGGATGCTTGTCGCTGCCTGCGGTTGTACGCCCATGCGGGAGTACGTCCACAACGGCTTCAAGGTCGGTCCTAACTACCTCAAGCCTGCCGCCCCGGTGGCCGCCGACTGGATCGACGCCGGCGACGTCCGGATTCGCGAGGAGTCGCCGCATCTCGAGCGGTGGTGGACCGTCTTCAACGACCCCGCCCTCGACGCACTGGTGAACAATGCGGTCAACCAGAACCTCACCCTCCGCGAGGCGGGGTTCCGCGTGATGCGCGCCCGCGCGATACGGGCCGAAACCATCGGCGAATTCTTCCCGCAAACGCAAGACGTCGCCGGCGGCTATTCGCGCAACGCGATGAGCAACCAGGCGGCGAACACCGGCTTCCTGCAGGACCGCTTTTTCGACGAATGGGAGGGGGGCTTCAACCTTGCCTGGGAACTCGACTTCTGGGGTCGCTTCCGCCGCGCCATCGAAGCGGCCGACGCCGATCTCGACGCCTCGGTCGAAGACTACGACGACGTCCTTGTGACGCTTCTGGCGGACGTCGCTGCCTCGTACGTCGAGGTCCGCACGCTGCAGAAACAGATCGAACTCGTGAAAGCGAACGAGAAGCTGCAGGCCGAGACGCTCAAGATTGTCACCGCGAAATTCTCCGGCGGCATGGTGAGCGAACTCGACGTCGATCAGGCGAAGAGCAACCTCGCGCAAACGCAGGCGCTGGTGCCGAAGTTCCAGATTCCGCTGCGGCAGGCGGAGTTGCGGCTCTGCGTCTTGATGGGCATTCCGCCGACCGATCTCGAACGCATGATCGGGGCCGGCGACATCCCCACGGCGCCGACAGCCGTCGCGGTCGGCATTCCGGCCAATCTGCTCAATCAGCGTCCCGACGTGCGGCGCGCGGAGCGCAACGTCGCCGCCCAAAGCGCCCGCGTCGGCGTCGCAGAGTCGGAGCTCTACCCCCACATCGGCGTCACCGGCGCCATTGGCGTGTCGTCGCAGAACGCGTCGAAACTATTCACCAGCGACGCGCTGCAGGGCTCGGTCGGCCCCAGCTTCCAATGGAACGTCCTCAACTACGGCCGGCTGCTGAACGCCATCCGCGTGCAAGACGCTCGCCTGGCGGAGTTGATCGCGCTCTATCAGAACACCGTCCTCAACGCGAACGCGGAAGTCGAATCGGGGTTGGTCGAATTCCTGCGTTCTCAAGAGCAAGCGACGTTCCTCAACGAAAGCGTCGACGCCTCGGTGCGGGCGACCAACGTGGCGCTCAAGCAGTATGAGTTCGGCATGGTCGACTTCAACCGCGTCTCGCTGATCGAACAGAATCTGGTTTCGCAGCAAGATTTGTATGCTCAGGCCGAGGGGGACATCGCGCTTGGGTTGATTGAGGTCTATCGGGCGCTTGGGGGCGGGTGGCAGATTCGGCTGGAAGAGTCGCAGGGGCCGGTGGCGTTGCCGCCGGTGGATGCTACGGAAATAGACCGGGCTCCGGAGGAGCCGGCTCGCCCTGAGGATTTGCCGTTGCCCGCTCCGGCGCCGGGTCCCGTCGTGCCGACGCCGCCAGCCGCCGATTCGCGCCCGCAGCCGTCGCTGGTGCAACCGGCAGCGCTCGAAGTTGGCGCGTAACGGGTGCCACTGGCGTGTCGCCAGTGAGAAGTGCCGAGCGAGTACTCACTGCAGCACTGACGCTGTTAGAAACCAACACCTCTGGTCCCTCCGGTTGAGGGAGAGGGTTAGGGAGGGGTGATTGAATCCGTGTACCAGCGTTTCCACCCCCTCCCCAGCCCTCCCCTCAAGGGGGAGGGAGCCGCAGGATTTTTATGAAGAACGCGGCTAGCGTTTGCATCGTCCGGAGTACCTCAGGGCGTGCCATAAGCGACAACAAGAGGTGAAGCGACTAGCGTTCGGCCTTCGACTCGACCGCAGCATCTTTCTTCTTCCGCCCAAAGCGTTCCAGCACGTAGAAGAACACCGGCGTCAGAAAGATCCCGAAGAACGTCACGCCGATCATCCCGCTGAACACCGCGGTACCGAGCGAATTCCGCATCTCGGCCCCGGCTCCGCGCCCGAGCACCAACGGCACGACGCCGAGGATGAACGCGAAACTGGTCATGATGATCGGCCGCAACCGCAGCCGGCACGCTTCCACCGTCGCTTCGTTGAGCGGTTTCCCTTCGAGGTGCAACTGGTGCGCGAACTCGACGATGAGGATCGCGTTCTTCGCCGCGAGTCCCACGAGCACGATGAAACCGATCTGCACGAAAATGTCGACCGGCAGCGACGCGATCAGCATGCCCGTCACCGAACAGAGCAAACACATCGGCACCACTAGGATCACCGAGAACGGCAGGTTCCAGCTTTCATACTTCGCGGCCAGCACCAAGAAGACCAGGATGGCGCCAAGCGCGAACACCGCAATGCCGACCAGGCCGGCCGACACTTCAAACGTGCCGACCGTGACCGGTTCCTGCTCCATGTACGCAATTTCGGTCCATTGATAGGAGAGGCCAAGGCTGTCTGCCAACTTTTCCATGGCCGCCATCGCCGTGCCGGAACTGACCCCAGGCGCTTGAATGCCCTGCACCGAGGCCGACGCGTACATGTTGTAGCGGTTCACCATCACCGGCCCGCCGACGTCGTTCTCCTGCATAATGGTCGCGAGCGGCACCATGTCGCCAAAGCGATTGCGGACGTAAATCTGGTTGAGATCCTCCACCTGCGTGCGGAACTGCGACTCGGCGGAGAGATTCACCTGCCACGTCCGGCCAAACTCGTTGAAGAGGTTGACGTAGTAGCCCCCCATGAAGACCTGCAGCGCGTCGAACGCATCCTTCATCGCCACCCCGAGCGACTCGCACTTCGTGCGGTCGATGTCGAGATATACTTGCGGCGTTTCGGCGCGGAACATCGTCGAGACGCCGAGCAGTTGCTGATCGGCGTTTGCCTGGGCGACTAGTTCGTCGGCGTCGCTTTGCAAATGATGCAGGTCGACGTAGCCGCGCTGCTCGATCTGCATCTTCCACCCGGCGGAGGTGCCAAGACCCTGAATCGGCGGGGCGCGGAAAACGCTGATCTGCGCTTCGGGAACTTCCTGCGCGACTAAGGCGCGGAGCTTGTCGGCCACGACGGCGTCGTATTCGTCGGGCGCCGTCCGCTCCTCAAACGGCTTGAGAATGCAGAAACACGAGCCGAAGTTGCTAGCGTTGGCGCTCAGCAGCACCGACTGGCCGGCGACCGACATCATGTGCTGCACGCCGGGGATGCCGGGCTGGGACGGATCGTTCGGATCGCCGAGCGCAATACGGGACAGCTTCTCCATCACCGCCTCGGTCCGCTGCACCGACGCCGAGTCGGGCAGCTGGACGTTCACCAGCAAATAGCCCTGATCCTGCGTCGGAATGAACCCCTTCGGCGCCACCGTCAATTCGTGCGCCGTGAGGTAGAGCAGCCCGCCGTAAATCACCAGCACCATCACGCTCACGCGGAGCGATCGCTTCACGATGTTGCTGTAGCCTTCGGTGATCCGATCGAACAGCCGATTGAAACCGCCAAAGAACTTGGCCAGCACGCGATTCACCGGCAGGATAATCATCTTGCCGATGAAGCCGCCGAGGATGAATCCGGACACAAAGTAGGCCAGCGTCATCGTCCAACTCGGGCCGGCTTCAGCCCCATGCCCGCCGTCCGCTGGAGCTTCGTGGCCGAACCAGCCGCCCAGATAGTTGGCGCCGATCCAGTACGTCAGCAGCCCGCCGAACAAGCAAAAAATCCACCACGGCAACGCCTCGCGGATCGGTTCGCCATGTTCGTCGACATGTTCGGTGGCGAAGACCGATGCCGCCCGCGACGGCGTGAGCGTCATCGCGTTGATCGCCGAGATCACCATCGCCGCGGAGATCGTCAGCGCGAACTGCCGATAAAACTGCCCCGAGATGCTCGGCATGAACACGCTCGGCAGGAACACCGACGACAACACGAGCGTGATCGCGACGATCGGCCCGGTGATTTCATCCATCGCCTTGATCGTAGCCGTCTTGGCGTCGAGGCCGGTCGCCATCTGCCGCTCGACGTTTTCCAGCAC
This sequence comes from Pirellulales bacterium, assembly GCA_041740115.1. Lineage (GTDB taxonomy): Bacteria > Planctomycetota > Planctomycetia > Pirellulales > Lacipirellulaceae > Lacipirellula. The sequence continues at coordinate 22,346 of JBGSMO010000351.1, forward strand.
CACGATCGCATCGTCGACGACGATGCCGATCGCCAGCACCAACCCGAACAGCGTCAGGTTATTCAAACTGAAGCCGATGACCGCCATCACCGCGAAGGCGCCGACGAGCGACACCGGCACGTCGATCATCGGCAAGATCATCGCCTTCCAGTCTTGCAGGAAGAAGAGCACCACGATCGCCACCAGGATGATCGCGTCGCGCAGCGTTTTGAACACCTCGTTGACCGACTCCTGAATGAACGGCGTCGTGTCGTAAACGATGCGGTAGTCGACGTCGGCAGGGAAGCTTTTCTTCAGCTCTGCCATCTTGTCCTTGATCTCCTTCGCCACCTTCATCGCGTTGGAGCCCGGCTCTTGGAAGATGGCGAGCGCCACCGACGGCATCCCGTCGAGCTTGCAGATCTGGTCGTACTGCTGAGCGCCAAGTTCAACCCGCGCGACGTCGCGCAGCCGCACGACTTGCGACGCCGGTCGGCCCGTTTGGTCGTTCCCCTGGCTCGTCTTGATGATGATGTCGCCGAACTGCTCGGGATCTTGCAAGCGGCCGAGCGTCGTCAGCGTGAGTTGGAACTGCTGCCCAGCAGGCACCGGCTGCCTGCCGATTTGGCCCGCGGCGACCTGCATATTCTGATTTTGAACCGCACTAATCACCTCGTTGACGGTGATGTTGCGGCTCGTCATCTTCTGCGGATCGAGCCACGCCCGCATGCTGTAGTCGCGCTCGCCGAGATAGGTGATGTCGCCCACGCCGTCCAGGCGGAAGATTTCGTCCTTCACCTGGATCGTGGCGTAGTTGCTCAGGTAAATGTCGTCGTAGGTGCCGCCGGGCGAAATGAGATTGATCGCCAGCAGAATGCTCGGCGATTTCTTCTTCGTGTTGATCCCCTGCAACTGCACCTGCAGCGGCAACTGAGCCATCGCCCACGACACGCGGTTCTGCACGAGCACCGTCGCCATGTCGAGATCGGTGCCGAGTTCGAAGGTGAGCGTCAGGTTGTAGGCGCCGTCGTTCGTGCACTGCGACGACATGTAGAGCAGCCCCTGCACGCCGTTAACCTGCTCCTCAATCGGGGCGGCCACCGCGTCGGCCACTACCTGCGCGCTGGCGCCGGGGTACGAAGCCGTCACCTGCACCGTCGGCGGGGTGATGTTCGGGTATTGAGCGATCGGCAGCGTGACGACCGAGACCCCGCCGGCCAACAAAATGACGATCGACAGCACCCAGGCGAAGATCGGTCGCTCGATGAAAAATCGGGCTAACATGGCGGGGAGCTGCGGGGAAATCGGGAAGGATGCGAGGCAGGAACGGCTGAAGCGCGGCGTTACTTCTTATTGGCGGGAGCGGACTTTTCGGCCGGAGCGGCGGGCTCTGTCGGCATGGTTGGCTGTGACGGCTCCTTATCGGCGTCGGCAGGCAGCGTCCCCAGCGGATCGCGATCAATCGGCTTCGGATCAACCTTCACGCCCGGCCGCACGCGCTGCAGCCCCTCAGCGACAATCACGCTGTCGGCCGTGATGCTCGGCTCGCTCGGCTCCCCTTCCAGCGCAAAACGAACGCCGGCCGGAGTCCGCTGAATGTTCACCGGCTGCACCACTTGCAGCCCCTCGGGTTGCTGCGGCCCAAGCGTCACCGGCGAATACTCGACGACGTTTTCTTTGTTGACGGTCAGCAGATACTTCTTCCCCTGATCGCTCCCAATTGCGGCCTGCGAGACAAGCAACGCCTCGTACGCTTTCCCCATCGGCAGCCGAATCCGGACAAACTCGCCCGGCTTGAACATCCGCGGCCCGACCGGCGTCAGCAGCGGATTGCTGAAGACGCCGCGCAGTTCGAGCGTCCCCGTCGAAGGGTCGATCTGGTTGTTGATGAAGTCGACCTTACCCGAGTGAGGGTATTCGTTCCCCTCGTCCGCCAGACCAAACTGCACCGGCAAGACGGCGCCTTCGGCCGTCGACTCGATCTTCTTCGCCTGGATCAGTCGCTCAGCCCGCAGCAGCGTCAGTTCGTCGATATCGAAATAGGCGTAAATCGGATCTTGCGAGACGACGGTTGTCAGCAGCGTTTGGTCTTGCGTCACGAGGTTGCCAATCGTCAGCAAGTTGCGGCTCACGATGCCGTCGACCGGCGACACGATGTCGGTGAAACTCAGATTAAGGGCCGACACCTCGGCGGCCGCTTCGGACGCTGTAACTTGAGCGGCCGCCTCTTCTTCCGCGGCCTGATACTTATCAACGTCCTGCTGGCTGATCGCGCCGGGGGTCTTGGCGACCTCCTTTGCCCGAGCGTTGTCGGCAATCGCCAACTGAAGCTGGGCCTTCGCCAGAGCGACTTGGCCGTTCGCCTCGTCGAGTTGCGCTTGGTACGGCCGCGGATCGATCTTGAACAGCCGATCCCCCGCCTTCACCAACTTTCCCGACTGAAAGTCGATGCTCACCAGGTAGCCGGTCACGCGCGCCCGCAATTCCACCGACTCGACTGCTTCCAATCGACCGGTAAAGTAAACGTAGTCGCCCACCTCGCGCGTGATCGGCGTTTCCGTACGAACCACCGGCGCCTGAGCAACCTTGGCGGGAGCCTTGTCGCGGCAACCGGCCGCGGCGAGGAGCAGCAGCGCCGCGATGGGAGTGAAATGGCGAACAGTCATGGCGCAAGGGAGCGGTCGATGGGGAGTTTTGTAAACATCGAGGTCGGGAAAATATAACCCGCCCATGGCGCTTTACAGGACGTTCTTCGCAAGAAGGCCAACTCGACGCGACGGGCGCAATCAGTACGACCGGCGCATCCGTCATCCTGAGCGTAGCGAAGGATCTAGCGCAAGCCGGGGGCAAGTCGCGTCAGCCCCGGTACAATCGAGGACATGAATAAGCGTATTTTCCTCCCCCTGGCCGCCACGACCGCAATCATGGTATTCGTCGCGGCGTGCGTGCTAATCCCTCGTGCCGTTTCCTATTTGGATGAAATCCATCCTCGTGGCATCACGCGTGAACTCGCACAATGGGAACAGGAATACCGCGTTCGAGATCCGGATCGATCGAGCGTCAAGCACGCGCGCGAGTACTTAGAATATGTCGAGAACTACTATCGCTACGAAGACATGCCGGAATACCGCGACAACGACGCTGTTAAAGAATTGGCCAAACAGCGACAAGAGACCATGAAAGTCATTCAAGATTGGATTGACGCCAACACCCCAGCAAGAGCAGCGCACTACTAGATTCTTCGCTCCGCTCAGAATGACGGTTTAAGAGAATCCGCTCTAAACAGGCGCCGTCAACTCGCCCGGCAACACCGGCGTCGCCCCGCGCTGCGACGCCACAAAGGACGCCACGCGATTGGCCCAAGCCAGAATTTGCTGCGGCGGCAACCCGCGCAGCAGACCAATCACCAACGTCGCGCACCAAGAGTCCCCAGCGCCAATCGTATCCGCCCCCGCCACCCGATCGCAGCGCGGCGGTTTGGCCGAATAATGTTTCCCGTCATGCCACAGCCGAGCCCCCGCCGCTCCTTCGGTCACGGCAATCGTCGTCAGCTGCGGGAACCGGGCTGCCAACGCCTCGATCGCGGGCGGCATTGCCTCCGCCGGGCCCGGCAGTTGCAACTGCTTCGCCACCATTCCTAGCTCGTCGTCATTCAGCTTCAACGCCGTCGCCCAACGGAGCGAATTCTCAATGACTTCCGGCGAGTAATGCGGCGCTCGCAGATTCAGATCGCACACCCGAATCGCTTGCGGCTTAGCGGCCTCAAGCAACGCACGCAACGTCCCCCGACTCCCCGCCGTCCGCTGCACGAGCGTGCCAAAACAAATCGCATCGGCCCGCCCGGCAAGTTCCGCCAGCTCCGGCGTCAACGCAATCGCGTCCCACGCCACATCTTGGCGAATGTCGTACGTCGGGTGCCCCTCGGCGCTCAGTTCGACCTCGACCGTCCCCGTCGGCAGACTTGCGTCGACCTGCAAATAATCGACGTTCACCCCCCGCGCCGCGACTTCGCTCCGCAAACGCTGGCCGAGCGCGTCATCGCCAACGCAACTCACCGGAATCGCCTGCCCGCCGCCCTGCGCCCTATCCCCAGCGGCAAGCAACTGCTGCGCATGCACCGAAAAATTGCAGGGCGCTCCCCCGAGAATCGCCTCGCCGTCGACGACGTCGAACAGCGCTTCGCCAAAGCCAAGAATGAGCGGCGCCATGAGATGTGAAGAATTCCTCATTCACTCATTGTGGGAAAAATCTTCATCGGCGCCACCCGGATGGAACGACGAACGACCAACCCGCCGCTGCGACTTAGCGCCAATACTCCCCAATCTTCCCCCGCAAAAACGCCACGCTCTCATGCAGCTGCGGCATCCCGTCGACGCCGTCTTCAATGCTGATCCACCCGTCGAACCCGACGCCGCTCAGCTCGCTGAAGACCGCATCGTAATCGATCATCCCCTTGCCGATCACCCCATGCCGCAGCCGCGTGGCGTAGCCGACGGCGCCCTCTTCACGGCGCAGATCTTCCAGCGTTCCCTCGGCGAGATACCGATCGCTCGCATGCATCGTCACGACGCGATGTTTCACCCGCCGCAGCAGTTCAATCGGGTCGTCGCCCGCCAGCAGCGCATTGCTCGGATCATAGTTCACGCCGAACTGCGGCGAGTCGATCATCGCCACCAGATCGCAGAAGTCGGTCATGCTCTGCGCGAACTCGGGATACTCCCAGTAGTTGTCCTTATAATGGTTCTCAATGATCAGCGTCACGTCGCGCTCCGCCGCCGCCGGCGTGCAGGCCATGATGCTCTCGGCCGCGTAGCGCAGGCCCTCGTCGCGGCTCACTTCCGGCCGCCGCTGCCCGCTCAACACGCGGCAGTAACTCCCGCCCAGCTCCGCACACATCTCGATCCAGCCAATCTGCTGCTCGATCTGCCGCTGGCGGAACGTCGCATCCGCGTGCGTGAAGTCGGGCGAACAGCAGAGCATCGGGATCGTCATCCCATGATCCGCCGCGATGCGCCGCGACTCGCTCCAGACGGCGCGATCCTTCAGTTCCAAGAACCCGCTGTAAAACTCCAGCCCCGGCACGCCCAGCGTCGCCGCGAGCTCAATCCACTCGGCGATCTTCATCTCGCCGGTGAGGCATAACGGGTCCATGAACGCCTTCGGAAAGGCAGCCAGCTTCGGCATCAATCGCCTCGTTTCGTGGGGTTACGGCCAATGATCGGATACTGCTCCAGCTCCACCACGCTCCCGCTGATTGGCCGGCTTTCGTCGCTCAGCCAGTAAACCGAAGCGGCGGCGATCTCTGCCGGCTGCAAGATCCGACCCGACGGCGCAAACTGCGGCTCGACCTCGTCCGGCCAATTCTCCGGCAGGCCATCCTTGATCTTCGTCTCGTATTCGTTAGGCGTCAGCACCCAGCCGACGTTGAAGTGATTCACCCGAATCTGGTCGTAACAAAGATAGTCGGCTAGGTTGCGCGACAACGTCATCAGCGCCCCCTTCGAGACGCTGTACGCGAGCAGATTCCCCTCGCCGGTGTAGGCGTTGATCGAACCAATGTTCAGCACGCAGCCGCGCGTCTGCTTGAGATGCGGGTGGGCCGCCTGCACGAGCAACATCGGCGCCCGCACGTTGATCGCCATCACCTTGTCGAACATCGCCGCGTCGGTGTTCTTCAGCTCGCTCCGCACGACCCACGCAGCGTTGTTCACAATCGCATCAAGCTGTCCGTAAGCCTGCAGCGCCGCATCAACCAACTGCGGCGCCGCCGCCGGATCAGCAAGGTCCGCAATCGCCAGCGTCGCCCGCTCGCCAAGCTCCTCGACCAGCGCGCTCCCCCGCTCTTCATCGCGCCCATGGACGATCACGCGGGCGCCCTCGGCAATCGCGCGGCGGGCAATCGCTTCACCAATGCCCGTGGTGCTGCCGGTAACAAGAATGGATTTGTTTTGAAGTCGCATAGCAAGCAAGCTTATTGACAAGGTTTGATAGCTGCACTTCGGGCTGGAGTTTGCTCTCTCAAGCTTGAGCTCTTGGCCCAAGTCCTCAGGCCCAACGGGCCTGTTTTCTCAGGGACCGACCGCGTTAGGCGCTCACTACTACGGCGTCAACACCGCCTTCACAATCCGCCCCGAGTGCATCGTCTCGAACGCCTCATGCCAGTCGGCCAGCTTCCAAATGCCGCCGGTGATCGGCCTCACGTCGAGCGTCCCGCTGGCGATCAGCTGAATCACTCGTTCCCACACTGGCCAGTTGTGGCTGAAGCTCCCTTGCAGCGTCACGTTCTTCTGCACGAGCTTGTCGAGCGAGAAGCCCAGCGGCTGCGGTCCCCAGCCGACCTTGCTGATCCAACCGCCGGGACGCACGACGTCGAGCGCCGTCGCCAGCGCCACCGAGACGCCGGTCGCGTCGACCACTCCGTC
>JBGSMO010000223.1:0-6153 GCA_041740115.1 Pirellulales bacterium
GGTGCAGTTCCACCAGCGGCTCGACAACCAGCTCGACGTGAACGCCAAGTTCACCAACTCCGACGGCCAGGAAACCACCCTCGCCGAGTGCATGGACGGCAAGCCAACGGTGTTCGTCCTCGCCTACTACCGCTGCCCGCGCCTCTGCAATATGGTTCTCAACGGCGTCGCGAAGGTGCTGCAAGCGATCGACTTCGAAGCCGGCAAAGACTTCAACGTCGTCGTCGTCAGCTTCGACGCGACCGACACGATTGAAATCGCCGCCGACAAGAAAAACTCCGTCGTCCACGCCTTCAACCGCGACGGCGACCCGGCCGGCTGGAACTTCCTCATCGGCGATCAGGCGACGGTCAAAGCCGCCGCCGATTCCGTCGGCTTCCAATACGTTTACGACAAGAAGAGCGGCGAATACGCCCACGCCAGCGGCATCGTCCTGCTGACGCCTGAAGGCCGCGTCTCGCGTTACTTCTACGGCATCGACTACCCAACGCGCGACGTGCGGCTCGGTCTGGTCGAAGCCTCGCAGGGGGAGATCGGCTCGCCCGTCGACGAGCTCTTGCTGCTCTGCCTCCATTACGACCCGACGAACGGCAAGTATGGCCTGGCCGTTCTCAACCTCGTGCGCGCCGGCGGCATCGTGACGATCGCCGTGATGGTCGGCTTCATCAGCCTCTCGATCCGCAAGGATTACAAAACTCCTCTCCCCCCTGGAGAGAGGTCGGCTGAGGCGCCTGAGCGTCATCCTGAGCATAGCGAAGGATCTAGCGCATCAAACGGCCTTCCAGATTCTTCGCTCCGCTCAGAATGACGCTTCAACTCGCCATAGAGCCTGAAAACAGCATCCGCACGTCGCAAGACAACCAATAAACGACTCAACCAACGCAACAAAAAAAATCCCGCCCCTAACCCCTCCCTGCGAGGGAGGGGGACCATGGAATGAATACTGAATTCCAAATATTCCCTGACGCCGCCTCTACCGCCGCCGGCAAGGTCGACGCGCTCTACCTCTTCATGGTCGTGCTGTCGGCAGTCCTGTCAGTGTTCGTCGCGGGGCTCGTTACCTATCTGGCGATCCGCTACCGCCGTGCCAACAACGTCAATCGCGAACACGTCGATCACGGCAACACGATCGAATACATCGCGATGGCCGTCTCGTTCCCCATCCTGATGGCGATCTTCGTCTGGGGCGCCAAGGTTTGCTTCTTTCTCTTCCGCGCGCCCGAGCAGGCGATGCCGATCACCGTCGTCGCCAAGCAGTGGATGTGGAAGTTCCAGCACGCCGACGGTCGCCGCGAGATCGACACGCTCCACATCCCGACCGGCCAGCCTGTGAAGCTCACGATGGTCAGCCAGGACGTCATTCACAGCTTCTTCGTCCCCGCCTTCCGCACCAAGCAAGACGTGCTGCCAGGCCGCTACACGTCGGTTTGGTTCGAAGCGACCGAGCCTGGCGAGTACCGCCTGTACTGCGCCGAATACTGCGGCACGAACCACAGCCGCATGATCGGCAGGGTGATCGTCCAATCGCCCGACGACTTCGCCCGCTGGATGAGCGGCGACGCCGCGAGCGACGAGCCCCCCGCCGAGACGGGCCGCAAGCTGTTCGAACAGTACCAATGCGGCACCTGCCACCGCCCCGCCAACGAAGAAGGCGCCCGCGGCCCGACGCTGGAAAACCTCTTCCAGAGCCGCGTCCCGCTCGCCGGCGGCCAGACGGTCGCGGCCGACGAAACCTACATCCGCGAGTCGATCCTCCGTCCCGCGCAGAAGCAGGTCGCCGGCTACCAGCAGATCATGCCGACCTACGAAGGCCAGATCAGCGAAGAGGGCGTCATGCACCTCATCGCTTACATCAAAACATTAGGGGCGCCGCTTGCGGCTAAGCGAGAAGAGCCAAACACGCCCGTCCCCACGACGGAGCCCGCAGCAGCCGAACCCGCCGCTGAGCCTGCCGCTCCCGCCACCGCAGACAACGCAGCCAACGAGAGTGAAGGTAACACGCCATGACCGGCGAGATCGCATCGACAACGGCTCTCCCCACTCCTGAGCGGGAGCCCAAGAACTACCTCAACGCCGCCTGGACGGTCCGCTCGTGGTTGCTCACGGTCGATCACAAGCGCATCGGCTTGCTCTACCTCGCCGGCATCACCTTCTTCTTTCTGCTCGGCGGCGCCGCGGCCGCTCTCTTCCGTTTGGAACTGATGACCCCGCAATCCGATCTCATGGAGTCGGAGACTTACAACAAGCTCTTCACACTCCACGGCATCATCATGATCTTCTTCTTCCTCGTCCCCGGCATTCCGGGCGTGCTGGGGAATTTCCTCATCCCGATCATGATCGGCGCCCGCGACATGGCGTTCCCCAAGCTCAACCTCATGAGCTGGTATCTATTCATGATCGGCGGCTGCTTCACCCTCTACGTCACCGTCGCCGGCGGCGTCGACACGGGGTGGACCTTCTACACTCCGTATAGCAGCACTTACAGCAACACCTACGTCATGGCGACGGCGGTCGGCATTTTTATCACCGGCTTCTCGTCAATCCTCACCGGGTTGAACTTCATCGTCACCGTCCACAAAATGCGCTGCCCCGGGATGACCTGGTTCCGGCTGCCGCTGTTCGTTTGGGCCAACTACGCCACGGCGCTGATCATGGTCCTCGGCACCCCGGTGCTGGCGATCACCATCCTGCTGGTCGCCCTGGAACGCGGCCTGAAGATCGGCATCTTCGATCCCCGCCTCGGCGGCGATCCGGTGCTGTTCCAACACTTGTTCTGGTTCTACTCCCACCCGGCCGTGTACATCATGGTGCTGCCGGCGATGGGCGTCATTAGCGAGCTCGTCGCCGCGTTCTCGCGCAATCGGGTCTTCGGTTACAAGCTGGTCGCCTTCGCGAGCCTCGCCATCGCCGTTCTCGGCTTCTTGGTCTGGGGCCATCACATGTTCGTCTCGGGCCAAAGCCTCTACGCCGGCATGGTCTTCTCGGTGTTGAGCATGCTCATCGCCATTCCCTCGGCGATCAAAGTCTTCAACTGGACCCTCACCCTCTGGCGCGGCGAAGTGACGTTCAACACTCCGCTCCTCTACGCCATCGGCTTCCTGGGCTTGTTCACCATCGGCGGCCTCACCGGCTTGTTCCTGGCGACGCTCGGCATCGACGTCCACGTTCACGACACCTACTTCGTCGTCGCTCACTTCCACTACGTCATGGTCGGCGGCACGGTGATGGCGTACCTCGGCGGAATTCACTACTGGTGGCCGAAAATGACCGGCCGCATGTACCCTGAAGGCTGGGCCCGCTTCTCCGCGGTCCTCGTGTTCGTCGGCTTCAACCTCACGTTCTTCCCGCAGTTCATCCTCGGCTACCTCGGCATGCCGCGCCGCTACCACGTCTACGACGAAGGCTTCCAGATCCTCAACGTCATGTCGACCGCCGGCGCGTCGATCCTCGGCATCGCTTACCTGTTCCCGATCACCTACCTGATTTGGTCGCTGAAGTACGGCCCCAAGGCGTCCGCCAATCCGTGGAACGCCGTCGGCCTGGAGTGGATGACCTCCTCGCCGCCGCCGACCGAAAACTTCACCGAAACCCCCGTCGTCGATTTCGAGGCTTATGAGTACCACCGCAACCCTGCCGACCGCCACGGCTAAAAGAACGCCGATCGTCGCGCATCACTTCGACGACTGGACCCAACAATACGACGCCTGCGTCCTGGGGATGTGGACGTTTCTAGTCACCGAAGTCATGTTCTTCGGCGGTGCCATTGCCGTCTACATGATCTATCGCTGGCAGTACCCCATGGCCTTCGCCTATGCCAGCCAGGAACTGAGCGCTCCGCTCGGCACGTTCAACACGTTCATCCTGCTCACGAGCAGTCTCACCGTCGCGCTCGGCGTCCGCTACGCCCACACCGGCGAGAGCCGAAAGGTCGGCTGGATGCTGATCGCGACGATCGCGCTCGGCGCCATCTTCCTCGGCATCAAGGCGTACGAATACTACACCAAGTTCGAACACAACCTGGCGCCGCTGCTCAACCTGCCGTTCGACTACGCCGGCCCCGACCCCGGCCCGACGAAGATTTTCTTCGGCCTCTACTTCGGCATGACCGGCATCCACGCCCTCCACATGATCATCGGCGTGGTCCTGATGGCCCTCTACATCCCCGCCGCGTTCCGCAACGAATATCGCGACGGCAATTCGCTCGGCATCGAAATCATCGGCCTCTATTGGCATTTCGTCGACCTGGTTTGGATTTTCCTATTCCCGCTGCTGTACCTGGTGGACCGAAGCTTGGCGGCGCCGGGAATATAGCGAATAGCGGTCAGCGATCAGCAGTCAGCCATGCAGAATGTATTTCGTCTGGCTGAAAGCTGACCGCTGAATGCTGACAGCTAAAAGCCCGCCCCAATCGGCCGCTCGAACTTCACATCCCCACAACGCCCCTGCCCTCCCCCATGAGCAACACCGAAGAACACACTGGCCTAGGAACCTACTTCCTGGTCTACGCGCTGCTGATGGTCGGCCTCATCGCGACGGTCGCCGTCGCGTACATGCCGCTGGGGAGTTGGAACCTGGTGGTCGCACTATTGATCGCCTTCACCAAAGCGACGCTCGTCGTGCTGATCTTCATGCACGTGTTGAACTCGCCGCGCCTCACCTGGATCGCCGTCTTCGCCGGCCTGATCTGGCTCGCGATCATGCTCAGCCTGATGATGGCCGACTACGCGACCCGCACCTGGCTCCCCACCCGCGCCCCCGCCGACATGGCAATCCCCTCCTACCGCGAGCTCGTCCCCCTCAGCGACGACGCCGTCCACGCGCATGGACATGGCGAGGAAGCGCACGACGAAGCAGCGTCCAAAGAAGCCGCACACGATGATTCGGCCAGCGAATCCGCCCCCGCTGAAGCAGCCCGCGCCGAGTAGCACGTCACACGGGGTCGGCAGCCTTTTGTCGCTGGGTGGTCTACCGGCGAATAAGAGTCTCCAGCGACAAATGGCTCCCGACCCCTTCTCGCGTTGCGCTCTCGGACCGCTTTGATCTCACCGAACCGCCCTGCTCTCACCTAGATTAGTTGCAGAGCGGTGCGCTCAACTAGACTGAATGGCAGTTCCCCGATCGCGGGAAACTCCCCTCCTCTCAGTCCGGAGCGTCGTCATGAACGTTCGCCGTCGCCGCGATTTCCTCGCCGACGTGGGCCGCGGCATGTTGGTCGCCAGCATCGGTCCCGCCGCCACGCTGGAACTAGGTCTCGCCAAATCGTTCGCCGCGAACATCGACGACGCGAATCCCGATCGCCTCACCTTCGGCGCCCTCGAACCGCTGGTGGCGCTGATGCAAGAGACGCCGCCCGAGGAGTTGATGCCGCTGCTCGTCCAGCGACTCAACTCCGGCGTCGACCTGAAGACGCTCGTCAGCGCCGCCGCCCTCGCCAACGCCCGCGCCTTCGGCGGCCAAGACTACACCGGCTTCCACGCATTCATGGCCCTCGCGCCGGCGCTGCACATCGCGGGCGAACTTCCCTCCGAGCGCCGCGCCCTGCCGGTACTGAAGGTCATCTACCGCAACAGCGCCCGCATCCAAGAACAGGGAAAGAACGATCACGACACGCTCCAGCCGATCGAAGCCCACGCCGCCCCCGATCCGTTCCTCAGCGGCGAGCAACTGCGCGACGCCGTCCGCGCCGTCGATTGGCAGCGCGCCGAATCGCAATTCGCGTCGCGCGTCGCCGCCTCCCCGGAAGACGCCTTCAACGATCTCCAGTTCGCCGTCGAAGACGAAGGCGACGTCCACCGCGTCGTGTTCTCCTGGCGCGCCTGGGTGATGCTCGATCTTGCCGGCGAAGAGTATGCCCAAACACTGCTGCGGCAGTCCGTGCGCTACTGCCTCGACGTCGAACAGCGCATGCGCGAAAAGAACTACCCGCAGTCCAAGGTCCGCGAACTCCTGCCGCGGCTGCTCGACGAGTACAAGCTGCTCGGCGTCCGGCTCGGCACGCGCGAGGCCGATGATCAGTGGACCGAACAACTCGCCCAGACCGTCTTCACCGGCTCGCACGAAGAAGCGGCGACCGCCGTCGCCGCCGCGCTCGCCGAAGGGTTCGACCCTGAAGCAATCGGCGAGTCGCTCTCCCGCGCCGCCAACCTCCTCGTC
>JBGSMO010000257.1:0-10654 GCA_041740115.1 Pirellulales bacterium
CTGCACGATCGGGGTGAGCGGTTTCGCATTCGCGTGCTGACCGGGGCGAGCACCGGGCCGGCGCTTGACGATGCCCTGGCGGAAGCGAACGCCGTCTCGTGGCGGGCGCCGTATCAGAGCAGCGTCGCGCTGCGGAAGCGAATCAATCGCCAGGAGATCGAGTTTGTCGACATGCACCTTTCGCATCTGCCGCAGATGGTGGAGTGCGGCTTCTTCGGCAACCTCGACGTGGCGGTGGTGGAAGCGACCGACGTCACCAGCGACGGGCGAGTTTATCTGAGCACGTCGGTCGGGGCGACGCCGACATTCTTACGTCACGCCGATCGCGTGATCATTGAGCTCAACCGGCGCCACTCGCCGCGGCTGCGAGAAATGCACGACATTCGCCTGCTGCCGCTGCCGCCGCAGCGGACGTTCATTCCGATCGATCACGCGACTTCACGGATCGGGACGCCGTACGCGGCGGTCGATCCGGCAAAGATTGTGGGCATTGTTGAGACCGACGAGCCGGACGGCGTGGCGGAGTTCGACGCACCGGACGAATGCAGCGAGCGGATTGCGGATCATGTGGTGGCGTTTATGCTTGAGGAGTTACGGCTGGGGCGGATCCCGCCGGAATTCTTGCCGTTGCAGTCGGGGGTGGGAAACATCGCCAACGCGGTGATGGCTCGGCTGGGCGCCCACCCCGACGTACCGCCGTTCGAGATGTACAGCGAAGTGTTTCAGGATGCGCTAGTCGATCTGATGGAAACGGGCCGACTGCGGGGCGCCTCGGCGACGAGTCTCACGCTGAGCGACGCAAAGTTGCAGCGAGTCTACGACAACATCGATTTCTTCGCTCCGCGCATCGTGTTGCGGCCGCAAGAGCTTTCCAACAATCCAGGAATCATCCGACGGCTGGGAGTGATCGCGATCAACACCGTGCTGGAGATGGATCTGGCGGGGTGCGCGAATTCGACGCATGTCTGCGGCGGGCAGTTGATGAACGGAATCGGCGGGTCGGGCGACTTCACGCGGAACGCTTACCTGTCGTTCCTGGTGGCGCCGAGCACCGCGAAAGGGGGTCGGATATCGACCGTCGTGCCGATGGCGAGTCACGTCGACCACAATGAGCATTCGGTGCAGGTCGTGGTGACCGAACAGGGATTGGCCGACTTGCGCGGCTTGGGGCCGATGGAGCGCGCGCGAAGGATTATCGAAAACTGCGCTCACCCGGCTTACCGCGAATACCTGCACAGCTATCTCGAAGGATCGCCGCTGGGGCATATCCGGCACGACTTGGGGCGGTGCTTCGAGCTTCATCGGAATCTGCTGGAGACGGGCCGCATGCTGCCAATGTAGGAGCATGCATGGCAGATTTTTTTGACGCCCAGGTCGCATGGTCGACTTGGCTCTCAGCACTTCGCCGAGAATGGGGAGCTTGACGGCGCCCGTCGTCGTTTCGAAGCCCCGCGAACCTGTGGTCCCCGCGTCAAGTCCTCACCGGCGGCGGCCTCAGTGCGTAGAATGAGGCCTCGCGCGGACCTGGATGGGAGAGCGCGAATTGGAATGGAACCCGGGAAGCGAGGCAACGTGATGGAAGTTCAGGGAGCGAGCGACGAGGAGGCGTTTCATCGGCGGCGCGAGCAGTTGGTGGTGCTGATTCTGGCCGCCGTGCAATTCACGACGATCGTCGATTTCATGATCGTCATGCCGCTGGGGCCGCAGTTGATGCGGTCGCTGCGGATCGACCCGGCGCAATTCGGCGTCATCATTTCGTCGTACACCTTTGCGGCGGGGATTGCGGGGTTGATCGCGTCGTCGGTCGTCGATCGCTTCGCGCGGCGGACGACGTTCATGACGCTCAACGCGGGGTTCCTGCTGGGGACCCTCTTCTGCGGATTGGCCCCGACGTATGAAATGTTGGTGGTCGCGCGGATCGTGACGGGCGCCTTTGGCGGCATCCTCGGCGGGATGGCGATGGCCATCATCGGGGACGTCTTTCCGGAGGAACGCCGCGGGCGGGCGACAGGGTCGCTGATGACGGGGTTCGCGCTGGCGTCGGTGGCGGGCGTGCCGTTGGGGCAGCTGCTCGGGACGAACTTCGGCTGGCATGTGCCGTTTGTGACGCTGGCGATCGCGGGGATTCCGGCGCTGGTGCTGACGCCGTTCGCGATGCCGCCGCTCGACGCGCATGTCGGCAAATCGCACGAGCACCCGCTGCGGTCGCTGACCGAAACCTTTTCGCATGCGAATCACTTGAAGTCGTTCGCGCTGATCGTGACGCTGATGGTCGGCAGCTTTTCGGTCTTTCCGTATCTCAGCGTGTTCTTGGTCGGCAACATCGGCATTACCGAGAATCAGCTGTCGCTGCTGTACGTCGCCGGCGGTGTGCTGACGCTGGCGGCGGCGCCGGTCGTCGGCCGGTTGGCGGATCGGCATGGCAAGCTGAAAGTCTATCGCATCGTGGCGCCTGGTTCGGCGCTGATGTTCGTCGTCCTGACTCACTTGCCGCCCGTTCACGCGGGCGTGGCGATCGCGCTGTTTGGCGTGATGATGGCGTTCAACGTCGGTCGGATGATTCCGGCGATGGCAATGGTGACCAGCAGCGTCGAACCGCGGCGGCGTGGCGGCTTTCTGAGCGCGAACGCGTCGCTACAGCATGTGGCAAGCGGGATTGGCGCCTCGATCGGGGGCGCCACCATTTCAGAGAGTGCGGACGGCAAGCTGGAGCACTTCGGCACGGTCGGCTGGATTGCGGCGGGGGCGACGCTGCTCAGTTTGTGGTTGGCGGGACGCGTGCGCGTGGCAGACGGTGGGGCGACTTCGGCGGAGGCGATTAGTTTGGCGGCCGCGGCAGAGGCTGCGGCGGATGTGGGGGAGCCGTTGATCGAGGCCACGTGATAACGGGTGCAGCCCCTGGCTCCGCCAGGGGGGGACGAAGCCAGCCGGCATGGTGGCCGACCCCCTGGCGGAGCCAGGGGCTGCAAAGGCGTTAGCTGACAATCTCGCGGATCACTTGGCCGTGGACGTCGGTGAGGCGGCGGTCGATGCCGTTGTTGCGGTAGGTGAGGCGCTCGTGGTCGATGCCGAGCTGGTGCAGGATCGTCGCGTGGACGTCGTAGCAATAAGTCGGCCGGTCGCGATCGAGGGGTTTGTACGACCACTCGTCGCTTTCGCCATAGGTGACGCCGCCGCGGATGCCGCCGCCGGCGAGCCAGTTGGTGAAGACGAACGGGTTGTGATCGCGGCCCAGCGATCCTTGATTGCACGGCATGCGACCGAACTCGGTGGTCCAGAGGATGATCGTGTCGTCGAGCATGCCGCGCTGCTTGAGGTCTTTGATCAGCGCTGACGCGCCGACGCCGAGTCCGAGCGCCAGCGGGCCGTGATCGCGGCCGAGGTCTTCGTGCGAGTCCCAGTTGCGACGGGGATGGCCGTTGTCGGCGCCGCTCCAGATCTGGACGAAACGCACGCCGCGCTCCAGTAGTCGGCGGGCTGTGAGGCAATTGCGGCCGAAGTATTCGATTTCCTGGGCGGCGTTGATCTGCGGCGTGGCGGGAGTGATCCTATTGTCGGGATCGAGCCCGTACATCCGCAGGATGTGTGCGGGTTCCTGGCGGAGATCGAGAACCTCCGGTGCGCTGAGCTGCATGCGGGCCGCGAGTTCGTACGAGCGAATGCGGGCGTCGAGCCGCGTGTCGCCGGGGCGGGTCGACTCGTGTTGGCGATTGAGCGTCGCCAGCAGATCGAGGGCGTCGGCGTCGCTGCGGGCGCTCACGTAGCCGTCGGCGGGGGCGAAGAGGTCGGCGATCGGCGTCTTCGCGCTCGGCTGGACCATTGAGGCCTGATGTTCGGCGGGAAGAAAGCCGGAGCCCCAGTTCTTCGGACCGTTCGGAGCGAAACCGCGCGGGTCGGGGAGGACGACGAAGGTCGGCAGATTGTCGTTGAGGCTGCCGAGGCCGTAACTGATCCACGAGCCCATGCTGGGGAAACCGGGGAGGACGAAGCCGGTCGCCTGCATGAAAGTGGCGGGGCCGTGGACGTTCGACTTCGACACCATTGAGTGGATGAAGGCGATGTCATCGACGCAGTCGCCCAGAGGCGCCACCGGCTCGCTGAGCCACTTGCCCGATTGGCCGTATTGCTTCCAGGCGAAGGGAGACTGCATCACCTTGTCGGGCGACGATTGGAAGAGTTCGACCGCTTCGCCCGGATCGAATTTCTCGCCATGTTGCTTTTGGAGTTGTGGTTTGTAGTCCCAGAGGTCGCACTGGCTGGCGGCGCCTGACATGTAGAGTTGGACGACGCGCTTCGCGCGGGGCGGGTGGTGGAGAACGCCGTAGCGCTGCGTCATGCCATCGCTAGCGAGGAGGCCTTCTTGGCCGAGCATACTGGCAAGCGCGATGCCGCCGAGGCCGCCGCCGAGATTCCAGAGGAAGTCACGGCGGGAGGGAGCGTGAAGTGGCGGCGTTGGCGGGTTGGATGACGGCATGACGCGGCGGTTGTTGGTCATTCTGAGCAGAGCGAAGAATCTGGAATCTCGTTTGGCTGGCTCGATCCTTCGCTCCGCTCAGGATGACACTTATGCGATCAGGATGGCATTTCAGCGCGAAGGCTCACGGTTAGTCAATAAACACAAACTCGTTCATGTTGAAGATCACTCGGCAGGCGTTGGCGAGGCCGTGTTGTTCGGCATAGGCGACGAACGGGGCAAGTTCCTCCGGCGCCGGCGGGCGCGCGAAGGCGAGTTGCCACGCGACGGCTAAGCGGTGTGCGTCGTCGTCGCCGAGCGGTTCGATTCGTTTGGCAAATTGCTCCGCCATGCTCACCATGAACGGGTTGTTCAGCATCGCCAGCGCCTGCAGCGGCGTCAGCGTTTCGTTTCGTTTAGCGACAGCGGCCGAGGAATCGGCGCAGTCGAGCGTCGTCATGAAGGGGTCGGGTACGCTACGGACGATCTGGCGATAGACGCTGCGGCGATGCGACTGCGGGTCGCCGGGGTCGTATTGCTCGTAGTCGTAGTGGGGCGACTCGTCGTCGCGAAACTCGAACGCGCGGAAGCCGGGGCCGCCGGCGGTGAGATCGAGTTGACCCGACACAGCAAGGGCCGCGTCGCGCACGGCTTCGGCTTCGAGCTTGCGGCGATTCATCCGCCAGAGGAATTGATTGGCGCCGTCGATGCTTTCGAACGCAGGATTGCCGGCGGACGATTGGCGGTAAACGGCGCTGATGCAGATGAGGCGGTGGAGCGATTTGAGGCTTTGCTGACCGTCGCGGAACTCGAAGGCGAGCCAGTCGAGCAATTCAGGGTGCGTCGGCAGAGAACCCATGCGGCCGAAGTCGTTTGGCGTGTCGACGATGCCGCGGCCGAAGTGGTACTGCCAGACGCGGTTGACGATGGAGCGCCACGTGAGCGGATTGTCATCATGAGAAAGCCACGCGGCCAAAGCGGCGCGTCGGGCGCCCTCCCCTGCCGTCGGATCGAGCTCAAAGCGCGAGCCAAGTGCCGGCAAGTAGCCACAGGTTCCCGGGCCGACTTCGTCGCCAGGAGTGGCTTCGTTGCCGCGTTTCAACAATTGAATCGGGCGGGCGACGCCTTTGGTGGGCGTGAACGCGCCGTGCGGCGGGAAGTCGCTCGCGGCGGCGAACGTTCGCGGCAACTTCGCGGGGTCGCCGGAGCCGTAGGGGCGTTCGGCGCGATCGATGCCGGCGAAGACCGCCTGCAGGCTGTAGTAATCTTCCTGCGAGATCGGATCAAATTTGTGATTGTGGCAGCGGGCGCACTGCGCCGTCATGCTGTTAAACGTGTTGACGACGGTCGTCACCATATCGTCGCGATCGAGATTGCGGGTGATCGCCTTGGCGAGCGTGCCGTCGGCGACTTCGATCTGGCCTACGAAGTCGAACGGGCCCGCGACCAGGAAGCCAGTGGCGATCACGCCGTCGGGCGACTCGGGGAAGAGGACGTCGCCGGCGATCTGTTCTTCGAGGAAGCGGCGGTAGGGCTTGTCGTCGTTGAACGAGCGAATGACGTAGTCGCGATAGGGCCAGGAGTTCGGGCGGACTTTGTCTTTGTCGTAACCGTGCGTATCGCCGTAGTGGGCGACGTCGAGCCAGTGGCGGCCCCAGCGTTCGCCGTAGCGCGGTGAGGCGAGGAGGCGATCGACGAGGACTGCGTAGGCGTCGGGACGCTCATCAGCGAGAAAGGCTTCTGTATCCTCAGGAGTCGGAGGAAGGCCAGTGAGATCGAAGTAGAGTCGGCGGAGGAGCGTGCGGCGATCGGCCTCGGGCGACGGCGCGAGATCGTGGGCCTTCAGCGCTTGCCAAATGAACGCGTCGATCGGCGTGCGGATCCATTGGTTCGCGACAGTGGGAACCGGTGGACGGACGAGCGGCTGGAGCGACCACCAGTTGAGATCGTGCGGGCGGTTGTCGGTGAGTTCGACCTCGGCGGGCCAAGGGGCGCCGGCGGCAATCCACTCGCGGATCGCCGCGACTTCGGCGCCGGTAAGTGGCGGGCCTTCTTTCGGCATCTCAGGTTCGTCGCCGGAGATATAGTCGAGGAGGAGGCTCTCGTTAGGTTGGCCTGGAGTGATGGCAGAGCCGCTCGCTCCGCCTTTGATGGCAGCTACGCGCGTGGCGAGCGATAGCTCGCCGTCGGGCGTCGCGCCTTCATGGCAGCGGAGGCAACGGCTTTCCAACAGCGGGACGATCTGCTCGCGGAAGTGGGCGTCGTTTGCTTCGGCGTTGACTTCGGAACCGTGAGCGGATGACGCTACTGCGAACGCCATGATCACGGCGCATGCGAGCGCACGACGGACAGTTCGGCGGATGGCGGTTGCAGCGAACAAGTTTGCCCTGCGATTCGCTTAGACTTCTTCCAGCGGACGGGTGGCGTCGCCGAACTGATCGAGTTCGACGCCCATCTTATTCATGATCGAAAGATAGAGCCGGCACATCTGGCGTTCCGGCTGCTCGCGGTAGTCGAGCACGCGGCCGCCCTTAAGCTTGCCGCCGGCGCCGCCGAGCATGATGACCGGCAACTGCGTCGCGTCGTGACTGCCGCTCATCATGCTGGAGCAGAAGAGGAGCATCGAGTTGTCGAGCGCGGTGCGCGGCCCTTCTTGAATCGCATCGAGCTTGCGGGCGAGGTAGGCGACTTGCTCGACGAAGAACTGGTTCACCTTCAGCCAGTCGGCCGTGTCGGAGTGGGACAGCAGGTGATGGATCATGTAGTCGATGCCAAGATTCGGGAAGCGGAGCGACGAATGATCGTTGTTGAGTTTGAGCGTCGAGATGCGGGTCGTGTCGGTCTGGAAGCCGAGGACGAGCACGTCGATCATCAGCCGCATGTGGTCGGCAATGTTTTGCGGGATGCCGTCGGGCGGACGGGGGACGTTCGGCTTGTCCAGCGTGGGGCGCCAGCCCTGGAGTTCGCCCTGCTGGCCGGCGCGTTCGATCCGCTTCTCGACGTCGCGCACCGAGTCGAGATATTCGTCGAGCTTGCGCTGGTCGGTGGCGCTGATGCCGCGGCGGAGGTCTTCGGCGTCGGCCATCACGGCGTCGAGCACGCTGCGATCGCCGCGGCTGACTTCGTCCTTGAAGAGGCGATCGAATGCGAGCGAGGGGTAAAGTTCCAACGGCGTCGGCGTCGTCGGCGAGCTCCACGAAATGTGGGAGCTGTAGAGCATCGAGTAGTTCTTGTGAACCGACGGGTTCGACTTCTCGCAGCCGAGGACGAGGCTGGGGACCTTGGTCGAACGGCCGTAGCGCTCGGCGAGAAACTGGTCGACGCTGGTGCCTGATTGGATTTCGCCGCCGGACGCGAGCGGGGCGCCGGAGAGGATGTTGCCAGTCTGCGAACTGTGGATGTTGCCTTTGAGGGCCTCGGCGTTGTAGAGGCCCTGGATGAAGAGGAGCCGTTCGCGGTAGTCGGCGAGCGGGCTGAGGACCTGGCCGAGTTCCATGCTCGCCCCTTCGCCCCTGGCCCACCACTCGCGGGCATGGAAGCCGTTGCCGGAAAAGAGCACCGCTAGTCGCAGCGGGGCTTCGCTCGACGGTTCGCGGCCGGTCGGTTCGTCGCCCCAAACGTTGATCGATTCGAGCCACGGCAAAGCCATGGTGACGCCGAGGCCACGCAGCATCGTGCGGCGGGAGAAGCGGTGAATGGACATGCGTCGCTCCGTGCGTTGATTGATTGAGGCGTTGAGTTGCGGGTTTTGAGTTAGTTGGCTGCGGTCGCGTCGACGCCGCGGATTTCGCGGAACTGGCGGCTGAGGACGATCGCTTCGATCGCGGCGCTGACTCGGTAGTCGTTCGCCGCGAGGCTCGTTTCCATCTCGGCGAGCAGCGGTTCGTCGGTGAGCAAAACGCTGCGGCCGAGGGCGAAGCCGAGGAGTTTTTTGCAGAACTGGCGAACGAACGCGCTGCGGCGGGTCTCGACGAGATAGTTGCGGAGGCCGTCGACGCCTGTGAGTTCCGTGGCGTCGGTCAATACGCCGCGCGCGTCGATCGGTTGGCCGTTGGGTTCCGTGGCGCGTTGCCGCCCAATGGCGTCGTACTCTTCGAGGGCGAAGCCGTACGGATCGATGCGGCGATGACAGACGGAACATTTCGGATCGCTGACGTGGCGCTCGACGAGTTGGCGTACGGTGAGTTCGTCGCCGGCGGCCTGATCGTCGGGCAGCGGCGGGACGCCCGCGGGCGGTTTGGGGAGGCGTTCGCCGAGGAGGACTTCGCTGATCCAGACGCCGCGCAGAATCGGGCTGGTGCGCGAGGCGCCTGAGTGGGTCGCGAGGGTCGTCGCCTGACCAAGGATGCCGCCGCGGCCATATTGGCGGACGCCGTCGACCCGGCGCCACTCGAGGCCGGTGACGTTGGGGATCTCGTAATGGGCGGCGAGAGCTTCGTTCAGGAACGCATGGTCGGCGTCGAGGACGGACAGCACTGAGCGATCGTGCTGGAACAGGTCGGTGAAGAAGAGATTCGATTCCTGCGCCATCGCTTCGCGGAGGGCGTTGAACGTCGGGAAGTGGGTTTCACTCTTTTCGTCATGCGATTCGAAGCCGCGGATGTGAAGCCATTGGCAGGCGAACTCTGAAGAGAGGCGGGCGATGCGGTCGTCGGCGAGCATGCGACGCGCTTGTGGGACGAGAATGGCTGGCTCGTGAAGCTGGTTGGTCGCCGCCAGTTCGCGCAACTGGTCGTCGGGCGCCGACGACCAGAGGAAATAGCTCAGACGGGTCGCGAGTTCCCAGTCGGTGACCGGCGCACTCCCCTGCCCTGTCGACGCCGTTTCGAGCCGATAGAGGAAGGCGGGTGACGTTAAGAGACGCGCGAGCATGAGACGGATCGCGGCCTCGTGATCTAGTTCTTCCGCGCGGAACGTCGCGTAAAGCTCGCGGAGTTGGTTGATCTCCGCCTCAGTTAAGGGTCGTCGATAGGCGCGAGCAGCGAACTCGACGACTGCATCGACGTGTCGCGGCTCGGCGTCAAGGAGTTCCTGGCGAAAGGCTTCCGCCTCCGCAGCGTACGGTTCGCGCAACGGCGTGAACAGTGAGGGGTCCGCGTCTTGCGTGGCGTATTCGATGAGTTGCGCAAGGACGTCGACCTTGGTGAGAGCGTCTTGGCTAATGAAATGTAGCTCGTTCCATAGGCGGTCGAGTTCAGCCTGTTCGGCGTCGTTGAGCATCAGGCGCGAGAGATGGTTGTCCTCGCGGTGGTAGAGCGTGAGCGTCACCGCCTCGTCGACAGGAACGATCGTGGCGTAGCAGAGGGCGGCGGGGAAGAGCTGGCGGAAGGCGGCGACTTCGCCTTCCAACTTGGCGCGGGCGTCGCTGTTGTCGGCGACGACGATTGGCAGGTCGCTGGCAGGGTGGGAGAGCGCCGCGACGCGAGCTTGCACCGCATCACTGGCGGCGGCGCCCATGACGACGTCGAACTGGACGCTCCCCTCGCGGCCAAGTTCAGGATGGAGCGTTCCTTCGACGACGAACTCGCAGTTTGCGGCGAGCGCGGCGGGGAGGCGAACTTCGATGACGCTCGGGGCGTTGACCCCGAGGCTTTCGGCGTCGATGGGCTCGCCGTTCGGTGCATGGCCGAATGTGGCGGGATCGAGACCGATGCCAGACGCCGAGTTAGAGCCTTCCGCTGGCGTTGTCGGTTGGGCTGTACTCGAGTGAGAGGCGCCGCCGAGGAGGGGCCCGCGCCAGGCTGTCATTTCTCGGAAGAGGACCGCGTCGGGAGAGTCACCGGCCGGGGCGTTGTTGCCCGCCAGCAGCGCGGCCAACTGAGCGGCGAGCGTTGCGCGTTCCTCATCGCTGGCGGCGGCGCGCCAGCGCTCGACGAGCGAGCCGGAGGGAATCAGGTTCGTTGAGTCGTCAGGCTTCTCGGCTTCGGCGGTGAAGTGCCAGACGTTAGCATGGCCGAGGCGATCAGCATGGGGATTGCCGTCCGTGACGTCGGCGGAAATGTCTTCGGCCAAATTCCAGCGCTCGGCGGCATTGGCCTCGTTGGCAATGGAGAGATTAATATTCGTCAGGTCGCAGGAATGATCGCCGTCGCGGGCGCCGATGGTGAGGATCACCTGATCGCCGAGCTGCACGTCGAGCGGCGCCGGAAGTGCGACTTCGTTCGCGGCGGGTCCCTGCGCAACGCCGGCGGCGAGGCGTTG
>JBGSMO010000278.1:0-8631 GCA_041740115.1 Pirellulales bacterium
CTCAGGCAGGCGGCGGCCGAGGAGCCGCGACGCCCACACGACCGGGGCGCCATCGGCCAGCACAAGTGCGGCGTCGGCGTAAGCGTCACGCAGCGCGGGGCTCGTCTGAAACATCACGGTATGGTCGACGTTGGGCGTCACGACATAGAGGCAGCTGCGGCGCCGGGGCAATTCGCACCATTCGAGGACGGCTGCGACGCTTTCCTGCATGTTGAGCGAATCGATCGACATGCCGAACAGCGTGATTTTTGGGCGGGTCTTCATGGCGGTCGCTCGAGAACTAACTTGCGGATTGATTTGGTTACGACGGCACGACGCGAGGCGTCGGTAACCAGTGATTGGATGCGGTGGCGTGTTCGGTCGTGTGCGATTCGGCACGGCGCGCCAGTAGCGTCGCCGAGACGCCAGCGGTCAGGAACAAGGGCCAATGCTCGGTCGGCAGGAGCGTCAGGTCGTGGAACAACGCCGACGACATGTAGTTGATCAGGACGGCGAGCTGGAACAGCCCTTGGGATCGCTCCCATGTCGGCAGTTCCTCGGCTCGGTAGAGTTGCCACGCCGAACGCGTCCACGCCGCCAGCAGTCCGAGGAAAAGCGTGATGCCAACAACCCCCGTCTCGACCATGATGCTGAGCAGTGTGTTGTGGTGGTCGAGATTTCGCAGCGATTCCAACTCCAACTGCTGACTGCGGTCGGAGAGGTACGGCATTTTCAAGTCGTAGTAACGGCCGAACCCGCAGCCGAGCAGCGGTGCGTCGCGCCACATCCGCATCGAGACGTAGACGAACGACGCCCGTTGGTAGACCGAGTGTTCGGCCGAGCCGTCGGTGTCTTTGCGGCCGAGGTTCGTCACCTTCTCCCCAAAGGCGACCGTGCCGATCGCGCCGCCGAGGAGCAGCAGGATCACCAGCGCCGCCCGCCATTGAGGAAGTTGCACTACCGGGATCACCGCCAACCCGGCGGCTAGTCCGATCCAAGTCGAACGGGTGTAAGTGAAATAGATGCCGGCGGCCATGGCGAGCAGGAGGACGCCGGTCGCTGCTTGTTGAAGGCGCGACAGCCGCGGCCAGAGCATCCACGCCGCCCAGAAGCAGACGGTGAGCATCACGCCCAGACTGGCCGAGTTGAGCAACGGCCCGCGCGCGCGGCCGAAATGGGTGCCGAGCACCGGGTCGGAAATGTAGCGCGGGAAGACGGCCCACCATTGTTTGCCGATCTCGGCAAACGCGGTGAAGGCGAGAAAACCGCCCAGGGCAGCGAGGATCCAAAGCATGCCGCGCCATTGGCGTTCGCCGTCGTTTGACGTTCGCGCGGCAAGGTAAAGGGCCGCGGGAATCCAGAACGCCGCGATCAGTCGCCACCAGGGCTTCACCGTCGAACCGTCGGGAGGCGGCGTCGGCGTCATCGCGCAGCGAAGCGTGAAGTAGCCAATCGTGCCGAGCAACAGCCAGTCGGCGGCCGAGACATGCCGGAGCGACAGTTCGCCCTGCCGCCATTTCCAGAGGAACGCGGCGCCGAATCCCATCAGCAAGATGCGATCGATCGTCAGCGGGATTGGACCGATATGGGCGGTCCACAACGGCGGGGCCAAGACGTAGCCGAGCGCGATGAACGCCGCGCAACCGACCCAGAGCGAACCCCACCGCGCGTACGCCGTCCACCCGAGCAAGGCGACGACGGCGAGGATCGCGAGGACGATTTCCATGAAGGCGTGACTGAAGTGTAAGCGAACGACGTCACTGGCCGTCGTTGGTCAGGTTGCTCAGTTGGCTGACTGCTTGGCGGCGTGAATCGCTTCTTGCAGCGAAAGCGGGGCGGGTGACGACGCTAAACCGCCGAGCGGCAGAGTTCCGACCGCCGTCGGTAGGGTGCCGGGGGGGATCGGTAGTGACGGTTTTCGTTCAGCAATGGTCGCGCTGCTCACTGAGGCGACGCTAACTGGGGATGCCATTGCGACTGCTGTTGCAGCTCGGTTCCCGCCGCCCAGCAAGTGCTTCGACGCCGCGGCGAGTCCCGCAGACGTTCCCGCTTCGCTCCGATGTTCCGCCGGCGGGCGGACTTCGACGTCCCACGGTTGTGGGGACGCAGCCATCGGCTCTGAACTCGGCTCCGAAGCGTCGAAGTGTTCCGTACTCGCCTCGGCCATGACCGGCCGCTTCTTCGCCGGTTCGAGCTTGGAAAATTCGGGCTTGCGGAGGGGAGCGGTCGGGACCCGCGACGCCGCGGGACGGACGCCGACGATCTCGTTGCTGACGCGCTCAATCGGCGCCCCGACGCTGAAAAAGATCAATCCGGCGCCGAGCATCATGCCAGCGACGGCGCCTGCCGACGTGATAACCGTTCGCCCGGGACCGACTGGATAGGGGCCGGTCTCTGGCTCGCCAATCTTGGTGACCAAACTCGCCCCTTGCGCCGCAGCCTCAGCTGCTTTGGCGGTGCTGAGGTTGTGGCGCGCCTGATTGAGCGACGCGCGGCTGTTCTCTACCGAGGCGACACGATTGGCGTACTCGGCCCGCTGCTCCGCCAAGCTTGCCAAGCGTGATTGCAAGTTGTGCAAACGAGCTTCGGTCGCCATTACGCGTTGTTCCGCCAATTCTTGTTCCACCTCGGCGCCTTGAATCGCGGCCGTGAGCTCGCGATGGAGATCGTTGCGAATCTGTTTCTCGCTTTCGACAGCCGCCAGCACTTGCGGGTGCTCCGCGGAGCGCGTCCCCTCCAATTGGGCGGTGTTGATCTGCGATTTGATAAGGCCGTCCTTCAATTGCCGGAGCGCAGGTTGCGTGGTAAGTAACGAATTTGGCGTCGCAATCAGCTTTTGGGCGTCTCCCTGCGCGCCTTGCAGCAACTTCAGCAGTTCGCCCGCCTCGCGGACTTGCGTTTGGAACTTGCGGAGGTCGGATTCAAGCTGCACCACCTCGGTCCGCAGATCGCTCTGACCGCTGGAAGAAGTATGCAGCATGCGCAATTCGCCGAGGTCAGAGCCGACTTCCTTTTCCAGCGACGAGAGCTTTGCCGTTTGTTCGGCGTTCATTTCCGAGGCGAGATCGACCTGTTGCTGGAGTTCCGCCACGAGGCTTTGAGCCCGCTCGGTCCGCAGTTCCTTAAGCGCGCCGTCGAGTTGCCGACAGAGCTCGCCGACGAGTTCGATCGCTCGCTCGCGGCTCGGATCCTTGACGTAAAAGTAAAAGACCTCGGTCTTGCCAAACTCGCCGCCGTGGGGCGGGAGCATTTTCAGTCGTTCGCGGAATTTGTCGATCGCCTCGGCGTCGGGCTCGCCGGCGGCGCCGTTCAACTTTTGGTCGACCGCCTGCAGCGTGCCGACGACGACCTGCTTGCTCTTGGCGACTTCCAGGATCGTTTCCTGCAGGGTTCGCATCTCGTAAAGGTCGGCGAACTTGCCAGGGGTCGGGCCTTTGGCGCCGGCGGTTTCCTGGCGCACGACCAGGCCTTGCGACGCTTCCCAATAGCGGGGCGTGATCAGCGAGTAGCCGGCCGCCAACAGTCCGCCGAGAATAGCGGGAATGATCAGCAGCGTGCGCTTCTGCCACAGCAGGCGCACCAATTCGTGCGGCGTGAGCGATGGAAAGGGAGCGGCGTTCATCAGGGTGATCTCAAGCAAGCACAGAAGGGCAGGGCGCGCCGGTTGATGCCCGCGCAGAGCCCCCCTCCCGATACTGGAACGTAGCTTACGACCGGCGGCGTCCCGCTGGCTGGCGGCAGTTCGCCGGCGACGTTTCCGTCCGATTCGGTCCAAGCGTTACGGGCGTTACAAGCGTTACTGGGAGCGTTCCCAGCGGCAGCGAACGGATGCTGACCTATCTTTTGGCTGACTATCGACTCTAGCCATAGACCGTCGTTCCGATCCTGCGCGCAGACGCTGCGCGCGGCCGGGCTGACGTTCCCGAATTATCGTCCGCACTCCTGGATCGCTCCCGTGCGCGTGCAACGCTTCGACAATCTGAACGACTTGCTCCCCTACCGCGACGCCTGGGACGGGCTCGCCGGCGGCGCAGTTTTTCGTGGTTGGACGTGGCTGGCGGCGTGGTGGCGACATTACGGCGAAGGGCATCCTGAGCGATCGCTGCATGTCTTGATCGCGCTGGATGACGACAAGGAAACGCCAAACGCCGTGCGGGCCATTCTGCCCGCCTACGTCGAATCGACTTGGACGCAAGGTCGCGTGCTGCGACTGCTGGGCGACGGCGAAGTTTGCAGCGACCACCTCGGCCTGCTCACCGCATCTCCCCAAGAGGTCGACGCAGCCGCGAGCCTTGCCCGCGAGATTGCCCGCGATCCGAACTGGGAACTGCTTGAGTTCTCCGCCATTGATGAGAACGACGCCCCCACGCAACGACTGCTTAACGAGTTGGCCGACTGCGACTGCATGATCAGTCGCACGCCGACTGACCGCTGCTGTGCTATCGATCTCCCCGCGACGTGGGACGAGTTCCTCGCGCTGCAATCGAAATCGCACCGCAAACAACTCCGTCAGCTGGAACGACGCGTCCTCGCATCGCCGCGCGTCGAGTGGAGGCTCGTGGAAACGACCAATACGTTCGGCGACGCCTGGTCGACGCTGGTCGACCTTCATCAGCGTCGACGCCAATCGCTCGGCGAGCCTGGTTGCTTCGCTTCGCCGACGTGGGCCGCGTTCCACTGGGACGTCGCCCAGCAGCTGTTAGCTCAGGGGAATCTCCGGCTCTCGACGCTGCAACTCGACGGCCGGCCGATCGCTGCAGAGTATCACTTCGCCGGGAGCGGGACGACTTGGGCATATCAGGGGGGCGTCGATCCTGCCCGGCTCGCCGACGAACCAGGCCAGCTTTCCACCATCCGTTCCATTCAACATGCCATCGCCGAGGGGCACGCCAAGTTCGACCTGCTGCGCGGCGACGAACCGTACAAAGCCCATTGGCGAGCCCTCCCGGCGCAGACCTACCAACTGGCTGCGGTGCCGAATCGGCTCTGGCCGCGCTTGCGCCGCGGCGCGTACAGCGGCGCCAAGAATCTCCGCCGCGCCACCCGCCAACTTACCGGGATGTTTAGCTAGCCGCCGATGGAACAGCCAGTCCGCACGCACCGATCGCCCGAGGTGTTGCACATGCTTGCCGAAGCCTGCAAAGAGCCGCTCCTGGGAATGTATTACCTCGCAACGATCCCGTTGCGACGCCGTCGGGCTGCGCAATTGGTCGCCGCCGGCCAAGCGCCGATCATGGCGCTCTACTACCACCGCGTGGCTGACGAGTTTCCGAACGATTGGACGATTTCGACGGAGCGATTCAAGGACGAAATCATTTGGCTCCGCGAGCGGTTCGAGATGATTACGCTGCTTGAAGCCCAGCAGCGGATGGCGTCGCCCGCCAATCGCACGGCGGCCGTTTGCATTACCTTCGACGACGGTTACGCCGATAACTGCCGCGAGGCGCTTCCCTGGTTGCTCGACGAGGCGATTCCATTCACCTACTTCGTGGCCTCGGGAAATATTCTCGAAGGTCGGCCGTTCGTCCACGACGTACGCCAGGGCCGCCCGTTGGAGCCGAACACCCCCGAACAGATTCGCGTCTTGGCGGAAGCGGGCGTCGAAATCGGCGCCCACACGCGCAATCACATCAACCTCGGGCCGGTCACGTCGCAGGACATTCTCGACAGCGAAATCATTGGATCGAAACACGACCTCGAAGCGATCATCGGTCGCTCGGTCCGCTATTTCGCCTTTCCGTTCGGCCTCCATGCGAACCTGTCGCAGGCGGCGTTTCAGACGGCGTTCCGCGCCGGTTTCTGGGGCGTTTGCTCGGCGTACGGCGGCTACAACTTGCCGGGGGACGATCCGTTCCACATTCACCGCATCCATGGCGATCCGAGTTGGGCGCGGTTTTGCAACTGGATGACCGCGGACCCGCGCAAGTTCCGTCGCGTTCCGCGTTTTGAAGCGGGCGACTTCCGCGGCACCGTGAAAGACCAAAACGAAATCAAGTGGTGAGCAGACCGTTCATGAAAGCCACTGGCTCCGCCGGTGGACGAATCCGTAGACGACACCTAGCCAGGAATGCGTCCGCCGGCGGAGCCGGTGGCATTTAAAGCTAGATAGAGAGTCACTTCCATCGCTACCGCCCCCGCCATCTCGAACCAGCCCCAAGCGCGTCGCACCCTCACGGCCGACACGCTCGCTGCCAGCGTCGTCATCCTGCTGACGGTGACGGTGGTGCAGCGGACGGTCGGCTTTGGCCGCGGCATTTTGTTCTGCCGCTGGCTGAGCCCCGAATCGCTAGGCGAGTGGGAGATGGTCTACAGCTTCCTAATGCTCGCGGCGCCGCTCGCTGTGCTGGGCGTGCCGGGGTCGTTCGGTCGTTACGCCGAGCATTATCGGCAGCGCGGGCATTTGCGGACCTTTCTCACTCGCACGACGATTTGGACGACCGTCTGCGGATTGATTTCGGTGGCGATCATCGAAACACTGGCGCCGCAGCTCTCGCAGATGATGTTCGGCGACGTGAAATACGCCGACGTCATGCGGAACATCGGCTTCTGCCTGCTGACGATCATCCTGCAGCACACGCTGACCGCGCTGCTCACGGCGCTACGGCTTTACCGCATCGTGTCGGCGATGCAGTTCGTGCAGAGCATCCTGTTCGCGGTGATCTCGCTCGGCTTGATGTGGCGCTATCCGACGATGAACAGCATCTTGTTCGGATACGCCATCGCTTGCTTGATCTCGTCGGTCGGGGCGATTATTTGGGCCTGGCCGGCCTTCCGCGATCTCGATCGGCCTGAAGACGATTTGGTCCATCGCGAGTTCTGGGTCAAGCTCCTCCGCTTCGCGTTCTTCGTCTGGGTGACGAACCTGCTGACGCATCTGTTTGCGATCGTTGATCGTTACATGATCGTCCATTACGCGAACTTGAGTCCGAGCGAGGCGCTCGAACAGGTCGGTCACTACCACAGCAGCCGGATCATCCCGCTGTTGATGGTTTCAGTCGCCGACCTGCTGAGCGGCCTGGTGATGCCGCACCTCAGTCATGACTGGGAAGCGGGCCGACCGGAGAACGTTTCCAAGCGATTGAACGTGACCATCAAACTCTCGGCCATCAGCATGATGGTCTTCGGCGTGGCTGTGCTGGCGACGGCGCCGCTGTTGTTCCACACCGTGTTGCAAGGGAAGTACGACGACGGACTTCACGTGCTGCCGTGGACGATGGCGGGCTGCGTGTGGTACGGCATCTACATTATCGCGCAGAATTATCTGTGGATCGCTGAGAAGGCGAAGCTGTCGACCGCTCCGCTGATCGTAGGATTGGTGATCAACGTCATCCTCAATTTTATCTTGCTGCCGACCCAAGGCTTGCATGGCGCGGTTCTGGCGACCGCCGTTTCGACCTGCATTTGCTTGCTCGTCGTGCTATGGCTTAATCGAGCGCACGGGATGCAAGTTGACGGCGGGACTTGGCTGCTCGCACTCGCGCCTACGGCGATGGGATTCGGGCTGTGGCCCGCAGTGACCGCGACGGTCGCGGTCCTCGTCGCCAGTCTTGCCACGCCGTGGTTGCTGACGTCGCTCGAACAGCATGAACTGAAACACTTCGCCCTAGAGTCGCTCGGCAAGGTTCTGCCCGCCTTCCGCCGCGAGCGTGCCCCCGCGGCAAACTGAGCCCTTCGCGTTCAAGTAAACGGTATCTGCATGGAAACCTTAAACGCTGCACGTCCGCTCCGCGTCTTGTTCCTGCTGACCAGTATGCCGGTTGGCGGCGCGGAGACGCTGCTGGTGAACCTTGTGCGGCGGCTCGATCGCCGCCGGTTCGCTCCTGAGATTGTTTGCCTGAAGGAACCGGGGCCGCTGGGCGAGATGCTCGCTGCTGAGATGCCGGTTCATAGCCACCTGCTCGCCTGTAAGTACGATTTCCGCATCCTGCCGCGGTTGATGAAGCTGATGCGTCGTCCGCAAGCTGATGCGGTGGTCACCGTCGGCGCGGGCGACAAGATGTTTTGGGGCCGCATTGCCGCTCACTTGGCTGGCGTGCCAGTGGTGGCTTCGGCCCTGCATAGCACCGGTTGGCCCGATGGGGTGGGCCGACTCAACCGCATGCTGACCGGCTGGACCGACGCTTTCATCGGCGTCGCCGATGCGCACGCCGATCATCTGGTGCAGAACGAAGGCTTCCCTGCCGCGAAGATCAACACGATCTACAATGGCGTCGATTGCGAACGTTTCGCGCCGCAAGACGCGAGCGCGATCCGTCGCGAGCTCGGCATCGCCGGGGACGCCCCGGTCGTCGGCATCCTTGCCGCGCTCAGGCCCGAGAAGAACCACGAGCTTTTCCTGGCCGGCGCCAAAGGAATTCGGGAGGCTATCCCCGCCGCTCAGTTCATCGTCGTCGGCGATGGTCCCAGGCGACCCGAACTGGAACAACTCGCCGCCGAACTCGGCATCGCCGATGCGGTTCACTTCGTCGGCTCGCGAAGCGACGTGCCGGCGCTGCTTGCGACGTGCGACGTCGTCGCGCTCACTTCGCACAACGAGGCCTCGCCCGTTTCGATTCTCGAAGCCCTCGCCTGCGGCGTGCCAGTCGTGGCGTCGAACGTCGGCTCGGTCCGCGAGACGGTCGTCGACGGCGAAACGGGACGGCTGTTCCCGGC
>JBGSMO010000312.1:0-12586 GCA_041740115.1 Pirellulales bacterium
CAGCGACGTCTTTCGGCGCTTCGCCGCGTCGATGAGCAAGATCGGCAACGACTCCGGCAACCGGGCCTCCTCGCCCGGAGCAGGAAGCGGCGGCGCCCGGAAGCCGACGGCGGTTGCGGCGAAGGCGCGCACCGAACCGGAAGAGGAAATGATGCTCGCTCCTTTGGATGACGAGCCCCCGAAGAAGGTCGTGATCGCCGAAGCGGCCAAAGCCACGGCGCCGGCGCCCCCGGCGACAGTGAATGGCGCCGCGACGATCGCAGCGGCGCCGGTGGTTCCCGAGAAACCGAAGAAGCTCAAGTCGTTGCTCGAAGAGGAACTCGACGCCGCTCGCGCCGCGGCGCCAAAGGTGCGACCCACTAGGAAAGAAGGCGAGTTCGACCCGCTGCGCCCCCCGGGGTTCGCGGGCCCCAGCTACGGTCCCCCCGCGTGGGTCTACGCCGCGATCGGCTTCGGCGTGTTCGTCGTCCTCTGCGTTGTCGGCGCCCTGGTGTTCGGGCTGCTTTAGCCGCGAGCCAAGGCGTCGCTTTGCTTGACGAAGTCGTCGCCCCGCCACTGATCGTCGGCGCGGATCATCTTCTCGGCGTCGTGCTTCGCCTTCGCGGCGGCGCGGGCTTCGGCTTGGCGCTTCACGAGGTCGGCGTGCGTCGTGAAGTAGGGGAGGCTGTGGCCGCGAAAGTCTTCGAGCCGCTCGAACTTGTGTTGCTCCATGAAGGCGAGCAGCCGTTCGCACAGCGGCTTGATCAGACCGTACCCATGCTTCATCACGCCGGTGCAGACCTGGACCGTATCGGCGCCGAGGAGGATAAACTGCGCCGCGTCTTCGCCCGTCTCGACTCCGCCGATGCCGCTAATTGAACGACCGGGGAATTCCTTGCGAATGACTTGCGAGATCTCCATCACCATCCGCAGCGCGATCGGCAGCACCGCTCGGCAGGAGTACCCGCCGGGGGTGGTGTAGCCTTCAACCGTCGGCTCAGGACGCAGCGTTTCCAGGTTCACGCCCAGCACGCTGCGGATCGTGTTGATCGCGCTCACCCCCTCGCACTCGGCGCGGAACGCGGCGCGGGCCGGGTCTTCGATGTGGGTGACGTTCGGCGTCATCTTCGCCCACACGGGCTTCGTGGCGACGGCGTTCACCCAGCGGGAGACCTCTTCGAGGATCTCGGGGTTCTCGCCCATTGCCGAACCCATCTTCCGCTCAGGGAGTCCGTGCGGGCAGGAGAAGTTGAGCTCGAAGGCGTCGACTCCGACCGCTTCGCAGCGTTCGACGATCTCGACCCAAGCATCCTTGCGAAACTCCTCCATGATCGATGCGATGAGGATGCGGTTCGGGTACTTGTCCTTCACCGCTTTGAGTTCGTCCATCCAGACGCTGAAGGGACGGTCGCTGATGAGTTCGATGTTCTCCCAACCGATGATCTCATCAGAACCTTGAGCGCGCAGCCGGGCGTAGCGGGGTTGGACGTTGGTGACCTTATCGGCTTCAAGACTAATCGTCTTGCAGATGACGGCGCCCCAGCCTTCATCGAAGGCTTTGCAGATCACGTTGCCGTTGGTCCCCGGCGGGCCGGAGCCGATGACGAAGGGATTCGGCAGCTTCAAGCCGTCGACGGTAGTTTCGAGCGTTGGCATGCGGGGTCTCAGCGCTTGGCGGGAATTTCAGCGAGAATTTCGTCGAGGCAGTCGACCAGAAAGTCGGCGTCGTCTTTGTTGAGGCACATCGGCGGCTTGATGCGGAGCGTGTTGCCGAAGAGGCCTCCCTTGCCGATGATCAGCCCGCGCTCCTTTGCTTTCTCCATGACGTCGGCTGCTTCCGTGTTGGCGGGTTCTTTTGATTTTCGGTCGCGGACCAGTTCAACTCCGATCATGAGGCCCATGCCGCGGACGTCGCCGATGAGCGGGTGGCGTTCCTGCAATTCGAGGAGGCGATTCCTCAGATGATCGCCAACTAATTTCGCGTTCTGCTGAATGTTCTCGTTGTCGATGACCTCCAGCGTCGCGAGGCCCTGCGTCATCGAGATCGGGTTGCCGCCGTAGGTGTTGAAGTGGATCCGGTTTTTCATCATCGCCGCGATCTCGGGCCGCGTCGTGCAGGCGCCGAGCGGGGCGCCGTTGCCGATTCCCTTCGCCATCGTCACCATGTCGGGCGTGACGTCGTAGTTCTCGAAGCCCCAGAAGTGTTCGCCCGTGCGGCCGAAGCCGCTCTGCACTTCGTCGGCAATGCAGAGGCCGCCCGCTTTGCGGACGATGTCGTAGACGATCTCAAAGTAACCCGGCGGCGGCGTCACGGCGCCGCCGACCCCTTGGATCGACTCCGCGATGAACGCGGCGATCTGGCCGCTCGTTTCGTACTTGATGACGTTCTCGACGTCGTGGGCACACTTCAGCCCGCAGCTCGGATACTCGAGTCCGTAGGGACAGCGGTAGCAGTAAGGAGCGAGCGCATTCTTGACGTTGATCGTCGGATTCTGCTTGAACTTCCAGGTGCTGTGCGCGGTGAGGGCCATCGTCGCCTGCGTGCCGCCGTGGTAGCAGTTGCGGAGGCTGATCACCTCTTGGTTGCCGGTGAACTCGCGGGCCGAGAGGATGGCGATCTCGTTCGCTTCGCTGCCGGAGTTGGTGAAGTATGTTTGAGTGAGCCCGCTGCCGTCGGGGAAGTGTTCGGCCAGCTTCTTGCCGAACTCGCCGATCGTCGGGTGGAGGTAGATTGTCGTGACGTGTTGCAGCTTGCCGACTTGCTCCTGCACCTTCTTGACGATGGCGGGATGGCAGTGGCCGACCGAGACGGTGACGATGCCGGCGAAGGCGTCGAGGTAGCGTTTGCCCGTCTCGTCCCACAGGTACTGCATGTGGCCTTCGACCAACAGCAGCGGATCGCGGTAGTAAGTGATCAGCCCGGGCGTAAGGTACTGTTGCCGGAGGGCGACGACCTCTTGCTTCGAAGGCCCGTCGTAAGGAGCGGGGCGATGGTCAATGATCGGCAACGAGGCGCGGGTTTCGGTGGGCACGGGGAGGGCTCTCGATGGACTGGGGCGGCCGCTTCTGCGCCGATTCTAGCGGGTTAAGTGGGCAGATACTACAGAATTTCGAGCAGCTTCGGCGGCGATCAGCGTTGACCGGGCGTGGCGTCCAAGATTTACTGGCAAGCATGCGGCGACGGTGGCGGCTAAGTGCGTTCCCCATTCCAACCATTTGCGAAGGTCTTGCTCGATGCCCGCCCCCTCCACACAGACGACAGTCGACGGCTTGGTCGAAGCGAACGTCGATTTGTCATCGTCGCCTTACTACAGCCACGACATGGCGCCGACGACGCGGGCCGAGCGCCGCTGGGGAATGCGCGACATCGCCGTGCTGTGGATCAGCATGTCGGCGTGCATCCCGACGTACATGCTGGCGTCGTCGTTGATCGACGGCGGCATGGACTGGCGGCAGGCGGTGCTGACCGTGTTTCTCGGCAACGTCATTGTGCTGATTCCGATGGTGCTGAACGCGCACGCGGGCACAAAGTACGGCATCCCATTTCCTGTCTATTGCCGGGCAAGTTTCGGCATCTTGGGGGCCAACGTGCCGGCGCTGTTGCGAGCGCTGGTGGCTTGCGGGTGGTTCGGCATCCAGACGTGGATCGGCGGCGAGGCGATCTACACGCTGTTGAAGGAGTTTTATCCGGCCTGGGGAGAACTGCCGCTGCTGTTCGCCAATCCTGCCGATCCAGCGAGTGGCGGCCTGGGAATCAATGGGGCACAGTTGGTCTGCTTTTTGGCGTTCTGGCTCGTCAATATGTTCGTGATCTACAAGGGGATCGAGTCGATCCGCGTGTTGCTGAACGTCAAGGCGCCGTTGCTGATCGTGTTGGGGCTCGCGCTGCTCGCGTGGGCGTACTTTGCGGCCGGCGGCTTCGGCGAGATGCTGACGCGGCCTTCGCAGTTCGCGGAAGATGGGCCGAAGGCAGGGAAGTTTTGGAGCTTTTTCGTCCTCGCGCTCACAGGGAACGTCAGCTTCTGGGCGACGCTCGCGCTGAACATTCCCGACTTCAGCCGCTATGCCCGTTCGCAGCGCGATCAAGTGCTGGGGCAGGCCATCGGATTGCCGACGACGATGGGGCTTTACTCGTTCATCGGCGTGGCCGTCACGTCGGCGGCGATGGTGATCTACAGAGATCTGCCGGCGGACGAGGCCAAACGGCTGTGGGACCCCGTCTTTCTCCTCTCGTTGTTCGAAAACCGGGCCGTACTGATCATCGCCATGGTGTCACTGGCGATCGCGACGCTGGCGACGAACATTGCCGCGAACGTCGTCAGCCCGGCGAACGACTTCGCCCACATGTGGCCGCGGATGATTTCGTTTCGCATCGGCGGGTTCATCACCGGCGTCATCGGGATTCTGATTCAGCCGTGGCACTTGGTCGCCAATGGCGACGTTTACATCGGCAAGTGGTTGGTCGGTTACTCACTGCTCTTGGGAGCCGTCGGCGGGGTGTTGATCGCCGACTACGTGGTGCTGCGGCGGATGCAACTCGATCTGGCGGGCCTCTATCGCAAGAACGGCCCCTACTGGTTCGTGAACGGAATCAATCCGATCGCGCTCGCGGCGCTGCTAGTGGGGATGTCGCTATGCATTCCTGGATTCTTGGCGACGATTGGCAAGATTTATTTGGCGGGCGATTTGAAGGCGCCCGAAGGGGCGGAGACTTGGCCGGCCATTTGGGGCGATCTGTATAACTACGCCTGGTTCACCAGCTTTGGGGCGTCGTTTTTAATGTACCTGGGGTTGATGTTGACGTTCGGGCGGAAATACTTGCGCCGTTAACGATCTACAATCAGTTACAATGGAATCAGCTTCAACCCAAGCGTATCGATGAGCACAGCCCAACCAACGCCGACCGTCGTCTCGTTTGGCAGCGACGTCCTGGAAAGGATGGTGTTAGCCGCGGAGAAAGTGCGCGAGCGATTGCATCGGTCTACTCAGGCGCTGGAAGCGGCCGGCATTCCTTATGCCGTTGTCGGCGGTAACGCTGTGGCCGCTTGGGTGTCGAAAGTCGATCCTGGCGCGGCTCGAAATACGATTAATGTTGATTTGATTATCAATCGGTCGGACCTAGATGCGGCGAAGTCGGCGATGGAAGGGGTTGGTTTTGTCTACGCCTTTAGTTACGGCGTGCATATGTTTCTCGATGGTCCTGATGGCCGGCCGCGAGACGCAGTTCATTTACTCTTCGCAGGAGAAAAAGTTGATCCGCGGTACGCGGAAGCGGCGCCGGACTTGTCCAGCGGCGAACAGGGCGAGGCATACCGCCTCGTCGGCCTTGAACCGCTAGTGCGAATGAAACTCACCTCCTTCCGTCGCAAGGATCAAGTGCATCTTCAGGACTTGATCAACGTCGGACTTATTGATGTGACGTGTCCCGCGAAGTATTCGTCCGAACTCGCGGCGCGGTTGCGTGAACTTCTTGATGACCCGAATGGATAGAGTCTGCGGGCCTCATGCACTTCGCGTCACCCAAACACTCCTCCTTAGTCCTCATCCTTGAGGGGAGGAGACCTGAGGAAAAAAGAATCGTGCCGGGGCCGGGACGGCCCGGCTCGCTTTGAAGATCGCTTGCACTACGGCGCCGTGATCGCGCCGTAAGTCTCCGGCCGGCGGTCGCGATAGAACTGCCAAGTGTTCCGCACTTCGCGGATGAGGTCCATGTCGATGTCGGCGATGACGATGTCGTCCTTATCGCGGCAGCCTTCGGCGATGATATGGCCGCGCGGATTGCAGAAGTAACTCTGGCCGTAGAACTCGCCGATCCGCCATGGGTCTTCCCAGCCGGGGCGATTGATGGCGCCGACCCAGTAGCCATTCGCGGCGGCGTGGGCCGGTTGTTCGAGCTTCCAGAGGTACTCGCTCAGCCCGGCGACGGTGGCCGAAGGATTGAAGACGATCTCGGCGCCATTGAGTCCCAGGCAGCGGGCGCCTTCGGGGAAGTGGCGGTCGTAGCAGATGTAGACGCCGACCTTGCCGACGGCGGTATCGAAGACCGGGTAACCGAGGTTCCCGGGGCGAAAATAAAACTTTTCCCAGAAGCCGGGATTCACCTGCGGGATGTGAATCTTGCGGAATTTGCCCAGGTACGTGCCGTCGGCGTCGATGACGCTCGCCGTGTTGTAGTAGAGGCCGGAGATCTCTTCTTCGTAGATCGGCACGACGAGGACGATGCCGTGCTTCTTCGCGACTTCGCACATCAGCTTCGTTGTCGGGCCGTCGGGGATCCGCTCGACGAGGTCGTACCACTTCGTCTGCTGCTCGGCGCAGAAGTAGGGACCGTAGAAGAGCTCCTGGAGGCAGACGACTTGCGCTCCTTTGTCGGCAGCTTGAGCGATCAGCGCGAGATGCTTGTCGATCATCGACTGCTTGATCTTAGCGACCGGCGCTGTGGCCGATTCGCAGAGGGTGGCTTGGATCAAACCGCCGCGGACAGTGCGAGGCATCGCGTAGCTCCTTCAGAATTCATGCAAAGGGAACGCCGTGGCCGCCCGCGCCGCGACTGGGCAACCTTGGCTCGGGTGGTATCATATCGTGTCACCCACGAAACTCCTACCAGTTTTCGGCGCTCGGCGGGGCGTTGCGAGGATGTCTGATTATGGCTGCTGCGACTACTGTTGACATTGTTCCCTCCTTCTCCGGCGGCCAGTGGCGGCGTGACGAAGCGGCTCGCAGCGGCGACGTGTTCAATCCTTCGACGGGGAAGTTGATCGCGCGGGTGCCGCTCGCGACGGCTGCGGAGACGGCGGCGGTTGTAACTGCGGCGAAGGCGGCGCTCCCCGATTGGAGCGAGACGCCGGCCGTCGAGCGGGCGCGAGTGATGTTTCAGTATCGGCACTTGATGGCTGCTCATTTTGAGGAACTTGCCGCGTTGGTCACGCGCGAGCATGGCAAGACGCTCGCCGAGTCGCGTGCTGAGGTGCAGCGCTGGCTGGAGATGGTCGAGTTCGCTTGCTCCGTGCCGACGATGCTCATGGGCGACACGCTGCCGAACATTGCTGGCGGGGTCGACGCTGAGACGAATCGCCATCCGGTCGGCGTCTGCGTCGGGATCACGCCGTACAATTTTCCGTGCATGGTGCCGCTCTGGATGTTCCCGGTGGCGATCGCCTGCGGCAACACGTTCGTGCTGAAGCCCTCGGAAAAAGTGCCGCTGTCGGCGGTGCGGCTCGGCGAGCTGCTGCAAGAAGCGGGCTTGCCGGCGGGCGTCTTCAACGTCGTTAATGGCGACAAGGAATGCGTCGACGCGCTGCTGACTCATCCCGACGTGGCAGCGATTTCGTTCGTCGGGTCGACGGCGATCGCCAAATATATTTATGAAGTCGGCACGAAGCATGGCAAGCGCGTGCAGGCGGCTGGCGGCGCCAAGAACCATCTCATCATCATGCCCGACGCCGATCTCGATCAGTCGGTGAAGGCGCTCGCCGCGAGCGCCTACGGCTGCGCCGGTCAGCGCTGCATGGCGGGGAGCGTTGCGGTCGCGGTCGGGAAGATCGCCGACCCGCTGGTCGCTGAACTGTGCTCGTATGCCGGCAGCTTCAAAGTCGGACCGACCGACGGGAATGAAGCGGTTGATATGGGGCCGGTCATTCGCGCGGAGCATCGCGATCGAGTCGCCGGGTATCTCGATATTGCCAAGCAAGAGGGAGCGACGGTGCCGCTCGATGGGCGCCGCGAGTTTAGCGGCGACGGTTTTTTGCTCGGCCCGAGCGTCGTCGATCGCGTCGAACCGCAAATGCGGTTGGCACAGGAAGAGATCTTCGGCCCAGTGTTGTCCGTGGTGCGCGCCGAGACACTCGATGCGGCGCTCGAAGTCGGCCGGAACTGCCCCTACGGCAACGGCGCCTCGATCTTCACCCGCGACGGCTACGCGGCGCGGGAGTTCAAGCATCGCTTCAATGCGGGCATGATCGGCATCAACGTCGGCGTCCCGGCGCCGATGGCGTGGTTCCCCTTCACCGGCTGGAACCAATCGTTCTTCGGCGATCTGCACATCCAAGGGACGGAGAGCGTTCACTTCTACACGCGGCAGAAAATGACGCTGACGCGCTGGTTCAAGAGCTCGGCCGATTCGTTTCAGGATCCGGTTTGGAAGACGATTCGCAAGAGTTAAGTCGGTTGAAGACTGGACAGGATCACAGGATTTAATGGATCGACAGGATTGAGAAATGGAAAAGAGGATATAGGGCAGGGCGGTTGCCTTGCTTTCATCCTGTTATTCCGCCAAATCCTGCAATCCTGTCAAAAATCAAAGCGATTCAATTCCCGCGATAAGTGCTGTAGCCAAACGGGCTCAGCAGCAGCGGGACGTGGTAGTGTTCGTCGGCGCGGATGATTTCGAACTCGATCGTCACCGTCGGGTAGAAGTGCTCGACCTGCTGCTCTTCGAAGTAGCTCCCGGTGTCGAACGTCAGGCGATGTCGGCCGGGGTTCAGTCCCCCCTCCGCAAGCAGGCCCGGGACGCGGCCGTCGTCGTTCGTCGCCGAGCGGCTGAGGAACTGCCACGAACCGTGCGAGTCGCGGCGCTCCAGCGTCACGCAGACGCCCACGGCGGGGTGGCCCAAACGAGTGTCGAGAATATGGGAAGTGATGGGCGACATACTACCGTCGATCCTAGGACTGGGCGTGTTCATTCGCAAGCTCTTCGAGTCGCGGGCTGGGTTAATCGCGGCGTTGTATAACTTTAACCGCCAAGGACGCCAAGGACGCCAAGGGGAAGATTGAATTCAAGATGAACCACGACGGCACAACGACCACGACGAAGAAAGAATAAGTGTCCTTCGTCTTTCGTCGTGTCCGTTGTGCCGTCGTGGTTCAATTCTTCTTTGTATGTCCTTGGCGCAACTTGGCGTCCTTGGCGGTTCAATCTTCTGAGTCTTGCAGTTTCGTGAGTCGGAGGCGGGTGATCTTGAGTTGTTCGGCGGCGGCGTTCGCGAGTTCCTCTTCTCGGCTGTTGTTGATACGCGATTTGAGGATCGCCAGCATCTCGTCGGCAGTTTTTCCGGTGGCGAAGACGATGAAGATGAAGCCGCACCGGGCGAGGTAGGCCTGGTTCAACGCGGCGAGTTCGCGGAGGGTGGCTTCGCTGGCGGCGTCGACGCCTGATTGTTCGCCGGCGGCGAGTTGTTTGGTCGCGGCGTACTTCTTGCGGAGGCTGTCGACGTCGCCGATGAGGGGGTGGGCGGCGAAGGCTTCGAGCCAGTCGGGTTTGGTGAGCGTAGCGGCGATCGACTCACTGGCCGCGAACACCGCGTTGTCGTCCGCGAAGGGGCGGGCGGCGAGCATGCCGTTGACCCATTTTTCGGCGGCGCAGCAGTTCGACAGCACGGTGCGGGCGTCGCCGTCAGGGAGATCGTTGAGTTTGGCGGCGATGGGCATAAACCAGGAAATACATCTACCACTGAGAGCACAGAGGACACAGGGAAGAGATGCAAGTCGTTCTGCGGATCCTTGTATTTCCTCTGTGTACTCTGTTCTCTCTGTAGTTAAGTTCTTGAATTGATATTGCAATATTAAGTGGGACGCCGAAGCAAGTTACCGATGGGGCCGGCTGGGAACTGGCCGTCGTCGTAGGCGAGGTGGCCCCGAACGTAGGTTCGCTTCACGCGGCCGCGGAGGCGTTCGCCTTCATAAGGGGTGAGCTTATGCCGATGCTGCAACTGCTCGCCGACGACGGTCCACTCTTCTTCGTGGTTCCAGACGCAGAGATCAGCGTCGCAGCCGACGGCGATACGTCCCTTGCGATCGGCGAGGCCGACGAGCCGCGCCGGGTTCGCGGAAAGCCATTCCGCCAGCCGTGTGAAGGGCGTGATCTGCGTCCGCAGTCCTCGCCAGACAATCGGCAGCGTCAGTTCCACGGAGCTGATGCCTCCCCACGACGATTGCCAATCGCCCGCGGCGAGATGTTTCATCTCGGGAGGGCAGGGGGAGTGATCGGAGCCGATCGTGTCAATCACTCCCGCAATCAGCGCTTCCCAAAGCCGCGCGCGATCTTCCTTGCGGCGGATGGGCGGGGCGCACTTGAACCTCGGGTCGGCGCCGGCGAGACGCTCGGCGTAAAAGTGGAGGTAATGGGGGCAGGTCTCGACGGTGAGCGGCAGGCCGTCTTGCTTGGCCCAAAAGAAATGACTTGTGAGCGGGCCGCTGGCGAGGTGGACGACATGGATCGGCGCCAGGTATTCGGCGCAGAGGGCGCGGAGTAGGTTGATCGCGTTGCGTTCGAACGATTCGGGACGGGAGGCAAGCCAATCGTTGTAGCTGTGGATCTCGCTTGCCGTGGCGTGCTCGTCAGTGAGTTCGGCATGGACGAGCAACGGCACGCGACGCTGGGCGAGCAGCGGCAGGATCTGTCGGAACTCGCGCTCGCCGGTGGCGGGGAATTCGTCGAGGCCCGAGTCGCACATGAAGGCCTTCACGCCGCAGACGCCCGCGTCGAGGAGCGGTTCCACGTCGGCGAGATTGTCGGGGACGAGGCCGGCGTGGAAGCCGACGTCGACCGAACACTGGCCGGCTGCGACGGCGCGCTTTTCCTCCAGGGCGGCGACGGTCGTCGTGACCGGCGAACTGTTGAGCGGCATGTCGACGAGCGTCGTCACGCCGCCGGCGGCCGCGGCGCGGGTGGCGGTGGCGAAACCTTCCCAGTCGGTGCGGCCTGGTTCGTTGATGTGAACGTGGGCGTCGACCAGTCCCGGCGAAATGACAAGGCCGTCGAAGTCTTCGACTGGAACTTCGGAGGGAACGTGGTCGCGGGTGACGATCGCTTCGATGCGACCGCTGCTGATGATGATGGCAGCGGCGCGCGTGCCCTCCGGCGTCACGACGCGGCGACTGGCGACGGCGAAGCGTGGGGAGTTGTGGTTCATGCGGCGGTGTGCTTTTCAGCCCCCGGCTCCGCCGGGGGGTAGCGCGACGAGGGGCGACGTCTACCGGTATGGTGACCGACCCCCTGGCGGAGCCAGGGGCTGCAATACGCTAGCCGTGATCGTGGGCGTGCGCCTCCTCCGGGCGTTCGCGGCAGACGCTGGCGGTGATGTTGCCGTGCGGTTCGTCGGTCGGCAGGAACAGCACGTTTGGATTGTCGAGATCGAACGGAGCGAGGTTAATCAGGTGGCGATGGAGGTTCGGCATCGACAGATTGATCTCTTCCACGGCCGGCTCGGCGTCGAGGACGGCGGAGGCCATTTCGAACAGCGTCGCCTGCACTGATGGGCTGAAGCGGGCGGCGAACTCGCGGATGAGGATCGTGCGGATCCGCTCGCGGATGGCTCGCCAGTCGTCGGGCGTGTCGTTGTAGACCCACTTCGCCGTGAGCGTGGTCGCAAAGATGCGATCGTCGGTTTCGGAGAGCGTCGTGTATTCGTCTTTGAGGAACTTGGAGAAGCCCGAATCGGTCGTCTTCAGCAGCGTCAGGCCTTCGAGCCCGCACTCGATGGCGCCCTCGGGATCTTCGCCATCCTGGGTCGGGGCCGTGATGACCGCATGACAAGTCTGCCGCTCCGTCGAACTGCCGCTAAAAGCGTGCGGATGCGGCTCGCCGTCGATCACTAGCCGCTGCCAAGGGATTTCGGTGATTTTGATCGCGGCATGCGACACGTGGTCGAAAGTTTCGACGAAGTGGCTGCCGAGCGTCCACGCGAAGGTCTCCAGGTCGCACGGATCGAGTTCGCGGGCGAAGGCGTAGACCGTGTTCTTCATCGTGTCGGTCGGAATCACCAACGCATTGTCGCCCTGGGTGTAGGCGGCGTCGAAATCCCCGTCGAGTTCGACGTCGACCGAGAGTTCGGCGTATTGGTGAACGTCGGCGTCGCGATCGACCTTGGCGACGCGAACGCGAGACTTACCGTAGCTTTGGGTCCAGACT
This sequence comes from Pirellulales bacterium, assembly GCA_041740115.1. Classification (GTDB taxonomy): domain Bacteria; phylum Planctomycetota; class Planctomycetia; order Pirellulales; family Lacipirellulaceae; genus Lacipirellula. Next base: position 11,888 of record JBGSMO010000312.1, read on the forward strand.
TGATGTGGCATAGTCTTTCTGGCGTGGTGACTTGTTAGTTTCTCGCAAAGGCGCTAAGACGCAAAGACGTCGCAAGGAAGCCCGGTGAACGTTGAGAGCGGGAGTTGCTTCGAAGGTGTTTCTATTCTTGCCTTGTATTCTTTGCGTTTCCATTGCGCCTTAGCGGCTTTGCGAGAGATCTGTTACTGAGCAAGCTGATAAAGGGTACGAGCGAGGACTTCGATGCCCGCGCGGATGGCTGCGGGGGATGAATACTCTTCGGGGCGGTGGCTCATGCCGCCCTTGCAGGGGATGAAGATCATCGCGATCGGGCAGACCAGCGACATGAATAGCGAGTCGTGGTACGCACGGCTGACCATCCGCTGATGCGATAGCTTCGTGTCAGCGCACGACTTTTCGATCGCGGCGACGATGGCCGGATCGCTCGTCGCTGGCGGGTCGGCGTTGATCATTTCGATCGTCGTCGGGACGCTGAGTTCGTCGCCGAACTGCTGGGCTTTCTGTTTGATCCGTTCAAGCACCCGATCGCGGCGAGGGCCGTCAATATCACGGACGTCGATTTCCAGCAGCACGTCGCGCGGGATGCTGTTGACCGCGCGCGGGTGTACGTCGAGCACGCCGACGGTGCCGACCGTGTCGGGGCTGCCTGATTCGCGCGCGGCGGCGTCGACTTCGAGGGCGAGTCGCGACGCGGCTAAA
>JBGSMO010000332.1:0-5326 GCA_041740115.1 Pirellulales bacterium
AGCAGCGCCGGGGCTGCGAACGCCGCCACGCCGCCGGCGGCGCCGACGCTCAAAAACTTCCGGCGGGAGAGGGATCCGGAGGAGATCTTCTTGGAGGTAGACATCACGCAGCCTCTCGGGAGCTTGGAAAAGAAATCGACAAGAGTAACAGCTAACCTCGCATTCTCCTTTGCGCCTTCGCGCCTTTGCGTGAAATTTAAGAAAGACTTGTCTCACGCAAAGGCGCGAAGGCGCAAAGAATCACCGGAGGATAGCTAGCCGTTTGTGGTGTTGGGTGAAGCTACTCGACGACGGGCTCGGATACTTCCTGCCGTTCGTCGTCAGCTGCGACGACGTCGCAGAAGCCGATCATCATTTCGTCCCAGCTCTGCTCGCCCCAGTGGACGGTCGCGTCAGGATCGGGATTCGACGGATTGCCCTGCGAGTTATCGAACAGGGCCGTACAGATGACTTCCGTTCCCTTGGGGAGGAACTTCGGTTTGGCCAGTTCGTAGCTCAGCTGCCAGTTGAAGTCGTACTTGGGGACGTCGAGCAACACCTCCCGATGGCCGTCGGCGTAGACCGCCTCGTAGCGGAAAGCTTTGCCGCGGAGATGCATGTGGGGCATCATCCGCAGGATGAACAGGTCTTTGGGGGCTTTGACCTTCGCGACCACTTCGTGAGCGTTGGCCCCCGGCGGGATTTCGAAGCGGGGATTCACGATGGCGACCCCTTCGACAATACTCTTTACCTCGTCAGGCTCGGCAAACGTCACGCCGATGTAGCTGAGGTCCTGCTGCGCCACGCCGTTGGGGGTGTAATGGAGTTCGAACAGTAGTTTTGAACCCGCCTTGATGAGCATTGCCCGCCCGTCGCCGAACACGGTCGGCGGGCTGCCGGGGGCGTAGCCGACGAGCATCTGGCGGCGGTCGTGATCTTCGCGGGGATCAACTCCCGGCGGCAGGACGTACGCGATGATGTGATGCAAGACCGCGCGGTTATCGGGCCGCGCCTCCGCTGAGACGATGTGCTTGTCTTCCGTCCAGCCAGGATCGACGACGTAATACTGGTAGTCGACCACTCCCTCGGCCGGCACATCGAACGGCTTGTCGCTCATCCGAATGACTTGGTCGGGCTCGCGGTGACGCCAACCTTCGGCGAACTGCCGCGGTTCCGGCAGGTCGGCCTTGTCCCCCTCGGGGCTGCCGTTCTTCACCCAGGTGCGGATCAGCTCCTTCTCTTCGTCGGAGAGGCGGGCGTCGTTCTTGAACTCGCCATGCTTGGGATTGGCGAGCCACGGCGGCATGCGGTTGTCGGAGATCACTTCGAGGATCGTCTCTTCCCAACCGAGCGCGTCGTCGTACGACAGCAGCGGGAAGGGGGCGATCTCTCCGGGGCGGTGGCACTCGGCGCAACTCGCCTGGAAGATCGGGGCGATATGCTTCGAGTAGGTCACCACGCCGGTCGGTTCCGTCGTCGGCATCCGCCCGATCTGGCAGCCGACGGCGACCGTCGTGGGACGGGCGACGGGTTTCTCGGCCAGCAGTTCGGTCACCGCGTCGGCAAGGTAGCGCTCGGTCGGCTGTTTCTTTTGAATGCCGATGCCGTATTGATTGTCGATGGCGCCGGCGTAGCGAATCGTCCGCGACTGATCGAGCACGAAGACCTGCGGGGTCCGCTCAGCGCCAAACTGATCGGCGACCTTGTTGCCGAGGTCCTTCAGCAGCGGAAAGGTGACTTCCTGCGACTGGGCGTAGTCGGCCAGTTCGGTGACGCTGTCTTGGCGATTCGAGTCGATGCCGAGGAACTTCACCCCTTGATCGGCGAACTGCTCCTGCAGCTGTTCCAGCCGGCGGGCGTAGAGTTTGGCGAGGGGGCACTCGACGCCGAGGAACGCGACGACGACGACCTTCGCGTCGGCCAGCTCCTGCAGCGAATGCTCTCGGCCCCGATAGTCGCGCAGGGTGAAGTCTTCGACGGTGCGCCCTAAGGATTCGGCGTGCGTCGCGGGCAACGACGTGACAAGCGCGGTGCAGAGGGTGAAACCCGCGACCAACTTGGTCGCGATGTTCGTACGGAGCGAGAAGTCCCTCATCGATAACTCTCCCGTCGCTAACTAGAAAACCTCGCCGCGCTGGCGCTTAGCCCCAACAGTATAGTGGCGATGCGCCGGGCGAGCCAAACCCAATGATTCTTGCTCCATTGACTGCGGCGACTTCTCTGTGCGGCCAGGCGCATCGTCCATGCTGTTCGGCAACCGGTGATTGACATTGGCGACTTACGCTCTATTATTCCCCTGAATGGCTTGCGATGCGCAAAATGCATGTTACCGGACGCATTAAGTCCCCAGTTATGTCTTTCGCATGCGCAGGGAGGACTCAAGCGTAAATGATTAACGTTTCGTTGTTCGCCGATCCTCTCAAAGTTGCCACGCCGACGGCGACCTCGCATAATCTAATACGGTAGCCAGATTAGCCCTCCCGCGGCTAAGTTCGCTGCTTCTATCCATCTCATCGCTATCATCTTGTGGATCGTCTTGATCGGGAGGTCATCGTGCCTTGTCGTCTTGGGCATTCTCGTCGCAGCGCGGGTTTCACGCTCGTGGAGCTATTGGTGGTAATCGCCATTATCGGCGTGTTGGTGGCCCTCTTGCTGCCAGCGGTGCAAGCGGCACGCGAAGCGGCGCGCCGGACGCAGTGCAAGAACCAAGTGAAGCAGATGATGCTTTCGATGCACAATCACGAGTCGGCTCATAAATGCTTCCCCAGCGGCGGTATTGGGCCTTGGCCTGAAATCCAGAACTATCTGAGCGGTCCTGGCGGCACGCCCTTTGGGGCGCAAAAGCAGGGCCTCAGCTGGGCCTTCCAGATCCTTCCTTACCTGGAAGGACAAGCCGTTCACAACATCAAGACGAACGCTCAAATGGAACAAACGGCGGTGCCGATGTTCTACTGCCCGTCGCGCCGCCCGCCCACGAAAGAGCCGACATCAGGTCGGTATCTTATGGACTATGCGGCTGCCGTCCCCACCCGGCCAACTAGTCAGCGCCCGGCTGCTCCCGACTGGAATCAGGCGAATAATGCGTGGGGCATCCGTGGCTGTCAATTATCGGGCGATGGCGAGTTTTGGGGGAGTAGGGGCGGCACTCCCCGCTTTGAGTCCGAATTTGGATCTACCAACTGGACTTCCCAAGCAAGCTATACGGGCTACAACGGCGTCATCGTTCGCAGCGACTATTGCGGAACCTGTAACCCCAAAAGAAATGTCGGCTTCTACACTAAGATCGGATTTGAAGACATCAGCGACGGGTCAAGCAATACTTTCGTGATTGGCGAAAAACGTCTGCAGCCTAGCCTCTACGAGATCGGCGATTGGCACGACGACAAAGGATGGTCGGATGGCTGGGATCCGGACACGCTCCGCTGCACTTACTGTCCGCCCGGCCCCGATAAAGATATTCCCAACTCCAGCGTTCCTAACTCTAGTTCATTGGCTTATTCTTTCGGCGGCGGGCACTCGGAAATGTTTAATGCTGGTTTCGCGGACGCTTCGGTCCGCTCCATTCGCTTCGAGATCGAACCGGAAGTGTTAAATCGGTTAGGGCACCGCTCCGACGGCGAAGAAACAGACATGGGAGCCCTCTAGTGAAGCGCTGCAATTCGGCAAGTTTAGTACTGGCATTGAGCGCCCTCACGCTCATTGGATGCAGCAGCGGAGGGAGTTCGGAAGTCCGAGAGAAAGGGTTTTCGCACGTACGCCTTCTCACGTCGCTCCACACGAGAGTCAGTTCTGAGTTGGGGCGTTATCCGAAAGACGAAGGCGAGTTCAAGGCGGCCTTGGGAAAGGCCAACCTCACGCTAGATGCTATGAAGGTGAATAGCATCGACGAGCTATTTATTTCTAAACGAGACGGACAGCCCTTGGTGGTGGTCTACGGGCAGGCCCTCCCCGGCAGCGACATCGTCGTTTACGAGCAGACGGGCGTCGACGGACTGCGAGAAGTCGGGCACCGCATCGGAATGGTTGAGGAGGTCGACGCAGCCAAGTTCGCTGAAATTGTGCCGAAAACGGGGGCCGCCCCTTAGCTATCTGTTGACGCCGTTGAGGCTCTCCGCCAGTTCGCATTCCACACAAACTGGCCCATTTAAGGCGAAAAAAATTGACGCGGCCGCAGCGCTCCGTTAATCTGCAAATAGGCGGTTTATCGCTTTGATTTTGCAGGCCGGTCCCCTTTTCTGCTTTTCTGCCAGTTTTCGCTTCGTTTGGCGTCCATCGCGACGCTGCGACGGGTCTTCACACTTGTCGGCGATAGTGACCGTAACGTTTGCGGCAACGACGTTTGCGATAACTTAGCTGCTGTCGCCGCGACTGCTTTCCTTCAACTCTGAGTCGATTGACTGAGGAGACGTCCATGATTGTTGTGCATCGTCAGTGGTGGCAGGTGGCGGCCGTTCTTGGCCTAATGGGGTTGGCCCCGTCGGCGGCTTTTGCCGTCGGCTGGTATGACGACTTTAACGACGGCAGTATCACGGACAACAATCCTGAGACATGGATTACGGATCTAGGCGGTTTTTTTCCAGGGGACTATAACGCGTCCAGCGGCGACTTGGTGATGACCCCAATCGTCGACATTGGGACGGACAACCAGATGTCAGGATTTGTGCCCACTGGCTTCACCGACACCTATGTTCGCACGCAGGGGATTGTCCTTCCCGATCCCAACGATCCCGCGAACGACGGCGGCAATTTAGTGGTGCTCGCCCGCGTCGATCCGAACACTCTTTCCGGCTATCTCATGTACTTCGACGTTGGCGGCAATCTCAACATCCAAATTCTGGCTGGCGGAGCGACGTTTGACATCGGCACGACCTTCGACGCTCCGTTTAACGCCTCCTCCGAAGTCGTCATCGAACTGAATGTCATCGGCAATCAGCTGAATGGGTACGCTTGGCTCGCCGACGATCCGGCTGGCAAGCCAGCGGAGCCACAGGTGACTGCCCTGACGACCGATTTTGATCCGGTCTTTACCGCCGGGATCGCCGGCATCGCCTACGCCGAGGACGAGGATAACACCATCGGCGTCTTTCGCTATGCCGCAGCCCAAGACACGCCGTTCATCGACTCCAATCCCTCAAACGGCGACTTCGACGGCGACGGCGATGTTGACGGCGATGACTTCCTGACCTGGCAACGGGGGTTTGGCCTCACCGGCCAGCCCGACGCCACCACCGGCGACGCCGATGACGATGGCGACGTCGACGCCGATGACCTGACACTGTGGAAGAGCCACTTCGGCGGAACGCCGGCCGTCGCCGCCATTGGGGCGGTGCCCGAACCGGCGTCGCTG
>JBGSMO010000377.1:0-1601 GCA_041740115.1 Pirellulales bacterium
AGCAACCGACGCCGCCGACCGACGCCGGAACCGACCTTTCCGAACTACGTGCAGGAAACATCACGCTGACGCCGCTCACCTTTGACATGACGCGACGAGAGAAACTCGAAGAGATGCAACGCTGGCAACTCGGCGCCGCTCGGACAAGCGCAACCGCGTAGATTCAAACAACTGAAAGCCTCCCCGGCCAACTTTTAGGATTTAAGGAGTATCGGCATGCACGCCTCGACTTATCGCTCCGCCGCTGCGTTGCTCTTGGCCGCCGCCGTTGGCTGCGACGCCCCCGCCCTGCCGACTGGGCCGGCCGCGCCGCCAGCCGCCCGCGCGCCGGTAGTGGAAGAGAAGCCGCTTGTCGCCGGCATTCCGGGCGAAAAGCTGCCGGAGAACGAAATCCCGGTTACCGACATTCCGCGAAAGTTCACTTCGAAGGATCCGATCAAAGGTCGTCGCACGCGCCAGGATGCTAAGGAGGGAGCCAATGTTGGGGGCATTAGTTCCATTGCGGCCGGCGGTCTATACGCCAAACATCAGACGATGATCATTGCGATTGATCACGCGAATGAAATCTACAACCCCATGCACGATTTTTCGTACCCTAAGACGCAAGAGTCGTTCATGAAGGAGGTCGTCGCGCCAGCCCTCAACGGCGTTCCGCTGCCCGAAATCCCTGCTGACCAGGAGTACTGCTACGTTCCTGAGCAAGGCCAAGTCGGCTTGCAGATTCGCTTGGTTCCTGGCAGCCCGAATTCCAAGGTGCCGGCCGGCACGACCCCGCAACAAGCGATCGAAATGCTCGGCGGCAGTCTCGAGCCCGAAGAACCGGCTTACGTCCCTCCCACCACTCAAATCAGCCCGCCTCCGGGAGAACAACCCGCTGCTGAACCTGCTGCCGCGACGCCCGGCGAACCCGAAGGGGGCCGCGACGACGCCGGCAATCCGCTCGACCTCCGCGAACGGGCCGCCGGGTTCGGCGGCGTTTCGCCAACCGACGGCTTGGCTGATTAAAAAAGACAACATGGGCGCGTCGCTTCCGGCTGAAATTGGCAGCGGCACGCCATCTGCAATAGACGCGAATCAATAACATCCGAAGGAGCGACGACAGTTCATCGAACGCACGGAAGCGACAGCCTCGTCCACCACGACTTGCTTCTCTGACGTGCCATGAACCGATCGACTTCCCCCTCGCTGTTCGGCCTCCCTTCGTTCGCGTGGAAACTACTCCTCGCGGCGGCGATTCTTGCCGTCATGTTGCTCACGCGCGCCGATGCCGCGCATGCCGATAGCTGTGACGTGACGCCGCTGCGTACGCCTCCGGCTCCGCCGGCATGCCCGCCGGCGCAAGATAGCTGGATCTTCTTGCCGAGTCGGTTCACCCACGACCCGGCCACCGGCGCCCGCGTCGCTCAATATGCGATGAAGCCGCCGATCGAACCGTTCGACGATCCGCGCCGCGTCACCAGCGGCTACTCGCGTAATCGCACGATCATCCGCGGCGGCGACGGCTCGGTCGACACGATCTATCGCGTCACCAGCTTCGGCAACGGCCGCGGCGGCATGGACGCCGAGTGGGAACGCTTCCACGACGCGTGGCGCGGCTCGAC
>JBGSMO010000379.1:0-8535 GCA_041740115.1 Pirellulales bacterium
GGTGCAGCTTTGCATGGCGTAGTAGTCCATGAATCGTGCGCCTTCGTGGGCAAGGCGGTCGATGTTGGGGGTTTCTCCCACCATCAGACCCTGGTGATACGCTCCGACATTCATGATGCCGATGTCGTCGCCCATGATGAAGAGGATGTTAGGCTTTTTGCCCTCCTGAGCGAGTGCCGTCTGTGCCAGCAGCAACCATGCCGCGGACAACGTGTAGAGCCAGCGTTGCATCTGTGAACCTCCCAGAAGAGTAAAATGAAAGCAGCGGCCCAAGTTAAGCGGAGCCCTATAGTCAAGGGTAGCGGCAGGCTAGGCGTTGACGCAAGCCTGGATTCTACAAAGCACGGATAGGATTTACCAACAGAAACCACATTTCCAGGAATTCGGCATAATCGGGATAATTTAAAGAGCACCAGCGTTTGGCACGTCCATGGCGGCGGTGATCGCTCATTTCAGCGCGTTGCCGCTCCACACGCGCTGAAGGCTCGCCGCCTGTGCTCGCCCATCCGTCCCTCCTTGTAGGTCAGGCGGCTGTCCTTCGCTGGTGACCGAACCGCGTTGCAACTCGCGAAAAGTGATCCATCCTGCGAACCGCACTTTATCGATCGGTTCTAGAACCGTGATTCAGGCACATGTCGCGGTGATAAGTTGAGAAACCAACCACCCATTAAGATTGCCAGCTCACTTTGCCGACTCGATAGCTGGCGGCTTCCACGTCCCTTCGCCGGCCGGGAGGACGGAAGGCGCCTCAGTCTTCGGCCAGTACAGACGCATTACCAAGTAAATCGGACCGTCAGGGGCGGGCAGCCAGTTGGCCTCCTTGTCTGCGCCGGGCGAATCCTTTTGGATGTACAGCGTAACTGATCCGTCGTCGTTCTTCTTCATCTCCGGCAGCATCGGCGAGTTGATCAAATAGCGGTCGATCGGATTCTCGATTAGGAGTTGCGTCTTGCCGTCGTACATCGTCACCGACCAAAACGCGTTCACCGGCGGAAGCTGATCCTTCGCGAAGGTAAGCGTATAGTTATGTTTGCTGCCGTCGAGCGGTTCGCCATCGGCCAGCATCTTGGTCATGGGATAGACGGCCTCGATGGCGTCATTGCCGTAAATGCCCGCTTGCGCAGCTGCAGCTCGCAATAGCCAATCGCCCTGATAGAACTCTCGATCGCCGAACGGCGAGGTGATGCCCCAGCCGTTGACGTTTTTTATACCGGTCTCAAGGTACGTCTTGATCTTCGCTTCTCCCGCCTTCATGCCCATCGCCATGGCTTCCCGCTGCTCGGTCGAAAGGCTTTCAACATCGAACTGCTTGCCAGCGCCGACGCCGATCGAGGCGAGCTTCATGCGGATGTCCTTCTCGTCAGGGCCGGGAGGCGCGAACTGCAGCGCGAAGTTGAGATACGCGAAGAAATTGGTTTTCGCGAGTTCCGTGTTGATCTTAGGAAAGTCGACAACTGGAGCGGCGGGCGGCGCGGGCTGATTCAGAAACTTCGAGAGGGGCTGCACCTTGTACCCCGCCTGAACTTTGGCCACGTTGGGCATATCGGCCGCGTTGAAAAGTTGGGTGCGATAGCCGGCCACCGAGAACTGCGTGGTGGAACGGAACATTTTCTTGATGCCTGCGGGCATCTCGCCCTTCCAATTGGGCCCCACGACCATGTAGTTGCTAGCCTCGTTGCCGGTAGCGCGGCTGCCGATGTAGCCATAGTTAAAACAGTTGCCGTCTTCGAGCTGCACGGCGTAGTAACGGCTCTTCTCGACGGCAGGAACGGAGAGAACCACCGGCTCGGCTCGCAAATCCAGCCATGCGAATGAGTATGGCGTATCGCTGTTCGGCGTGACGATGGCCGTATCCCGGTAAGTGAACACGCGCGCTTCGTTCTTGATGTCATTAAAAGGCGCTTTAAACTGCCCCGAGTTCTTATCCACCGCGTAGTCGTACATCACCGCGTAGTTCATCACGATGGGCAAGCCATAGATGAAGCCTTCCTCGGCGATGGCTTGGGTCTCGGCCGGCGTCATCTCCGCAGCGCGGGCCACCGAGGTCAGTGCCAGAGCGGCAAGGAGCACGGCAGCTGTAAGCATCTGTATGCACGCGGTTTTCATGTCTATCTTCTTTAAGCGGATGGTCGATTAATGGAAGGAACGTCGCGGCGACTGAGGCCCGATCTCGCAAGCCACCATGATTCACCCGCCAGCCAATATATCATATCACGTTCGAGGCCCGGATAAGAAACTTTCGGTTTCCGGCACTCGGCCCCGCATGTCGCGCCCGGCTCATCAAGTGTGAGCGCCGACGTCGGGTACGCGGCTCCTGAGACCAAGAGGGCGAGGAGACGAAGACCGAGAGGCGGTCATGCTGATGAGCCGAGTTTCAGTCTCTCGCAGAGCAGTCGTCAGGTTGTCACAGGCGTGAATGTGCGGATCGTGGAACGGGAACAAAAAAGCCCCGGCAGCGTCTGTCACCGCTGCCGGGGCGGGCGCCACGCGCTACCTCTCGCTCGGACTCCGAACTAATTCACCCAGTCGGCCAAGATCGCCGGACGCAACATACCATCGATCCCCAATGCGGACGCCTAAACCCTTGTCCGCAATCAGCCAACGTCTGACGGTCCAGCGCGATACCTTTAAGCGCTGCGCGGCCTGCGTCGTCGAAATCAGTTTGCCATTTCCGTGGTTCATACCTGCACCTTGATCGCATCGTATCGAACCTCCTCGGAAGGTGGAAGCGTCGGATTCATAAAACCGACAGAGACGGCTTCTTAAACGGCGTTGGGAACCTGCGCATCGCACGTTCCCTCTCCCGGCTGCCGCCTTGATGAGATCCCCTCCCGCACTTGCCAGTCGCTCGCCGGCGACGACGTCCTTAGCGCGGCTTCCTACCGCGGTTCGGGTCGGCGGCTCCGGTCATGCCCTCCGCTCCGCTAGCGCTGCGCTACGTTCATGCCCGTAGCGAGTCGCCTCTCGCTCACCGGAAGACATTCGCCCTCCTGGCGAAAGCGGACGGCCTCCTGCCGAAAGGAGCGCGGCCATCCAGGCCGCTGATGTTGTGCTGGGAACAGCGGGGGGAAGTGAGGGGGACGTTAGGGCGCACCCCCTCACTCCCCCCCGCCGCCCCAGCAGCATGCTCACGCGGCAGGGCCGAGGGGTCACATCCCACGCCGGACAGGGCCGGGGGCTTCGCTGCCGTCCCGCCGGTTACACCCTGTTTTTGGAGGTCACTGTCATGACTGCCGAAGCTCAGATCGCCCATGCGGAAAGTCGCCTCATGGTGCAAATCCTCCGCCTCGAAACGCTCGTCGCCGCGATTCATCGCTACTGCGACCAGCAGGAAAGCGATCGCAACAACTTCGAAGCGCTCGTCTCGTCACGCATCGACGACATCGAGAAGCGCGACGCCGAAGCACGCGAGGCCCACTGGGCCGCCCAACGCGACGCACTCGCCGCCGACGCCCCCTGGTAGCCGCCTTCCTTCATTCATGAGGCAGGGACGCCGCCCCCTTACTAACCATCCACTTACTCACCCACTTACCGGAGATCCATTCAATGTCATCCACGCTTATTTGCCACCGCGGTGGCCAGCACGTTAGCCGCGACGTCATCCGCACTATCGATACCCCCGCGCCCACTAGCTCGTGGCGCCCGCTTCCCCACGAAGACCTTATCGTCGGCACGCAAGAGGCGCTCACCGAGGCCGGCCTCCGCGTCGTCAGCGAACAGCACGCCCTGGCCCGCGAGGGTCAGCGCTATTTCGGCGTCATGAACTTGGCCGCTCGTTGGGACGGCCCCGACGACTTCGCGTTTGCCGTCGGCCTGCGCAACAGTCACGACAAATCGATGGTCGCCGGCCTGGCGCTCGGCACGCGCGTTTTCGTTTGCGACAACCTGGCGTTTACGGGCGAAGTTCAAATCGGCCGCAAGCACACCAGCCGGATTATCGACGACCTCCCCGCACTCATCGAGCGCGCCGTCGGCCAGACCCTCGACCGCAGCGAGTTCCTCACTCGACGGATCGAGCGTTACAAGGAGCAGCGGCTCCACGACATCAAAGCGCACGACCTGGCGATTCGCGCCGTCGACGCCAAGGTGATCAGCAACGCGAAACTCCCCGCCGTGATAAGCGAATGGCGCGAGCCATCGCATAACGCGTTCGCCCCGCGCACCGCTTGGTCGCTGTTCAATGCCTTTACGGAAGTCCTCAAGTCGGCGCCCGCCGTCACCTTGCAGCCCCGCACAGCGCGGTTGCACCGACTGTTCGACGACTTCGTCGGTTTCTCCGCCGTCTAGCCCGCAGCAAGCAGCGCGGCAAGGACGCCGCGCCTCTTTCTACCCACTCGCCAACTCGCACAGACGAGAACCTCATGAACTGCATCGTCTGCAACAACCTGGCCGCTGCCGACGACGAATACTGCGGCGAATGCCGCGCCGCGATCGACAACTTCCGCCGCTCCATCACCGGCGACGGCAACTGCACTGCCTGCGGCCGCGCCGCCTACCTCGACGGACTCTGTCGCTGCTGTTTCGACGAAATCAGCACCGCGATCGTCGCCGCTGACGGCACGCTGCCGCCGACCGAGCGGGGAGGCGGTTCGTGGTAGAGCTTCTCCTCCAGTGGCTCGAAGAGCTAACCACCCGTCGCCCCCGCTGTCCCTGCGAGCGCGCTCGCTGCGCTCTCAATCTCCCCATCTGCCGCCGCTGCTGGGGTGAGATTGGCGACTACTTCCAACTCCGCTGGGCCGACGCCGTCCATTATCAGCGGCTGTCGCAAATCGACTGGCTCACGCGCACCTTGCGGGCGAAAGCACGACAGAGACGCCCGCCCAAACCGTGAAAGGAACGACCCATGGAACTCCCCCAACGCCTAGCCGACGCCTACGTCGTCGCTCGCAACGCATTCCCACCCATCATCGAACTCAGCAGCGCCGCCTACGACGAAGCGCTAGGCGCTCTCCCGCCAATCCACAGCAGCGGCGAAATGCCGCCAGGATCTTCCTTTAGTCGCTTTTGGGTCGGCGAGATTCACCACCACGACAACGCCGGCCAACCCGTTTCGCTGGAATGCTGGCGCGACGGCCAACAATTTTTCTGCCGCCTGTCACCCATCCCATCCCAGGAGAAGTAACGATGTCTACCGACGACAACGCCGCCCACCAACCGATCGGCCGCGCCACCTACAAAGGGCGCGACTACGCCTTGCTCTGGAAAGGCCCCACGCAATACGGCGATCGCGTGAAACTCGCGTTCCCCGACGATCTCGAAGAAACCTTCTGGATCGACGCCGCCCGAGTCGAAGCCATCGAGATTTTTCCGACCGACGCCGGCAACAGACGGCAACAGCGTCCGCAACAACGTCCCCGCCAGTCGCGCACGCGCCGACCGACCGACGACGGACCGCGACGCCGTCCCGACCCGCCGGCGCCCGCTCCCAATGACGAACTCGACCAGCACGACGGGCCCGACGTTCCCGAGCAATGCTACTGCGCCTCCTGCGGTCAGTCGCTGTCGCCGTTTTAGTTGATCGCGTTCACGGCCAAGGAGGGCCCTTTCATTTTCACACAAGAGTCAGCAGGCCAACCGATGCCCTCTCACGATGCCGCCCTACCTTACTATCGCGCTCGCCAACTTCTCCGCCGCTCCGGCTATCGCTGCCGCTGGGAGACGCTCGTCGGCGATTTAATTCTCGCCGCCTGGATCAGCCGCACCCGCCGCGGCGCCATCATCCTTCAAAGAGACCAGGATGGCGACATCACGCTCTTTACCGAGTCTGGCGTCCCCACCGACTGGGACGCGCTCGAAACATGGCTCGCCGGCAATTGACCGCCACAATTCCTTGACGCTCCGGTAAAATAGACCACCGCCAGGGAAGGCCTCCGCGCGGGAGTCAAGGAAGCCCCGCGTGGAACTTTTTTCAGGGAGCGCCCCACCCATGAAAGCCCTCACCATCGACGCCCTCTGGGCCTGGGCCATCCTCGCCGGCCACAAACGGATCGAAAACCGCAGCTGGACGACGCCCCACCGCGGCCGCATCGCCATCCACGCCGGCAAAAATTCCAACCGCGACGGCGACGCCTTCCGACTGTTCGATCGGCTCGAAATCACAGCCCCCGACGCGGAACTGCTCCAAGACCTCCGCGGCCGCCTCCTCGGCACGGTCGAACTATTTGAGGTCGTTGCGTACGATTCCCAAGCCACCGGCAGCGCCGCCGAACTGGCGCACGACCCCTTCGCCACCGGTCCCTGGTGTTGGAGATTGCGACACCCGGTCTGGTTACAGGAACCAATCCCGCTGACCGGCAATTTGCGACTCTGGGATTGGCCCGACGGCGACGCGTCCCACACGGAAGGATCCGCACCCCGATGTCTGCGATCGACGCCAAGCTTGAATCTCTTCTCGACCTAGTCATCACCGACCTGGTCGACGACCGCGAGCGCTATCTCGACTCTGATGGCACGGCCTGGGAACCGATCGGCGCCGGCGGCCGCCGCCACGCCGAGCACTGGACGCTCGCCCGGTTGCACGAGGCCCGCTGCCTCAGTCGGCAACTAGTCGACGAAAACCCGTTCGCCGCCAACGCGATCGAGAACCGCGTTTCCTATTTAATCGGCGCCGGCCACAACTATCGCGTCGACCCCCGGGCCGGCATCGAGCGCACTGACCCAGCCGTCGCAGCAGTGACCGAGTTTCTCGAGGAATTCGACGAGCTCAACCGCTGGCCCCTCCGTCAGATCGAACGACAACGCCGCTTCGATCGCGACGGCGAGGCCTTTGATCGACTCTTCACCGACGACGCCGGCATGACCCTCCTGCGCTTCGTCGATCCCGAGCTCGTCCTGCCGCCGACCGCCCGCGGCGAAGAGGCCCACAGCGGCATCGAGTTCGCCGCCGGCGACGCCGAGTCTCCCGAACTCTACTGGATCGACGACGAGCCAGTCCCCGCCGCCGACGTCCAGCACCGCAAAGCCAATGTCGACCAGGCTTGCCCGCGCGGCCTGCCCCTGTTGTGGCCCGTCCGCAAGAACCTCCGCCGCACCGGGCTGCTGCTCCGCAACATGAGCGCCCTCGTCGAAGTCCAAACCTCGATCGCGCTGATTCGCAAGCACCGCGGCGTCAGCGCAGGCGGAATTGAAGCATTCGCCGACGCGCAGACGACGGCCACGGCGTTCGATCCAGTCAGCGGTCAGACGCAGCGCTATCGCCAGTATGGGCCCGGCACGATCCTCGACGTCCCCGCCGGCCGCGAATACGAATTCCCCACGCTCTCAGTCCAAGCCGGCGGCTTGGTCGAAGTCCTCCGCGCAGAACTTCGCGCGATCGCCGCCCGGCTCGTCATGCCCGAATTCATGCTGACCAGCGACGCGTCGAACGCCGCCTACGCCTCGACGATGGTCGGCGAAGGCCCCGCCATAAAAACCTTCGAACGGCTGCAGGCCGCCGTCATCCACGACGACCTCGACCTCCGCCGGACAGTCGTCCGCCGGGCGATCGAGCGGAACCGACTTCCCGCCGACGCCCTCCGCCGCGTCTTGCTGACCGCCGAGCCGCCGAGCGTTCAGGTCCGCGACTACCACAAACAAAACATCGTCCATAGCATTGCCCACAAGGCCGGCGTGATGAGCACCCAAACTTGGTCGTCGAAGCTGGGCCTCGACTACGCCCACGAACAACAGAACATCGAGGAGCATGAAAAGCGGTCAGCTATCAGCGATCAGCCGTCAGCTTCTGGCCCAGAGCAGACGCCCAACAGCCGACAACCCGCGAGCCACCTGCAACCCCCACAACCCGACCGCTGACCCCCATTCCCCATTCAGCATTCCGCATTCATCCTTCAGCATTCCCATGACCACGCAGCAACTCGAAACGCTCCGATCCCAGGCGCTCGACAATCTGCTCGCGGCGACGACCTCGCCCAAGCCGACCTACACGATCGACGGCCAACGCGTCGACCACGCCGGTTACATCGTGCGGATGCAGCAGCTGGCCGACTGGTGCAGCGAGCGGATCGCCGACCTCTCCGCCGTTGAAATCGCCACCACCGCCGGACGTCCTTGAAGCCGCGCCTCGCGCGGCTCCTCGCGAGTGAAGTCCAGCGGCGCCGCCGCGACCCAACCCTGGACGCGCTCAACCTCCTCCAGTGGGGGAAACGCTTTCTCCCGCATCACTGCGAGCGCCCCTTCTCAGCGCTCCACGAATGGCTCGCCGGCGAGCTCGATCAGGCCGACCGCCAGCGCGGCCGCAAAGTCAACCTCATCGGTCCCCGCGGCGCCGCCAAAAGCACGATCGCCACGCTCGTCTACCCGCTCCGCTGTCTCTGTCGCGCTAGCGAGCCCTATATCTGGATCGTCAGCGACACGAAGAGCCAAGCCGAAACCCACCTGGAGAACCTCCGCGAGGAGCTGCGCTCGAACGAAGAACTCCACGCCGCCTACGGCGCCGGCAATCTCCAGCGCCGCGGCCTCTGGGCCGCCGGCAAGATCCAACTCGCCAACGGCGTCATCTGCGAAAGCTACGGCACCGGCCAGCGGATCCGCGGCCGC
>JBGSMO010000388.1:0-25012 GCA_041740115.1 Pirellulales bacterium
CCGGCGCGGGCCCCGATGGTCGTCCGCCGCGGGGCGATGGCGAAGGTCGGCCCGACCGTCGTCGGCAGCGTCCGCCGCGCGATGGCAAGGCGGAGAAATCAGCCAGCGATGATGACAAAGCCGAAGAGAAGGCGCCGGCTGACGACGAGAAGGCCGAATCCGACGACGCCAAAGAGGCGGACGAAAAGACCGCGTAGCGTTCCGCCGCTGGTTTAAATGACGAAGCCAACGGCCCTGTGGATTGCCAGTTCGCACTGGCGGTCCACGGGGCCGGCTTGTTTGGGGGCGTTTTTGCGGGTGGTAGCGACGGCCCGGGAGCTTACGCTCCCGGCTCGCCATTCGGGCGGGAAAATGGCCTGAATTGGGCCGCGAAGGCGGGGCGAAGTTTGCTGGTTGGGGGGGCGGCATTTATACTGCAGGGACCTCAGAAATCTCGGTTCCTTCTCGCCTTGGCATAGGATGGCTAGTGCGGCGACGGAAGTCCGCCACGTTTCCGGAAGCACCATCCCATGCGCAGCGATCGACTTTCACGTTCACTAGCCCTTCTGTGCGCGGCGACGCTGCTCGCCGCCAGCGCGGCTGCATCGATGGCGCAGCAGACGACGCCTGTCGCGGCGAATGCGATCCCGGCGCCGGGCGACTTCGCCCCGGGGGTGCTGACGACGATACCGCCATCGGTCGATCGCGAGGATGTGATCAGCACGCACGACGTTCCTGAGATCCTCGCCGACAAGAGCCTCCAGTGGACGCCGTCCTCGACGACCAAGAGCCGCACGCTCTACGAGATGGCCAAGGACGCCGTGTTCATCAACGACGTCTGGTGCCTGGAATTCGCGTTCAAACCGCTGCGGATGATTGAAGTCGACGTGCCGCAACCGAGCGGCCGCGTCCAGCGGAAGAACATCTGGTACATGGTCTACCGCGTGCGGAATACGGGCGCCGGCCTCACCGGCAAGGCGAACGACGACGGCACGTTCGAAACGGCTCCCAAGAGCACCGACGAGATCCGCTTCATCCCCGAGCTAGTGCTGGTGAGCAACGACCGCTCGGCCGGCCAACGGGTGCGGAAAGCGTACCTCGACCGGATCGTGCCGGCTGCGTTGGAGCCAATCCGACAACGCGAGTTGCCGCAAGGCGAGCTTTTCAACAGCGCCGATCTGGCCACGCAGCTTCTCAAGATCGAGGGGGGACGCACTCAACAAGGCGTCTGGGGCGTGGCGATGTGGGAAGACGTCGACCCGCAGATCGACTTCTTTTCGATTTACGTCCGGGGGCTGTCGAACGGGCTCGCCTGGACCGACCCGCCGGGGGCGTTCAAGCTGGGCAACCCGCCTGGAACTGGGCGCAAGTTCACCTACAAGACGCTGCAACTCAATTTTTGGCGGCCAGGTGACGATATCGGCGAGACTGAGCGGGAGATCCGCTTCGGCACGGCTCCCCAGCGGGCCGACTTCTACGATTCGGGCGAAGGCGTTGCTTACCGCTGGGTTTACCGGTAGAATCGCCGGACTCGGAATCTCAGGCTGTAGGTTATAGTCCGTAGGCTGGAGGCAAGTCGCTTCGCCGCGGTGTTATTTTTCCTACCGGTCTACAGCCTAAAGTCTACAGTCTAAGGTCTTTGCAATGGCACATAAGAAGGGTCAAGGTTCGAGCCGCAACGGTCGCGATTCGAACGGTCAACGCCGCGGCGTCAAGCGTTTCGGCGGCCAGCTGGTTTCGGCCGGCAGCATCATCGTCCGCCAACTCGGCACCAAATTCCACGCCGGCAAGAACGTCGGCCAGGGGAAGGACTACACGCTGTTCGCGCTGACCGAAGGTCGCGTGAAGTTCGACCAAGAAGGTCGCCGCGTGAACATCGTTCCGGAACCGTCGGACAACTAACGCTCGTCGTTTTCGACGACGTTGGTTTCGCAGAGATATCGCCAGGGATGCGCCGGTTGGTGCATCCCTGTTTTTTTTGATCGGCTTGGATCGTCATGTTTGTTGATCGCGTCACTGTCGATGTTGAAGCGGGCCGCGGCGGCGATGGCTGCATGAGCTTTCGCCGTGAGAAGTACGTCCCGCGCGGCGGGCCTGATGGCGGCGACGGTGGCGACGGCGGCAGCGTCATCGTCATTGCGGAGCCGGGAGTCGACAGCTTGGCCGAGCTCGTGCATCGCAAACATTGGCGGGCGAAGTCGGGCGCCCACGGGCAAGGCTCGAAGTGCCATGGTCGCAAGGCGGAGGATCTGATCATCCGCGTCCCGCCCGGCACGGTGCTAATCGACGCCGACGGCGACTTCGTCTTGAAAGATCTATCGGAGCCAGGGGCGCAGGTCTACGCCGCGCGTGGCGGCGCAGGCGGGCGGGGAAATACCCGCTTCAAGTCGGCTACCAACCAGGCCCCGCGCGAACATACCGCCGGCGGGATCGGCGAGAAGCGTCGCATCACCTTCGAACTGAAGGTGATCGCCGACGTCGGCCTGCTTGGCAAACCGAACGCCGGTAAGAGCACGCTGCTGAGCCGCGTCTCGCGGGCTCGCCCGGAGATCGCCGACTACCCGTTCACGACGAAGATTCCCAACCTCGGCATCGTGCAGATCGACATGGATCGGACGATGGTGATCGCCGACATCCCGGGGTTGATCGAAGGCGCCCACGCCGGCGCCGGGCTAGGGCACGAGTTCCTGCGTCACGTCGAGCGGACGCGGGTGTTGATTCACCTGGTCGAGCCGTCGCCGATGGACGGGACCGATCCGATTGAGAACTACCGCACGATCCGCGCGGAGCTGCAGCAGTACGACGTCGATCTGGCCGATCGTCCCGAGTTGATTGCGGTCAGCAAGGGCGAGCTGCCGAGCGCGGAAGAAGTTCAGGAGAAGCTCGCCGCGGAGACGGGCCGCGAGGTTTTTTTGTTTTCTTCGGTCACCGGCGAGGGGCTGAACAGTTTGATGCAGCGGACCTATGCCGTGCTGACCGAAGCTCGCGCGGCCGAACGCGAGCGCGAGCGTAAGGCTGAGTTCGCCCGGTCGCGCGTGGGCGGCGCTCTCGAAGGCGAGAGCGTGTAGACTGGCAGGGAACCTCTCGCCACGGCGGCGGTCGCGACGCGACGCCGACCACGGCGCCGGCCGCAGACTTGGCGATGGCGAACGAATCACATTTTCTGGCGATCGACGTAGGCAGCAGCCGCGTGAAGCTCGGCTGGTTCCCGACCGCGGGCTTCTGCGAAGGCGAGAAGGCGGCTTCGTTGCCGATCGCCGCGGCGCCGCTCGCGATTCCCGCCGAAGTGTTTAGCGTCGAGCATCGCGATCGCTCGGCCGAGGAGTGGACGGCCGCCGTCGACGCCTGCTTCAACGAACTGCCGCCGACGGATGAGATCATTTGCGTCATCGCGTCGGTCCATCGGGGCATTGCCGAGAAGCTGCTCACCCGTTTGCAACTCCGTCCCTGGAAAAAGCTGCTTAGCCTACGCGCGGCCGATCTGCCGCTCACGGTGAATGTCGCCGAACCGGAGAAAGTCGGGATCGATCGCTTGCTTGGCGCCCTCGCCGTGAACCAACTGCGGCGGCCTAACGCGGCGGCGATCGCCATCGACATGGGGACGGCAACGACGGTCGACCTCATCAGCGCCGACGGCGCGTTCGAAGGGGGCGCGATCGTCGCGGGGCCGACGCTGGCGCTCGAGGCGCTTCATGCGGGGACCGCGTCGCTGCCGCAACTTGATGCGAGTGTCTTAGCGACGCCGCCGAAGGCAGTCGGCAAATCGACGATCGAGGCGATGGCGTCGGGGGCCTATTGGGGTGCGATCGGAGCGGTTCGTGAGCTCGCGCGACAACTAGCTCAAGGTTGCCCGGCCGATCCGCAGCTTTTTCTCACCGGCGGCGGGGCGGAGGGGATGAGCTCTTACGTCGGGCTGCAGGACCAGCCGCCTCGCTATCTGCCGCATTTGGTGTTGTCTGGAATTCGCTTGGCGGCCGAACGGCTCGTCGCGACATGAACAGGGCGATTGCAGGGCGAGCTAGCTTGCTAACGCCGGTCGGGCGCGGGGCGGTTGCCGTCGTTGCTGCGGAAGGGGACGCGGCGCTGCTGGCGATCGACGCCTCGTTCGTCGCGGCCAACGGACGCTTGATTCGACAGCAACGAGCCGAACGCATCGTCTTCGGCCACTGGACTAGCGGCGCCCATCGCGAAGAGGTGATCGTCCTTCGCGGCGCTGATGACAGCCTTGAGATTCACTGCCACGGCGGCGTGGCGGCGGCTGAGCGAATTCTTACCTCGCTTGCTGAGGCGGGATGTTCCGTCGAGTCGTGGCGTGAGCGACTCGATCGTATGGCCCAGTCGACGATTGAAGCAGAGTCCGACGCGGCGCTGGCCCACGCCACCACCCGGCGGACGGCAACGATTCTGCTCGCCCAGCGCGCCGGAGCGTTGCGACGGGAGGCCGATCGCATCCGCGATGAGATCGCGGAGAGTCGGCTTGAGTCGGCACGCAGCAAACTTGATGCGTTGCTGGCAAGGGCGCCGCTGGGCCTGCATCTCACCGCTCCCTGGCAAGTTGCCATCGCCGGGCGACCGAACGTCGGCAAGAGCAGTCTGATCAACGCGTTCGTCGGTTATCAACGGGCGATCGTCTTCGACCAGCCCGGCACGACCCGCGACGTGCTGACCGCCGAAACGGCGATCGACGGCTGGCCAGTACGGCTCGCCGATGCGGCGGGGATTCGCGAAACAGACGACGAACTCGAAGCGGAAGGGGTGACCCGCGCTCGCCGCCAACTGGCCCAAGCCGACCTGGCACTGTGGGTGCTCGATGGATCGGAATTGGTCGGCGACCCGCTGCAAGCAACGGAGCGTGAATGGTTTGACGCTACCGGCGAACCGGCCGGCTCGTCGAGGGTGCTCGTGGTCGTGAACAAGGCCGACCTCTTAGCGCTCGACTCCCGGCGAACGGCGTCGGACAACGTGCGGTTCGTCTCGGCGCTGACGCGAGAGGGGTTGCCTGAGTTGATCTCGCGCGTGGGCCAGATGCTCGTTCCCAATCTGCCCACGGATGAGGCGGTCCCGTTCACGCGACGGCAAATCGAGTTGCTGGCGGCAGCCGTTGGCAGTCTCGCAGTCGGTAAGCATGGCGATGCGAGCGAGGCTCTCGCGCGGTTGTAGAAGAGCGTCGTGTGTGCTTTCAGCCCTCGGCTCCGCCGGGGGGTAGCATCACGCGGGACGACGTCTACCGGTGTGGCGACCGACCCGCTGGCGGAGCCAGGGGCTGCACGCGGCGTCCGCTCATCTGCCACCGCGCCACGGCATGTTGGGCTGCGGAATTCAGTTGCCAGCAATGCCGGCGAAGGGTTTGCCTCTGTCGTTTTCTGCGACCAATCGGCATATTTGCCGCAATGCGAGTAACCGTAGAGGCCGATAACAACTCATGAAGACGCGACGCCGCGCGAGATTGGACGCTCGGCGCCAGCGTGAAGAGACGGCCGGCTTGCCGTCTCGCGACAAGACGCATGTTGAGCTTCAAGACTTCGCGTCTTGAAGTTGCCGGGGCAAGGATGCCCGACGGCTCGATTTCGCAGGGAGGATGATGCAATGGCAGGGGGGAATTCGATAAGGCCACGTCAGCGCGCTGCGCGGCGGTGGGCCGTTCTCTCGTTCTCCAGCCTCCTGACGCTGGGCGGCGGCGCTTTGGCCTGCGCGGAAGAATCGACGGGCATCGATATCGCTTTCGCCGTCGCGGCCGATCGGGCCCCCGCTCCGGGCGAGCGGTCAATCATCGTCGAGGGTAAGTCGGCGGCGACCGTCGATCCCGACTTTGAACTTGTCACCGATCAAACCGACCAGCCGCCGCTGGAGCCGATCGCCGACGCCGCGGAATACGAAGCCCAGTCGCAACCCGATTTGGCCGACCCGCCGACCGATGCCGAGCCAGATTTGGCCGACCCGCCGACCATCGCGACCGATGAAGAGGCTGTCGTCGACGAATTTCCTTCCGATGAAGCGACAGACGTCGCCGAGCAGCCCGTCGACGACAGCGCGAGCAACGCATCGGCGCTGCAAACCGCGAGCTTCAATGGCGTCACCCCGGGCGTGACCACTCGCGCCCAACTCCTCGAACAGTGGGGCGAACCGCTCGACGAAGACTTGACTGCGACGACGCTGTCGTTCGAGCTCAAAGGCTTTCCGCAAACCGTCGTCGACTTCACGGGCGAGCAAGTCGCCTCAATTCGGGTCGAACTGGCCGAGTCGATCGCCGCTGAGGATTTGACGGCGAAACTCGGATTAACCGATTTCCGGCCGTCAAAGATGGTCGACGACATGGGATCGCTCGTCTCGACGACCTATCCCGAGCGCGGCGTCACTTATCACCACAGCGCCGACCTCGGAGCCGTGGCGAGCGACGAGAACAAAATTGAAAACGAAATCGAACCAACGCCGATCGACGCCGTCTGTGAAATCGTGATCCAGACCGTCGGCGCCGAAGGATTCGTCGATCGGGCGCACAGCTGCCCCGAGAAGGACTACGCTCATCGCATCGCCGATCTCGAAACGGCGCTGGGGCTTGATCCGCAGAACGACGATTGCCGACTCTGGTTGTCGGAAGTGAAGCTGACGATCGGCGAACTTGTCGCCGCCGAGAAGCTCGCAGCCGCAGCTGTGAAGAACAAGCCGACGAATGACGAGTACCGCTTGCAATGGGCTAAGTGCCTTACGCAGTTGGCCCGCTACGACGAAGCGGTGGAACAGACTCGCACGATCCTCGAAGGGAAAACCGCTCCTGAAATCGTGCGTGCCGCGGCCCTGGAACAGATGGGCCAGCTCGCGGGGCTCGGCTCGAAGGAAGTCCAAGAGCGGGCCATCTCGCTCCATAACAAGGCGATCGAACTGGCCGACAAGCTTGCGGCCGAAGACGACGTGATGTTGCAGGCGGCCGCTCACAAGGTGCTGCTCCAAGCACACCTTGCCGTCGCCGAACGGATTTCGGCCGGCGACTGGCAGCAGAAAGAGGAGTTCGTCGGCCAGTGGATCACACGGGCATCAGGCATCGCCGAGCAGATGATCGCCGCCGGCGAATCGGATGTCTCGGTTCGTCTGGAAGTGGCGCAAAGCGCCCTCCTCGCTGGCGGACGGCTCAGCCCGCCGATTGATCCGAAACTCTGGATCGCCGAGGCTGAGCAAACGGCGACCGAACTGACGCCGACGCTCAACGACGAAGCGGCTCGCGAAGAACTGAACTGGCAACTTGGCTTGGCCTACTTCCATGCCGCTGAAATCCAACATCGTCGCGGCGAATCGGAACTGTCGGTGAAGTATGGCGAGCGGGCCCAAAGCTTGTTGACGCCCCTCGCAGCGACTCGATCCGAGTACCCCGACACCGACTACCTGATGGGTCGCCTTCACTTCCAAATCGGCGCCGTCCATGCGGTGCATCGCAATGACCACAAGACGGCCTGCAAGTGGTACGACAAGGCTTCGAAGCCTTTGCTCAAACCGGCGCCGATGACGTCGCTCGCCACGCCGGGCCACCATGGCGATTCGCTGGTGAGCATGGGCGTCTCCTACTGGGAGATCGGCCAACGCGAGAAGGCGTACGATCTTACCAAATCAGGCCTCGAGCTGATCGAGCAAGGAATTAGCGAAGGGATTTTGTCGAACGACGCCACGCTGGTCGCGCAGGGCAACCTGTCGGCGATGGCTCAGGCGTTAGGCAAGGTTGAGTTGACGACTCCGGAGCCCGAATTGACCGCGGCGCCGCAAGTGGCCGAAGGCCGTCGCCCCGCCAATCGCAGCCAGGCGAACCGCACCAACGGCAAAACGCAGCAGCCAAGCGTAGCCCGGCGATCGACCAACGAAACGAACGTTCGCCGTCGATAATCCGCCAGTGTGCCTGCTACAATCCAGGCGTTGACGCCGGCCTCTCTCCTCCGCAGACTGGGATCATCGTTCTCAGGGTGAACGGACCAGTTTTCGGAAGAGTCGTTGATGAACACGTTTCAACCTGCCCAGTACGGCCCGGTCTTCGAACCGCTGCTCGCGATCGATCGCAATCGCTCGCTGGGAATCGGCCGCCCTGACGCGGCCGCGCGTAAATCGCTGCAACACGCGACGCTCGCCACTGCGTTTGGCGACGCCCATCTCGTTGATCTCGACATGGCCCGCTGCTGCCTGGCGGGCGTCTGGCTGTTGCACGACTTTTTGAACGAGTCGCACGCCATCAGCCAGCAGATCGAAACCTCCAGCGGCAGCTTCTGGCATGGCGTGATGCATCGCCGCGAAGGCGATTTCTCGAACGCCAAATACTGGTTCCGGCAGGTCGGCCCGCATCCGGTGTTCGATGAGCTGGGGCCGCAGATCGCGGCGCTCGCTTCAAACGGCGATGCGAATGAGGCGAGGCTCGTCGCCCCGTCCGGTAAGTTCGATCCCTACGCCATGGTCGACGCCTGTGAGGCCGCCGTCCGCGGCGGCGACGCCGGGTTCTGCCAGCGCGTCCAGCAGTTGGAATGGGAGCTGCTTTTCAGCCACTGCTTCCATCGCGCCGTCGGTGCGTAAAGCGTGCGGCGCCGAACGTTCCGCTGTGCGATGCCGCTCATCTAGCGCCCACTCCCGGCCAATACCGCGGAGTCGTCAATAGGCGTCGAATCTAGCCGCAATTGTTCTTCCCTATACTGTGGCGAAGGGGCGGCCAACCCTTGTCATGCCCCGTCAAAAGCCGACAATAGCAGGACGCCGCGCGGTCGCGCGGCACGCATGTTGCTGCTGTTACATATCTCTCGCACTTCTCGGTGAAAGGTTCTCGCCATGGGTCGCTCAGGCGCCGTCACGTTCAAGGGAAACCCGTTGACGCTGGCCGGCAAGGCGCTCAGCGCCGGGGAAGCTGCTCCTGACTTCACGTTGCATTACTTCGAAGGGGGCCTCAAGGAGCTCAAGCTCGCCGACCTCAAAGGGAAGCCGACGCTGCTGAGCGTCGTCCCGTCGCTCGACACCCCGGTTTGCGCGATCCAGACGAAGAAGTTCAACGAATCGATCAGCGGCCTCGGCGACAAGATCAACGCCGTGACCGTCAGCCTCGATCTGCCGTTCGCCCAGGCGCGCTTCTGCAACGCCGAGGGGGTGAAGAACATGCGGACTGCGAGCGATTACCAGGACCGCAACTTCGGCAACAGCTACGGCACGCTGATTGAAGAACTGAAGATCTTGTCGCGGGCCATCTTCGTGCTCGATGGCGCCGGCAAGATCGCTTACGTCGAATACGTCCCGGAGGTCGCCAGCGAACCGAACTACGACGCGGCGTTGGCGTCACTTAAGTCGCTGGCTTAGTGAATCGTCGAACCGTCAAAAAGTCATTCTTAGTGGAGCGAAGAATCTAGAACCCTGGGGAAGGGCCAGATCCTTCGCTTCGCTCAGGATGACGGCCGTAGTCCGAAAAAAACTTGTTATTCCCACCGTCCGCTCCCGCCTGTTAGAGAGGTTCCTGCCATGTCGTCGCTTGTGCAAAAGGTTGCGCCGTCGTTTTCGTGCGAGGCCGTGATGGCCGACGGCACGTTCCAAGAGGTAAAGCTCGAAGATTACCGCGGCAAATACGTGCTGCTGTTCTTCTATCCGCTCGACTTCACGTTCGTCTGCCCGACCGAGATTATCGCCTTCTCCGACGCCAACGCTGAATTCGCCCAGCGCGGCGTCCAACTGCTGAGTTGCTCGATCGACAGCCACTTCACCCATCTCGCCTGGCGGCAACGGTCGCGCTCCGAGGGGGGCCTGGGCGACATCGCCTACCCGATGCTGGCCGACCTGAATCGCAAGATCGGCGAAGACTACGGCGTCCTCACCGACGGCGGCATCGCGCTCCGCGGCTTGTTCCTGATCGACAAGGAAGGGATGGTCCGCCACCAGGTAGTGAACGACCTACCGCTAGGTCGCAGCGTCGACGAAGCGTTGCGGATGGTCGACGCGTTGCAATTTTTCGAAAAGAACGGCGAGGTCTGCCCCGCAAACTGGACGCAGGGGAGCCTCACCATCAAGCCCGATCCGCAGAACAGCCGCGAGTACTTCGAGAAGGCCAATCTGCAGACGGCCGGTTAGTCGTCCACGTTATTCAGCCGATCGTGGCGGCGCATCCCGCTGCCGCGATTGGTTCCTAGTGCTTTGCCAACCCTGAAACTAGCAATAGACAAAGCACTCGTCTCAAGCTTTTCGCATTCAAGCTGAGGAGAGTCGGCACATGGCTCGGTTTATCGTCGTCGTTGTCGTTTTGGTCGCGATCGCCCTGTTGGCTAACAAGTATTTGTTGGGCGGGGGCGATGCTCCGCCGGCTGATGCCAAGCAAGCCGCCGCGGCTAAGGAAGATGCCAAGAGCGACGGAGCGGCCGATGATGAAGCGGCTGCCGAGAAGGCGGCGGATGAAGCCGAAGAAGGAGGCCCCGCTCCGAAGATGCCGGCAGTCGGCCCTAAGGAAGCCGCTGCAGCCGATGCAGTCGCTTCCGCCGAAGTCGAAACCGACATCGTTCAAGAAGCGGGCGTCGATCCCAAAGGCACTCTCGAAGACGTGAAAGTCGTCGGCGAGAATGTCACCAAAATGCTTCCTGCGGAGACGGTGCAGCTCGGCGATCCATCGCTCACCGCTGGCGTCCCCGGCGAGGGCGATCTCTCGCTCGAAGAAGTCGAGAAATGGCTCGCCGACCCGAAGAATCATGTCATGTTGAAGCCAGAACTGCCGCTTGGCCTCAAAGCGGGCGAAGCGGAGATCAAGGGACTCGATGAAAACCCGCTCACACGCGCGAAAATCGAACTTGGTCGACAGCTTTACTTCGATCCGCGACTTTCGTCCGATGCGTCGATTAGCTGCGCGAGCTGCCACGACCCCAATCACGGCTACGCGGCCGACACTCGGTTCGGCGTCGGCGTCGGTGCCCAGGAAGGCAACCGCAATTCGCCTGTCGCCTACAACCGCGTTCTCAGCGGCGCTCAGTTCTGGGATGGCCGGGCGGCGTCGCTCGAAGAGCAAGCGATCGGACCGATCGCCAACCCGATCGAAATGTCGAACACGCACGAAGCCTGCATCGAATGCCTCCGAGGGATGCCTGGCTATGTCGCGCAGTTCAACCTGGTGTTTGACGACGGCCTGACGATCGACAACGTCGCCAAGGCGATCGCGTCGTTTGAGCGGACGCTCGTCACCGGCCCGGCGCCGTGGGACTATTACCAGGAACTCGATGCGTTCCAACAGCAGTATGCCGCCGATATCGAAGACCTCGACGCGCTGAAGGAAGAAGACCAGGAACTGTACGACGAGTACATGGCCGTCAAGAAGGCCTCGGAGGATCATCCGATCAGCGAGAGCGCCGTCCGCGGCGGCAAGCTCTTCTTCGGCGACAAGGCGGGCTGCACCGCCTGCCACCTTGGCGCCAACTTTACCGACGAGAAGTACCACAATCTCGGCGTCGGCATGGAGGCCAAGGAACCCGATCTCGGCCGGTTCGTCGTCTCGAAGGAAGAGATCGACAAGGGCGCCTTCAAAACTCCGACCTGCCGCAACGTCTCGATGACCGCTCCCTACATGCACGACGGCTCGCAGAAGACCCTCGAAGAGGTGGTTGAGTGGTATGCCAAGGGAGGCCACCCGAATCAGTGGCTCAGCGAGAAGGTGAAGAAGCTCGACCTCACCGATGAGGACAAGGCCGACCTCGTCGCCTTCATGAAAGAAGGCCTCACGGGCGAACTGCCGAAGGTCGAAGAGGGCCGCCTACTGCCTGATGCCGAAGTCGCGAAGGAAAAGGCCGAGGAAGAACTGAAGGAAGAAAAGGCCGAAGCAAAAGCGGCGTAGCGCTTCGCCTCCAGTTGCAGCCCCGGGCTCCGCCCGGGGGTAGGCATCCATTCCGGTAACCGTCGTCGCGCGTAACGCTACCCCCGGGCGGAGCCCGGGGCTGCAGGACGATGCGCCTGCTCTACTCGTCGACGACGCGCGTTTCGATTACCCTCGCCTCAATAATCCGATCCCCGCCGCGCGGCGCCGCGCCCGCCGGCCCCGCCTGATCGACAGTGAAGCGACCAATCGTCGCAACCTTTGCAAACTTCGCCGCCAGCGCCGCTTTGATCAGCGTCCGCGTCGGCGGGAAGAGCAGGGCGATGCCGATGATATCTCCCAGCACTCCCGGGATGATCAGCAGCACCGCGGCGATGCCGATCAGCAAGCCGTCGGTCATCTCGCTCGCCGGCAGCGCTCCGGCCGCCAGCTGACTGCGCATCCGCAGCGTCGATCGCAGCCCTTCGCGCCGTGCGAGCCATGCCCCAGCGAACCCGGCGCCAAGCACCAGCGCCAGCGTCCAGAACAGGCCGAGCGCACGTCCCAAGGTGATGAGCAATGTCATCTCTAGGATGATGTAACCGAAGACGAACAGCAGCAGCGTTTGAATCATCAACAGATCTGTCAAAGGACCATGATCAACAAGACGCCCATTTAGCCCCGTCGTTAGCGACGGGCCCGCGGGCGCCACTGGGCATCCTGCCAGTGAGAAGTGCCGAGCGAGTACCCACTTCAGCACTGTCAGGATGCCAGTGACGCCCAATCATTACTTCCAATCGTATGCGCCAACCGCTCCGCTTGAAACGCAGATTCTTCTAACCAGCCTTGACGTGAATGTGAACATTTGTACATAATAGCTGGCGTGTCGTGCGATTGACCGCAAAAAAACAGCCGCATTCGGCAGCAGTAACCAATGAGCGGCGCCAATCAACGTCCGAACATTCGCGGCCGAGCCGCCGGCGTTCAGCCGGACAATCCGTACCTCCGCACGCTGCAAGTCGATGATTTCGAGCACGTCGCCGACGACGCCGAGTACCTCGACGCGCTCGATCGCCCGCCGACGCAGTACCTCGACGACGAGTCGCAAACGATCGTCGCCACCAACGACAGCCCAGACGTTTCCTTCAACTACAGCGTGAATCCCTACCGCGGCTGCAGTCATGGCTGCAGCTACTGCTACGCCCGGCCGGGGCACGAATACCTGGGGATGAGCGCGGGGATCGACTTCGAAACGAAGATCTTGGTGAAACGCCGCGCCCCCGAATTGCTGCGGCAATTCCTCGCCCGGCCGAAGTGGAACGCCGAGACGATCGTCTTCTCCGGCGTGACCGATTGCTACCAGCCGGCGGAACGAGAGTTCAAGCTGACGCGCGGCTGTCTGGAAGTGCTCGCCGAGTGCCGCCAGCCGGTCGGTCTCATTACGAAGAACGCCCTCATCACTCGCGACGTCGATCTGCTACAGGAACTGGCCGCCCATCAGGCGGTGCGCGTGGCGATCAGCGTGACGGCGCTCGACCAGTCGCTCGTCCGCGTGATGGAACCGCGCACCAGCGCCCCGCCGGCGCGCCTGCGGGCGATCGAAACGCTCGCCAAGGCCGGCATCCCGACGAACGTGATGATCCATCCCGACGAACGTGATGATCGGCCCGATCATTCCGGGGCTCACCGACAGCGAAGTTCCTGCCATTCTGAAGGCTGCCAGCGAAGCGGGGGCGATCGGCGTCCATCACACGATCTTGCGGCTCCCCACGACGGTGAAAGACGTCTTTCTCGACTGGATCGCGCGGCAGCGGCCCAATCACCTTCTAAGGTCGAAGCCTTCGTCCGCACCGCTCGCGGCGGCAAGCTGAACACGACAGAGTTCGGCCAACGAATGCGCGGCACAGGCCCCCTGGTCGATCAGATCGAACAGACGCTGCGCGTCTTCGCTAAGCGCTACGGCCTCGACGGCGGCTGGCCGCCGCTGAACCGTGAAGCGTTCCGCCCGCCGCGCATCAGCGGCGCCCAATTGCCCCTCTTCTAACGACGCCCTGCGGCGCCTCGGACTGGTCGCTTAAGCGACCAGTCCAATGCGGCGTCCATCCCGCGTTACTTTTCCAGCCCTTGCGGCACGCCGTTGGGGAACTCCTCGGCGATCACCTTCTTGATGTACTCGACGCGATTCGCCGGCTTCGGGTGGGTGCTTAAAAACTCCGGCGGTCCGCCGCGGCCGCCGCTGGCTTCGTCGAGGATCCGCATCACGTCGATCATCGAGTTGGGATCGTAGCCCGCCATCGCCATCAGGCGAACGCCCCACTTGTCGCTCTCCAGTTCGGCGTCGCGGCCGTAGCTGGTACTCAGCACCGAAGAAACCATCTGTCCCATCTGGGCGCTGTTCATATCGCCGCCGAGCACGCCAACGGCGCCGGCGATGCCTTGGAACATTCCCTGCCGAGCCATCTGCTTGTTGGCGTGGCGAGAGAGGACGTGGCCGATCTCGTGGCCGAGGACGCCGGCGAGTTGGCCCTTCGTCGTGAATTTGTCGTAGAGCGCCTGGGTGATGAACACCGGTCCGCCCGGCAGGGCGAAGGCGTTTACCGTTTGCGGATCGGCCAGCAGCGTAAAGCGGAAGGCGTCGCGATAGGGGTTGTGGCGATCGTGCTGAGCGAGGTCGCGATCGAGCGCGTCGAGCAATTGGTTGCCGATGATATTCACCGTCTGCTGACCGCCTCGATCGCGCGACTGCCCGCCGTGCATGTCGACCATTTCCGGGGCGGCTTGCAGGCCAAGCTGGATCTCCTCCTCGGGGTCGATCAGCGCCACGCGTTCGGTTTCGCCGGTGACTTCATTCACGTCGCCCGGCTTCATGTAGTAGCTGATGACGGCGAACCCGACGATCGCCAGCGCGATGAGCAAGCGGGCCTTGAGGCCGTTGGAACGACCATCCGACCGGCCGCCAAACGGCGAGCGTCCGCTGCTATAGCCACGCGGTTGTTGCTGCGGGAACGGACTAGGCAATCGCATGGGGGCGGTTCCGTTGAATGTTCACGAAGAGGGGCTGGTAGTAATATAACAGGCGATCGGGGGTAGGGAAAATTCGGGCCGCCGAGGGGCCATTGTGAACATGTAAGGTAAGACAAGATGAGCCGATCGCCGCGAGTTGAAATCGTCTACTGCACCCAATGCCGCTGGTTGCTGCGGGCGGCGTGGATGACGCAGGAACTGCTCACGACGTTTGCCGACGAGCTGGGCGAAGTGGCGCTGGCGCCAGGGACGGGCGGCGCGTTTCAGATTCGGGTCGACGAGGAGTTGATCTGGGACCGCGCGGAGCGGGAGGGGTTTCCCGACATCAAGGAGCTGAAGCAGCTGGTGCGCGACCGAATCGCGCCGCAGAAGGAGCTAGGCCACAGCGAGAAGAAGAGCTGATCTCGCGCTCGTCCCGTGCCCACGTTCATTCAAGTGCGAGCCAGCCACTACGAATGTTGCGGCTCCCTCCCCACAAGGGGAGGGGACCTCAAGGTGTAGTTTTAATGGCGGCTTCGGCAGGTAGATGTTGAAGTCGCCCTGCGTTGCAACTCATTCGTCCGGCTTGCGGCGTTTGCGCTGCCGGCCCTGAGGTGCGAACATCCGCTGCACGGCGAGCACCCCCTCGATCAGCCGATCGACTTCTTCCGGCGTGTTGTAGAGGTAGAAACTCGCCCGCGTGCTGGCGGCGATGCCGAGGTGGGCGTGCAGCGGTTGAGTGCAGTGGTGTCCCGCGCGGACGGCAACGCCGAACTGGTCGTTCAGCACCTGGGCGAACTCGTGGGCGTGGATCCGATCGAAGGCGAAGCTCACGAGTCCCGCGCGATGCTCCGGCGCGGGGCCGAGGATTCGCAGTCCTTCGATCTGTGAGAGGGCGTCGTAGGCGTAGCGAGTCAGCTCCGATTCGTGGCGGTGGATCGCGTCGAGGCCGACTGACTGGAGGTAGTCGATCGCGGCGCTCATGCCGATCGCGGGAACGATCGGCGGGGTGCCGGCTTCGAACTTCGCGGGGAGCGCCGCGGGAGTGAAGCTGCTGAGCTTCACCTCGTTGATCATGCTGCCGCCGCCGAGGAAGGGGGGCATCGCGTCGAGCAACGCCTCTTTGCCGTAGAGGACGCCGACGCCCGAGGGGCCGAGCATCTTGTGGCCGCTGAAGGCGAGGAAGTCCACGTCGAGCGCCTGGACGTCGACCGGCAGGTGCGGGACACTCTGCGCCGCGTCGATCAGCACGAGCGCGCCGGCGGCGTGGGCCTTGGCGATGATCTCGGCGACCGGGTTGATCGTACCGAGGGTGTTCGACACCGCGGCGACGGCGACCAGTTTGGTGCGATCGGTCAGCAGCCCGTCGAACGCCTCCATGTCGAGCCGGCCGTCGTCAGTGAGCGGGATGTGCCGCAGCACGGCGCCGGTCCGCTCGGCCGTTTGCTGCCACGGGACGAGATTCGAGTGGTGCTCCATCACCGAGAGAATCACCTCGTCGCCGGCGCGAAGATTCGCGTCGCCCCAGCTGCGGGCGACCGTGTTGATCGACGCCGTCGTCCCGGAGGTGAAGATCACTTCGTGGAGGTGGCGGGCGTTGATCAGCCGCTGCACGCTGCGGCGCGCCGTTTCGTACTGCTCGGTGCTCAGCTCGCTGAGGGTGTGGATGCCGCGATGGACGTTGGCGTACGTCCGCTCGTAGACGCCGCTGAGAGCGTCGATCACCTGCCGCGGCCGCTGCGTGCTGGCGGCGTTGTCGAGAAACGCGAGGCGCTGCCCGTCGCCGACCTCTTCGCTGAGAATCGGGAAGTCGTTGCGCAGCGCGACCGGCAGCAGGGCGGTGCGATCGACGCTTCTTGTTGCAATATCAGTCAATTAAATTCTTTCAACACAGAGGACACAGAGATCACAGAGGAGTAGGCAGCAATGTTTTCCTCCGTGCTCTCTGTGTCCTCTGTGTTTAATTCTTTTGATCGTTAAGCGGCGAGTGAACCGCCGATTGCAGCACCTTCCATGATAGCAAGCAACACTTCTGCCGATTCGGAGTCAGCCGCGGGCCGTATAGGGCGAGCATATCCTCTGCCGAGAAGCTCTTTAGCTCATCGACGGTCTTGCCATACATCTCTTCGATCAGCATCGAGGCCGACGCCTGGCTGATGACGCAGCCCTGGCCGTTGAAGTAGACGTTCTTGATTTTTCCTTCGTCGTTCAGTTCCAACTCGATCCGGACCACGTCGCCGCAGAGCGGGTTCTTGTCCTCGTGCGCGTGGGTCGCGCTCGTCAGATGCCCGCGATGAAACGGATCCTCGTAGTGGTCGAGGATATGTTCCTGATAAAGTTCTTCTTCGGAAGGCATGAGTAAGCCGGCAAGCGTCGCAGCGCGACAGTAAATGGCGAGGCAAGAAACAACAGCGAGCCGCGGGGCTCGTCCCCGCGATACTCACGACGGTATCTGCGGACCAGCGCAGCCGTTCGCTGGTCTACCAGTATAAGAGGGGCCGTTTCGAGGGACTAGGTTCGCGAGGGAGGACTGACGGGATGAACCCGTCGGCTCGCTTGCTTTTCTGCCCACTGCCCACTGTGCCTACCAGGCCTTGTCCCGCAGGATTTCGGTCGCCGCGTTCTTGCCGCAGGAGCCCATCACGCCGCCGCCGGGGTGGCTGGCGGCGCCGCAGAGGTAGAGGCCCGGCACCGGGGTGCGGTGATCCGCCCAGCCCGCCACGGGGCGGAAGCAGTAGAGTTGGTGGGGAGACATCGCCCCCTGCATGATGTTGCCGCCGGTGATGCCGTAGACCCGCTCCAGGTCGAGCGGGCTGAGGACCTGCCGATGCTCGATCGCCTTTGGCACGTTCGGGGCGTACTCGGCTAGCACTTCGATGCAGCGATCGGCGAACGCCTCTTTGCGCTCGTCCCAGGTGCCACTCGCCAGTTTGTACGGAGCATATTGGACGAACATCGACAAGATGTGCTTGCCGGGAGGAGCGAGCGTATTGTCGACGCTGGTCGCCATCGTCATCTCGAGGATCGGGCTGCTGCTCGGTTCGCCATACTTCGCTTCGTCGTAAGCACGATCGAGATAGTCGAGCGTCGGGCCGATGTGCATTGTGCCGTGATGATGCGGCATGACGCCGGTTCCCGGCAGCGCCGTGAACTGCGGCGGCTCGGCGAGCGCGAGGTTGATCTTCGCCGAGGCGCTGCTGTAGTCGATGCGCGACACGGCGGTGCGAAACTCCTCGGGCAGAATCTGCGGGTCGAGCAGCCGCTCGAACGTGACATGGGCGTCGACGCTGGAGGCGATGACGCGGGCTTCGATCTGCGTGCCGTCTTCGAGGCCGACGCCGCAAGCGCCGTGGCGGTCGGTGCGGATCGAATTGACCGGCGACTCGCGGCGGATGTCGACGCCGAGGTCGCGGCAGGCCTTTTCGAGCGAGGTCGCCAAGCCCCCCATGCCGCCGCGGACGTAGCCCCACACGCCACGCGCGCCGCCCGCTTCGCCCATCACGTGATGGAGCAGCACGTAGGCGCTGCCGGGCGAGCTGATGCCGGTGAAGGCGCCGATGATCGCGTCGGTCGCGAGGGTCGCTTTGAGGATCTCGCTTTCAAACCAACGTTCGAGGATGGGCCGCGCCGCGCCGGTGAGGATCTCGACTGCTTCGGGCAGGTCGGGACCGAGCGCCTTCATCGCGCCGTGGAGCTTCCACAACTTCTTGCCGTCGCGGAGCCGTTTACCCATGCCGATCTTGCGCCAGTGCTCGGGGAGCGGCAGCGGATCGGGCGCCGTCTCGTTGAGCGCCGGCTCCAGCGTCGCGGCGATTCGCTCGAGCAGGGCGTTGTAGCGCGGGTAGGCGGTGGCGTCGCGGCCGCTGAACTTGCTGATCTCCCGTTCGGCTAGCGCCGGATCGGGGCCGAGGGTGAGGCTGCGCCCGTCGGGCAGCGGCGTGAACGAGGAGGGCGTGCGTGGGAGGATCTCGAGCCCGTATTGCGGCAGACGCAGCTCGCGGAGGATGCCCATCTGGAACAGGCTGATCACGTACGCGGCGGTCGAGACTTTGTAACCGGGCCACAGCTCTTCGGTCGTCGCGCACCCGCCGAGGACGTGGCGGCGTTCGAGCACGCAGACGCTGCGCCCCGCCTTCGCGAGGTAGGCGGCGCAGACGAGGCCGTTGTGGCCGCCGCCGATGATGACGCAATCAAACTTGCCGTGCTGTGCCATGCAAATTAGGCTTCCTTGCTAGCAGTCTCGTCCTCGTTCGTCATACTGAGCGAAGCGAAGAATCTGGCGCCAAACTTCGGTCTAGATCCTTCGCTTCGCTCAGGATGACAGTTGGTCTCCCTAGCATCGGTTATCTCAAGTCGCTCGCATGATGGCTAGACGCCGAGCAACTTCGCGGTGGCGTGCCATTGCAGTTCGCCGCAACCGGCGCCGAGGGGGCCCTCGATGCGAATCGACGCGACGGCGCCCTTGGCGAAGCGAATCATCGCGTCACCCTCGCTAATGAGCGACGCCGCGAGCCATGTCACGTCGGGGGCGTGGCCGACCCAAGCGACCGACTCCGCTTGCTGCTGGCGCGTCCACTCAATCAGTTCGGCGAAGTCGCTGCCCGGTTTCAATCCGTCGAGCTCGACAAGCTGCGGCGACTGGGTGGAGTGCGCGGCCACGATCTCCGCCGTTTGCCGACAGCGAACGTAGGGACTGGTGGCGATCGCGTCGGGAGCGAAGCCGCGTTGCGTGAGCAGTTCGACGACGCGCGCGAACCGCTCGGCCCCTTCTTGCTCGAACGGCCGCTGCGAATCGTCGGGCCAGCGCGGGTCGCCATGCTCGTAGGCCCAGGCGTGGCGGATGATGTAGATGTGCATGGGGGGATGCTTGTTGCTGGATGCTGGATGCTGGTGCGGTGGGCAGTGCGTGGCGCAACGCGATTATTGTGTGGATGCTTGAGGCCTGAAGAGTTTATCCAGCATCAAGCAACCAGCATTTAGCATCGCATTCAGCCATTACCGATTTCTCCAAATCATGCGATCGTCAATCGCGAGTTCTCTTTGTAACGAAGCGATCTCGTCGCGGAAGCGTAGGGCGTCGTTTGGGTAGCCGGCGGTTGGTTTGAGGCCGGGGAGTTTGGCGGTCCAGTAGTCGTTGAACGCTCGCATCGCGAGTTCGCGGTGGTACTTGGCGGTCATCGACGCGAGGGCCGTCGGCAGCAGTTCCTCGCCGCCGACGCGGAAGATCGCTTCGATCGGCGAGTCGCAGTGCGTCCAGCGGTAGCGGCTCGCGCTGCGGCCTTCGTCGATGGTTTCAATCCAAATGTCGGGGAAGTGGTGCTGCAGGATCGCCCCGTAGCGGTTGCGGCCGCCGTGTTTATCGAGGGTGATGTGGCAGGGTTCAGGGTTCAGGATTCGGGGTTCAGTAAAGGCCGCGGAGTCGTCGGTCGATTGCCAGCGAGCCGGAGGCTTTATCCCTCCGGGCATGGCCGCATCGACGACTTCGCGTACCAACTCAAGCGTCACATGCGACAGCGCCGCTCCCTTGGTGCCGTGGTGATCAACCAACTCGTTAAACTCGGCGGGATAGATCAGCTTGGCACGCACGGCAAGCAGGGTCACGCCGTTCGCTGCGCAGCCGACGCGTAACGTCGCGGCGAGTTCGCAAATCTCCTCAGCGAGCGCATCGAGCGGCAGCGGCAGTTCGTCGCCGGCGTGGCAGGCGAGGTGGTGGCGGCGACCTTGGGGGTCGGCGAGCGTCGCGGCGAGCAGGGCTTTGACGTGTTCGACGCAGTCGGCTTGCTCCGGCGAGGTCGCCATCAGCGCCGCGAGGACGCCGCGTTCGAGTTGTCGTAGGCCGAGGCCTGGTTTGTAGAGTTGCTTGGAGTCGGCAATGGCGATTCGCTTCGAGCACTCGTGGGGGGAGCGGACGATCGACTTTTTTAGGAGTTTGTAGAGGTCGATGGGAGTCGAAGGAGACTTGGGGCGTTGGGGAGATGCGGGGGCCGGGGGGATGAACCCTCCGGCTCGCTGGTCATTCACTGACTCCCGACTCCTGACTTCTGACCCCTTCGTTCTGCCTCCTGACCTCCGACCTCTGACCTCTGACCTTTCCTCCGCTACCCGCCACGCCGTCGCGGCAATCGCCAAGGGACCGTAGTTTGGTCCGTAGCCTGCTTCGTCGACGCCGATGAGGATTGCCATGGAGAGTGAGTATAACGGTCGGTCGCGACGTCGTTGAGTCGGCGCCGCATCTGTCGCGTCGCCGTCGCTTGAGGGCCGAAGCGATTTTAGGCGACAGCCGTCGAGCGAACTCAAGTCGAGGCTTGGCTTGAAGTTGCGTTTTCTGTTGTCGCGACAGCTGTCGCCTCTGTCGCGACACTGGCGTGTTGTCCGAGGCGATCGACTTTTGGACTTTTGGATCGGCCTGCGGCACGCAACGGTTGGCGGAACACGGCGAGGGTTCTGTCGGGCTGAAAGCCCAACCTACTGAACCTAGCGACTGGCGCGGCTGATTTCCACGACTTTTTTTGGCCAGCCGCGGGGGGTGGAGGCCGCATTGGACTGGTCGCTTAAGCGACCAGTCCGGCGGTAGGTGTGCGGCACGCAGTGAGAGGGAATCGCTATTCGGCGTGGGATGCTTCGAACAGGGCTTGTTCGTCGAGATTCCGTAACTGCTTGATTCGCTCGGGGGAAAGGCGTTCCTGCTCCAAGAGCGAAGCGAGAATGGATTGATAGTCGGCTGAACCCCAGTACTTGCCGAACGTCACGAGTACCGCAGGGAGCAACTCGTCTGGCGCCGTGCGCAGCATCTCGGTGAGCTCTTTTGAGATCTGCATGCTCCCTTCCGAGGCGGCGTCGTTCCGAATGACCGGTGCGATGGCGCCGAGCGCTCGCAAGGCGCCGACGTGATCGCTGGCACGATCGGGATTTTTGAGAATCTCAAGCAGCGGCGGGTAAAGCCGCGCGGCGACGCCCTTTTCTTGACCGATGATGTCAGCCAGGTAGGTTCGCGCGTGGGGGACGCGCAGCAGGACGTCGAGTTGCTCCGGCACTTTGTCGAGGTGGCGGAATCCTAGGGACGTCACGTCGATGCCGGGCGATTTCTGCTGCAACGCTCGCCGCATCAGTTCGATCGTTTCCGCCTTCTGGAAGCTCCGGTCGCTGCGATAGAGGTAGAGCGCCGTCGCCGTTAGCAGGTCGTCGCTGGGGATTTCGGCGAACTTGACGGCGAGTTCGCGGGCTTCGTCGCTGGAGTCGTTCGTCGCGCTCAGGAAGCTGGCGGCACGGCGGATCCAACGCGACTTTTCGGGCTCTTCGGCCCCCGCGATGCGGGCCTGCACCGGCGGCATCCAGTGCTGGGCGGGCATCCGAGCGACCGCCAGGCGGATCGCCGCCAGCAGCTTGCCTTCGGACGACGTGGGCGAATAGTCCTCGGGATACTCGCCGGCGACGGCGAGGATGGCGTCGGCGGCCTCTTGGCCATGGCCGGTGCGACCGAAGGCGGCCAGGGCGTTGATCGCTTCGGTGCGGCGCTCGGGGTTGAGTTCGAGCTTCCAGAGGTCGCGCCACTGGTCGAAGGTTT
Organism: Pirellulales bacterium; assembly: GCA_041740115.1. Taxonomy (GTDB): domain Bacteria; phylum Planctomycetota; class Planctomycetia; order Pirellulales; family Lacipirellulaceae; genus Lacipirellula. The sequence continues at coordinate 22,320 of JBGSMO010000388.1, forward strand.
TGCCGTCGTAGAGGAAGGTGGGATCCGTGGGCGGAGACGCGGGGGCGGAGTTGGGGACGCTTGCGGGCAGGGGCGATGTTGCGAGCTGCGCCATGGCTTGGTTGGCTTGCTCAAGACCGCGCGAGAGGAGTGCGGCGTCGGGGATTTGCAGTCGGCCGGTGACGATGGAAACGTCGCCGTTGGACGATGGGCCAAATCCTCCTCTCCCTTTCTTCCGAATGACGTAGTACTTCAGCGGATTGAGCTCGCCGAGGTCGTCGCGCTGGAGGACTTCGTCGAGGGAATTCAAGTCGATGACGGGCCACACATGGAGTCCGACAAGCAGGTCGTCGGCCTCGAAAGCGTCTTGAGCGGGGCGTGAGGGAATTGTGTGTTTGGCGACGCGGAGGCCGCCGTTGTAGCCGAGCTTCTTGACTCGCTCGAGTTCTTCCGGCGTGAGAGGTTCGAGTTCGAGGCCGAGGAGCTTGTAGGCGCGGTCGGCGATTTTTTGGTTTTCGAGGGTGGGGAAGGGGGAAGGGGGCAAGTGCGCTGGCGGAAGCCCTTCCATCGCCCGCGCGGCGTCGGCGTGTGCTTGCTGTAGTTCCGAGAGCGCCGCTTGGTATTCAAGGAGCTCGGCGTCGGGCGGATGGTCGAACTTACTTAACTTATAGGCGGCGAAGACGACGTGGAAATAGCCCCGGTGCGCCAGCTCTGGCGCCGTCACATAGACGGCATTCTCGTCGGGCTCCCATTTCAGATGGAAGGAAGGCTCGCTAGAGCCAAACAGCTTGCCGGCGGCGACGCCGATCGCCGTCTCAAGTTCTTGGCGCGACCCTTGCGGAACGGTGTAGAACTTGGTGATCTGCTCATTGGAATCCGATTCTTGGAACAGGCGGCGTAACTTTTCGGCTTCCTGCTCGGCAATATTTGCGATTTCAATGGGAACGTCTACGGGCGTCACCATTTCTTGAACTGGAGCGGCGGAGCCGGGGGTACCGCTGTCGGTTGGCTGGGCTTCGTCGGCATTGCTTCCTGTGGCTGCGCCACCCTGGTTCGGAGAACCAGGGTTAGCCGTTTCGACTGTTGGCAGCGTGCCGTCGAACATTGGGCGGAAGAACTTTTCGTGGGCGGCGGCGGGGACTTCGATTTCGTAGTTGTTGTCGCTGCGGCGGAGCCAGTTGAACGCGATGGAGGGCTTGCCCGGCTCGTTGGCGAGGCCTTTGACGAGGTAATGCCAGTGGTCGTCGACAACATCGGGGAGGTTGGCGCCGTCGTAGCGGATTTTTTGAAGCTGTTCGCCGGGCTGCTTGACGAAGAGGGGACGTTGTTGGTCGAAGGCGAGGCGGAGTTGTTCGAGGCGGTCGAGGAGCGGGGCGGGCTGTGGGGGCGAATTGCCGGCGGCGGTGAGTTGTGCGAGCTTCGTCTTAGCCGCTTCCAGGTCTTGTTTGTATCTGGCGAAGTTGTCGTCGATTGACTTGCGGCGAATTTTGTATTCGACCATCGCGGAACGGAGTGTTTCATTGGGTATCTTCGCAATCTTCTCACGCAGCGATTGTTCGGCTTCGCTGCGGTACTTTTTTTCTTGAACATCAATCTGGTGAATCGTTGAGCGGAGACGCCTAGTCTCGGCATTGTCGGAGTTATTCGACTTCGTAAGTTTCGCTTGCAGCTGCGAGTTCAGTTCGAATAATTGCTGCTTGTACATATTGATTGTCGGATCCTTATCCAGCTCCATAGCGATTGCCGCTTCCATCGCAGCCGGGTTGCTGGAGTTCTGAACCGACAGTTCCTTGAATACTTCGATATCGACGAGATCCTTTTGGGCTTTGACGATTAAGTCTTCGAGGTTGCGGATTTCGTTTCGGAGTGCGAGGACTTTGTTTTGAGCGTTAGCGGCTTGCGTCGCCTGTGCCTCGGAGTTTTGGTCGTTCTCGCGTTGCCGCACATGGTTTTCGAGTGAGATGGCGCCGAAGATGAAATCGAGATACTGTGCTTGAGCGTCCATTGGCGCCGTGACTTCGACGGTGCGTTCGTCGTCGGACCAGACACGGTGGAAGGAGATCTGCGGGCCGTAAGGGTCTGATTCAAGACCGTCGAACATATCTTCGACGAGCTTGCGAACACCCGGCGGCACACGGTACTTCTTCGCGTAGGCGGGATTGGCGTCGGTGGGCGTGAAGAGTTCTCGGAGTTGTTTGTATTGCGGATACTTATTCTCGGTGGTGGGCTCTGAGGGGCCTCGGTTGGAATCGGCCGTCTGGGAACCCTGCTTCAAGAGCAGCGGCGCGACGCGCTGATGTACTTCGTCGGGCGCTGAGACGACGATGCCCTGTTGGTCCTCAAGCCACGTGATCTCGATGCGATGGCGATGCATTGCCTTGGCGAGCTCGATCGGGTCGATGAGGGTGCCGCGCGGGATAGGGTAGACTCTGCGGATGGAAGGGGCGTTAGGTTCTAGTTTGTCTTCGCTGCTGGGCGTTTTCGAGTTGGATGCGTCTTGAATCCCTCCCCTAGCCCCTCCCTTCGAGGGAGGGGGATTGCTGCCATCCTCGGCGCTGGCGCCGCTGTAGAAAATGGCGCCCGCGAGGAGGAGCGGCAGCAGCAGCGTCGCGGCAAGCGTGCGGCGGGTGATGCGCATTGGTTCGGCCTCGATGTTGAGGATGCGGCGGATGCGGCCGGCGAGGGGGTGGCTGGCCATCGCGCTGACCACGGCG
>JBGSMO010000432.1:0-22171 GCA_041740115.1 Pirellulales bacterium
GCGGGCGGCCTGCCATGCGGCGGCGGGGATTTGGTCCCACCCCTCGGCGGCGAACTGGCGATTGCGTCCGGGGGCGAGCCGTCGGCCGATCATCGCGGCCTCAATGATGATCGTCCCCGTGCCGCAGAAGGGATCGACCAGCGGCCGATCAGGTTTCCAGAAGCTGAGCTGCACCATGGCGGCAGCGAGCGTCTCGCGCAGCTGTGCGGCGGCGGCGAGCGTCCTGTACCCGCGGCGATGCAGGCCGTGGCCTGACGTATCAAGATCAATCGTGGCGAGATCATTCACCAGCGAGACTTCGACGGCGACTGGCGGGCCCGTTTCGGGGAGTTCGACGCCGGGGCGGGACGCGAGCAAGCGTTCGACTATCGCCTTTTTCACCGAGCGCTGAATCGCGGGGACGCTGGAGAGTTGCGACTTGATCGAACGGCCGCCAACGGGGATCGCGGCGTCGGCGGCGATCCATTCCTCCCACGGCAAGTCGCGCGTCGTGTCGAAGAGGGCGTCGAAATCGGCGGCGGCGAACGACGCCACTTCCACCAGCACGCGGTCGGCGGAGCGAAGCCACATGTTTGCGCGACACAGGGCGCTGGCGTCGCCGCTGAACGCGATCCGGCCGGGGCGCGCCACCTTCGCGGGGTAGCCGAGGTCGCTCAGTTCGCGCACAACGACCGCCTCCAGGCCGAAGGCGGAAGTGGCGATCAGATTGAACGGCGTGGCGGACATGGCGAGCGGGCGGCAGGGGGCAATCGGTAGCGGAACTCCCTAAGCGGGCCGTCCGAGTTGAGGCGAATCTTCCACCTTAGAGCAGCGGCCGCCTGCTTTCTATGGCGCAGCGGCAAAGTGGAACCGGACTGAGCGGCGTCCCATTCATTTGCCGCGAACCCCACGCTCTTTCTAGAAATGAAAACCCAAGCGACTTGCTTTCGGCCACAAGGTTTGATCTAATGTACATGTGTTTATGTGGGGGCTATGAGCCTTGCCCCAAGCCGCGGAGGTTACTCCTGCCGGCGTCGTGCATCTTGCGCGGCTTGGCTGATGTGATGGACTCTGAAGTGGCGGCGTAAACGCTTTGTATCGCGTCGGGATCGGGCAATGTCGCCCGTCTGATGGTGCGTAAGTGCCGACCGCGTAATGGATTAGGCTTAGTGTCGCCAAAAATGCGAAACGCGACACGACACGACACGACATCGACTAAAGCCGGCATGAGGGCGAGCCGGTGCAGAAAAGTTTGTAGCGGGTAGGTCCGGCGCCGCGGCTGACGCGGATTTCGAGGAGGGCGCCGCACTTGGGGCAGTAGTCGGGCTCGACGAACGAGCGGCCGCGGTCGGCAGCGTCCTGACAGCCGACGCAGTGGCGGGCGTCGGGTTTGAATTCGAGCCGCTCGGGCGAGATCGGTTCGCGACAGATCTCGCAGATGACGACCTGCTCCCAATCATCGCCGTCGGTTTGATCCGGATCGAGTTTCACCGTAAGTGCGGGCTTCTTGCAGCGATCGCAAGTGAGTCCCTTGCCGTGCGTGGCGAGGACTTCGCGGACAATCTCTTCCGGCGGGTCGGTCGCGCGGCGAAAGTGGCCGATGGGGCGGAGGCGGCGTACCACTTCGGCCTCGCCGCAGAGCGTCCACCAACCGCAGTCTTGGCATTCGAGTTGAACGGACAACATTTTGGAATGGTTGGGAGAGAAGACTAACCACGACGACACAACGGGCACGACGAAAAGGCCAAAGAGCAAATAGACCGCTAGTCATTGTATTTCTTTTGCGCCTTCGCGCCTTTGCGTGAGATCTTGAGAAGATATGTCTCACGCAAAGGCGCGAAGGCGCAAAGAAAGAAGTCAAGGAGTGGAAGCCTGCTTCTTCTCGCCGTGTCCGTCGTGTCGTCGTGGTTCATTCAAAATTATCTCAGGGCCACAACGCGATTGAAGTGCAGCGCCACTTCCCCGTCGACGACGCGGCGGACGCCTTCGACGAGGCAGGCGGGTTCGTTTTGTTGTTCGCCGCGGCGGATGATATCTGCGCGCGGCGTGCCGGGCGCAACGGTGAATGTCGTTTGGTTAATGATTTGATTGCCGGCGTCGAGCTCCGGCACGATGAAGTGGCAGGTGGCGCCGTAGGTGAGCATGCGGGCGGCGTGAGCATCGTGGTAGGGACGCATACCGGGGAACGACGGGAGGAGGCCGTGATGGAGGTTGATGATGCGGCCGCCGGCGTACTTCCAGCAACTCGACGGCGGCAGGATTCGCATGTAGCGGGCGAGGATGATGTAGTCGACGCCTAGCTCGTCGCAGACGTCGATCATCCGCTCATCGTCGGCGGAGCCGTCGCCGTCGCCGATGTAGTGCCAAGGGACGTTGAATTCTTCGGCGAGGCCGCGACAGGTTTGACGGTTGCTGATGAGCGCGGCGGCTTCCGCGGCGATCGCGCCGCTTTGGATGGCGGCGAGGACAGCCCGCGGCGTTTCGGTGCGGAGCGTGCAGCAGATGGCCAGCCGCGGTTTGCGGTTCGGTCGTCGCGGCATCCAGGTGCGAATCGAGAGCCCGGTCCGCGCGCTGATTTCACTCATCGAATCGCGGAGGGCGACGTCTTGCCCGGCGTCGAGTTCGACCCGCGTGAGCATCGAGAAGACCGACGCCTCGTCGTGGTCGTACATCTGGATCTCGCCGATGTTGCCGCCGAGTTGCGTGACGCAATGGACGATCGGATCGGCGAGGCCGCGGTGATCGGGACCGACGGCGGTGATGACGTATTGCATGTGCGAGTAAGCGTCAGGTTTGCAAAGTCATCCTGAGCGGAGCGAAGGATCTGGCGGATCGAGCGGGTTCTAGATTCTTCACTTCGCTCAGAATGACGGCGAATACGTTGGGGTGGTGCGGATTGTGACGGCGGCGCTGGCGACGGAACAGCATCGCCGGCGCGGGGGAAGTCTACGACGTAAGATAGCTTGCGCGGGCGGCGCGCACTTACGTTTCACCTTTTCTACCGCTCCCAGGGCAGTTGCGCCTACGATGAGCACCACTGATTCGTCTGTTTCGACGCCGGAGCGTCCCGCCACGACCGGGGGACCGAACGACTTGGAGTCGATGCTCGCGCGGATTCATCAGCTCGCTGAGAGTACGCGCGTCGAAGGGCCAGCGAGCGGCGTTGCGGTCGCGGCGGCGAACCGCGACACGGCAAATTCGCACACGACGATTGTTGATCCGCCAGTGGCGGCGGCGCGTTCGATTCGGACCACGCCTCTTCCCGCTGCGCGCAGCGCGGAAGCCGATGATTCGGAGCCTTGGCGGCCGGAAGAACCGCATTCGCTCAAGGCGGCGGGCATTACCGAGGGGCAAGTGGAACATCTCGCGCTGAAGTGCTTGAGCGCCTGCAGCGAAATGAGCGGGCGGGCGCTTTCGGAGCAGCACGCGATTCCGTTTCGCCTGTTGGCGCCGGTGCTGCAGGAGATGAAGCTGGGGCAGCTGGTCGCGTTCCGCGGCTCGGCCCCGATGAACGATTTTATCTACCAGCTCACCGACCTTGGCCGTGAGCGCGCGAAGAAGCTGTCGGAGCTTTGCAGTTACTTCGGCGCGGCGCCGGTGCCGCTTTCAGCATACTGTGCGAGCGTCGCCCAGCAGAGTCTCACGAAGCAGCATCCGACGCAGAACGACCTTGAGCGGGCGTTCGCCGATCTGCTCATCAACAAGAACATGCTGAAGCGGCTCGGCCCGGCGGTGAATTCGGGCCGCGGTCTGTTTTTGTTCGGCGCGCCTGGTAACGGCAAAACGAGCATCGCCGAGCGGGTGACGTCGGCCTTCGGCGATTGCATTTGGATTCCGCGGGCGATTACGATCGACGGCGAGATCATGCGGGTCTTCGACCCCGGGTTGCATACCGAAGCGCCGCTCAACGAGCCGACGGGCCCGCTGCAGATGCGGCCGGTCGACCAGCGCTGGGTCCGGATCAAACGCCCCACGATCGTCGTCGGCGGCGAGTTGACGATGGATGCGCTCGAAGTGCAGGCCAGCGCGGGAATCAATGTGAGCGAGGCGCCGATCCAGCTGAAGAGCAACTGCGGCACGCTCGTGATCGACGACTTCGGCCGGCAGCGAATGACGACCGACCAGTTGCTCAATCGCTGGATCGTGCCGCTCGAAAAGCGGTACGACTTCCTGCAGATGGGCAACGGCAAGAAGATCCAGGTGCCGTTCGATCAGTTGATTATTTTCTCGACGAACCTCGAGCCGAAGCAGTTGGTCGACGACGCATTTTTGCGGCGTATTCCATACAAGATCGAAGTGCTCGATCCGTCGGAAGAAGAGTTTCGCGCGCTGTTCCAGATTATGGCGCCGAAGCTGGGGATTCGGTTCGAGCAGTCGGCGCTCGACCATGTGATCGAGAAGCATTACAAGGCTGTGAACCGGCCATTCCGCTGCTGCCAGCCGCGCGACTTGTTGCTGCAGATCGTGAATTACTGCCACTACATCAGCAAACCGCCGGAGATGACGGCGGAGTATTTTGACTACGCGGTGGCGAATTATTTTGCGATTATGTAGTTGCTTGTGCTTCGAGGAATAGGACGCGGATATTCGCCGAGGGGGCGAAAGACTAACCACCAAGGCACGAAGATCACCGGCTTTGCACCTAAAAGGCGAGTTGCACCTTTATTCGGAAAGCTGCACCTAAATTCAGTCAGTGGGCGGGTCATTGTCGTTTCCGATCAGCGATAGCCCAGCCCAAAGTCCGAGCGGGCAAAGTGGTACTGCGATGAGCAAGATCAATAGCCCCACGGGCGTAAGACCGCCCCGAGCGCGAAACACTGGCGGCATCTCGGCTGCTAATCCGTATTCGTCAAGCGCCACGGCCAAACAAGCGAGAAAAGCAGTCGCCGCAAGAAGGAAAGCAAAAGCGGCCAGGGCAGTTCTCATGCCCCGCATTCTAACCGCTGCCGCGGGAGCTTCCTACTGAATCACCGCCATCGCCAACAGCCCAGCCACAACAGTCGTGGCGATGAGCGCTGAGCGGAGCGTGAAGCGCCGGCCGAGCCTCAGGGCGGCGGCGCCGGCGAGGGCGCAGATGAGGGCGGGATACCAGAGGGGGCAACTGATCGCACGATTGCCATACCCGAACCGACCGTGTTCAAGTCTCCAAGTGCGTAGCCCCTTAATGTCTAATTCGGTCATCGTCACCGCGACGAATTGCGTGCCGCGGGCAGTTTGTCGCGGTGTGAGCGGGTGACCTAGGCCCACGAACATATCCCCGTCATTCGCAAAATAGTTCACCGTGCGTGAATTGTTTGGATAGATGGCTGCCATCCGCAAGCTTCGGTGCGCAGAAGTCCATCCCCACATCCCCAAGCACCCGACGCTCGCCGCGAAGCAGAAGGTCGCCAGGGCGTAGCGGAGGTAGATGCCCATCGCCGCATTCTAACCCCGATTCCGGGGCTGCACACTTAGTCGGAATCGACCCGACGCTCGGCTGCACCTTTAATCAAACGTCTGCACCTAAATTGGCTGCCATTTAGGCATTTAGGTGCAAAGCCAAGACCACCAAGAAAACACGAAGGAATGCAAGGAAAGGGAAGAGCGAAAAAAAGCGACCAGGCCAGCCTCCCTAAATCATTTTCTTCCCCAGTTTCGTTGGTGCGTCTTTGTGGCCTTCGTGCCTTGGTGGTTCGTCTTTCTCGCCGCTCCAGCGGGTCGATGACCCGCGGCTACTGGATGAGTTCCGCTTCGAAGTTTAACGGGAGCTGGGGGTCGGCGCCGTTTTGGGCGCTGAGTTCTTGGAACAACAGGCTCGGCTGGATGTCGTGGTTGTGTTGGTACTTGCTCGCATACTCGTCGTACGCGCCGGTGATCTCGTGGTAGAAGATCTGGCAGATCGGCACGCCGGGGTAGATGCGGATCGGTTGGACGGCGAACATTTCGAGCGTCCAGAAGCCGCAGAAGCCGACGTCGCCGAAGCCGGCGGTGACGTGAACGAACAGGCCTAGGCGGCCGACTGATGAGCGGCCTTCGATTTGCGGGACAAGGTTGTGCGTCTCTGTCCGCTCGGCAGTGCGGCCGAGGTAGAGCTGGTTGGGGCTGAGGACCAATCCCGTGGGTGGAATCTGAATTCGCCGCACGCGGTTCGCCTTGGCCATGTCGAGGACGACTTCCTCGTAGACCATCACTTCGTCGTGCAGGGTGAGGTTGTAGCTGTTGGGGTTGAGCGCCGCGGGATTGTACGGCTCGATCTTCACGTCGCCGCCGAGGCGGGCCGCGATTTCTTGACCGGAAAGAATCATGGGGCGCTCCGTCGAGGGAAGTTAGTGCGTGACGCCGATCCGTGGGCAGAAGTCGTTCATCACGCAGACGTCGCACTTCGGCTTGCGGGCGATGCACACCTGCCGGCCGTGAGCGATGAGGCGATGGGAGAAGTCGATCCATTCCCTTTTCGGGATGATCGCCATCAGATCGGCTTCAACTTTCACGGCATCGTCGTTCGCCGTGAGGCCGAGCCGCCGGCTGAGGCGGCCGACGTGGGTATCGACGACGACGCCGGTCGCTTTGCCGAAGGCGACGCCGAGGACGACGTTGGCCGTCTTGCGGCCGACGCCGGCAAGGTTCACCAGTTCATCGAGCGTGCCGGGGACCTCGCCGCCATGGTGGTCGACGATTGCGGTCGAGGCGGCTTTGATGCTCTTCGCTTTGTTGCGATAGAAGCCGGTGCTTTGGATTGCCTTCTCGATCGCCGGCAACGGAGCCGCGGCGAATGCGGCGGGATCGGGATATTCTTTGAAGAGGGGCGGCGTGACGATGTTCACCCGTGCATCGGTGCATTGGGCGGAAAGGATCGTCGCGACAAGCAACTCGAAAGGGGAATTATGGACGAGCGCGCAGTGGACTTCGGGGTATTCCTTCTTGAGGGCCCGGACGACCTGTCCAGCGCGACGCTTTACTTCAGCGGGGCTGCCGAGCGGTTGCGGCTTGGCTTTGGGGGGGACGGCGGTCGCTTTGCCGCGAGCAGGCTTCCTGCCAGTCATAGTTCGCCCATCATGGTGAGTGGAGACTGGCATCGGCCGCGCCTGGGAGAAGGTTCCGGATGGCCGTAGTGGGCCAATTCCCCCGCCATTCGACCAATTGTGAGGGCGGCGCCGATAGTGTCAACCCGCGGGCGAAAGTCGCGGCTGAGACGCCAAATTACGGCTGAAAGCGATTTCTGGTCCGCCGGAGGGACGGCGTCTATAATCCACCAGCGATCCGATGCCTTTCGGATCGTCGAAGACCCTGGCCGCTAGCGCGGACCCTTCGCCGCGCAGCTCGGAGCCACGACACGATGCCGCACGACGCTGAATCGAACGATTCGCTCTACCAGCAAGGCATTCGCTATTTCAACGATTGCGAATTCTTCGAAGCCCACGAGGTTTGGGAAGAATTGTGGACCGAGTATCGGGGTTCCCTCCGGCGGTATTACCAGGGATTAATTCAAGCGGCGGTGGCGCTCCATCACTTTGGCAACGGCAACATCCGCGGGGCCAAGAAGGTGTACCTGTCGAGCCTGGCTTACCTGCAAGATTTTCGCCCGGCGTGCCAGGGACTCGACCTGGAGGCTTTCCTTGCTCAATACGAGCGGTGCTTCGCCGAGGTTCTGGCCTCGACGGAGGAGTTCCCGCGGATCGAAATTGTGCCGGATTTGATTCCTGAGATTCACCTTGATCCGGCGCTAGCCGGTGCAGGGAAACCATAAAAGCCACCGGCTCCGCCGGTGGACAATGTGAAGACACAGCTAACCCCCAGTTCGTCCACCGGCGGAGCCGGTGGCTTTCATCGCGGCGAGTATTACAGCCGCCTCGTCAAGCATCCCACCTACCGCACGAGTTTGGCCATGCTTCCCTGGAATGCCGAAGATCTCACGTTCGACGAAACACGTTTTAAGGGGACGGCGCGGCTGTTTCCGCTGCCAGACCTGGTGATGTTTCCGCATGTGATGCAACCGCTCCATATTTTCGAGCCGCGGTATCGAGAGATGCTGAACGACGCCCTCGACAGCGACGGGCTGATTGCGATGAGCATTCTGGCGCCGGGCTGGGAAGCGAACTACGAAGGGCGGCCGAAGCTGCTGCCGCAAGTTTGCATCGGCAAAGTGGTGACGCACCAACGGCTCGACAATGGTCGGTACAACATTATGCTGCTCGGGATGCGGCGGGCCCGGCTGGTTCAGGAAGTGCCGAGCGGTCGGTCGTTCCGACAGGCGGAGTTGGAATTGCTCGACGAAGCCTATCCTGCCGACGGCGAGGCCGAACGGAGCGAAATGCAGGAGACTATCTGCCGCGAGTTTCAGAAATCGCTGCCGCTGCCGGCAGGGGTGAAGCCAAAGGGGCCGGTGCAGGAACTGCTCGCTTCGGAACTGCCGCTAGGAGTGCTGACCGATCTGGCGAGCTTTGCCTTGCCGCTCGACGCAGGGCTGAAGTGCCGGCTGCTGGCCGAGTGCAATGTTGATCGGCGGGCCCGGATGCTGCTCGACTCGCTCGGATGTCCCTGGAAGGGAACGCCGCTAACGCCGGCCGCAACGGGGTTCCCGCCTCGCTTCAGCAGCAATTGAACTTGGAGGGGGTAGTTCAACCCCCTACGGCTAAAAAAACTCCTTTTGCTGCTTTGCGGGTTCGCCGCCTCATGAACTCGGCCCACAGGTCTTCGACACCCGGGCTGATGGGAGTGTCCAAATACTCAGACGGGGGAACTGGCGCGTTTAGAACTAGTCCTTTCTTCCTTCCGAGAAGTTTCGCTTCCCGTTGGTACTTCAGCTCTGCCTTGCGGTACTCAACCATTTCGCTTTTGTAGTCAGCGTTTGGCACTCGCACTCGGTGCCCGTCTGCAATCGACTTGGCAGGGACCAGGTCAATCATCGCGCCGGTGGTAAACCACACGCGAACAAACGCACCCTCTTTGGACATGCGGCGGCTGTGCAGGTCATGGAGGAACTCTTGGAATAGCGCTCGGTCGCTGCCTATCACGCCATCCAGCCAAAATCCCCCTGCGGGCTCTCGGAACCCATCAGAGCCCTTCTGCCAGCGCCGTCTCAGGCCTGACAAACGCTGCCCGATGTCGTCTGCCAGCGTTTCCCCGTCCTCGCGGGTGCTTGACGCAAAGCGCTTGCTGCCGCCCGTCCGCCAGTTCGCAGCACAGTCTGGTACCGTGACGGCCTCGCCATAAGCCCGTTCGCTGCTGGCCTTGCCACGAGTGAACACGTCAACTCTCGCAATGTACTTTGCAAGGTGGGTTCGCAGCCGGATGCGAAAGTCGACGTCACTTTGGTGTTCTTTCAATTCGCGGATGACATCTTGAAACGAAGCGAACGACGCATCGATCGAGTCCAGTGCATTTAGCTCACCAACATCCAAACTGTTTTGCTGCGTTAGTCCAGCTATCTCGGTTTTCAACAATTCGATGCGAGTGAAGATGTAGCCTCGCTCGTCCTTGTCCTTGGTGTCTTCGTACGTGAGCCGGAGATTCGCGATCTTTGTTTCTCTCTCAGCGATCTCAGTTTTTCGTGATTGGATTGCTTGGCGTTTGTTCGCAACTGCCACTGCCTTATCACTGCTGCTGTTGACGACTTGCTCTAGGCGAAGACAGGGGATCGATTTGAGTATCAGGTTCTCGACCAAGTCGCAGCGAATCTTGGGTGCGTCGCATACCGATTTGTATTTGGCATGGGCACACATCAAAGTGACTGGCCGGCCAGTACCACTCGCTGTTGGATAAAGCTTGCCAGCGCAATACGGGCAGATCAGGAGACTTCGGAACAGATTGTTCACCCGTTTGTTAGAGCCGCCGGTCTGCTGTTTATTATCGGCAATCAGCTTTTGTACGTCGTTGAACTTTTCAAGTGGCACGACTACTGGGTAGTAGCCGGTGAGAACGTCACCCCTAGCCTCGTTCACCCGATTGGCGCGTAGGCGCGGTTGATGCTCGCCAATCAACGCACGGTTCTTCAGCAGCTTCCTGATGTGATCGCCGTTGTAGCCTTGCGTCTTGCGCCGTTTGTCGTACGGCAGGAACCATGCCTTCTCGCCGTTCAACTTCTTCGCGATGGCATCAGGCGCGAAGCCTTGCAGCTTCAAATCGAAGATGCGATTGATTGCTTCCGCTGCCTCGGGAATGACGAAGAACTCCCCGAACTTCTCAGTCCTCCATGCGTCTGACTGCCGATCCGTTATCTCCCTGCCGTCAGGCGTTTTGAATCCGAGCCAGTTGCGGGACATCTTGGTTAGCTTCTTGCCCTCCATGCGGGCACGGTCGAGCTTGCGCTTCCAGGCGGCCCCGATACGCTCAGACTTCTGCTGCGAGCTTTGGTACGAGTTGATTATCAGGGCAATCAGCATGAAGATCGTATGAGAGTTAACAGCGCTTTTGTCGTACAGCACGCCGTTGGCGTAGATTGACACGCCTTTGCCAATTAATTGGCGTACGATGAGATCGATGGCATCGACGGGCTCTGCACGGCTGAGGCGGTCGATGTCTTCAACTACTAGAATGGAGCCGTACGGCACGAGGCCGAGTTCGATGGCGGCTAGGAATTCGCCCAAGACGCCTTTGGCGATATGATCGCCGTAGCGTGCAGACAGCGCTTTGTCGCCAGCCGAGATCGATTCGTCGAACGGCATTTTGCGATCAGCGGCGAGCTGCTTCGCAACTTCAAACGCCGTTTCGTTTTGGCGCTCGAAGCTGTCTCCTTTTTCCTGCTTCGCACCAGAAAACCGCTGGTAGGAGTAAACGCGAGCACAGGTGCCATAGCTTGGTGCGGCATTCGCAGCCATGAGAAATCCTTGACCTTCCTTGACCGAAAGTAAAAGTGGGGGCGGCCGGCCAACCCGGTCAAGGTTGTGCTGGCCATCGGCTTGGTTTGCAATTCCTTGCCGTGCCGCCCCCGTTTTTGCAGAGTTCAAAAAAACCACCAGACGTTCGCTGGCGCTTTTCTGCATTTAGGCGTAAGCCCTTACGCCCCCGCATTTTACGTTCTTCACTGCGGCCCTACCTAGCCGGGCAAAGTAGCAGAGTATTTTGTCTGCTGTAGCGATTTGACGTGATGAGAGCCCCACAGCGCCGCAGCGCTGGGGCCGCAATCCCTGCGAAGAACCCAGCGCCACGACAGCCTGCAGAAGTCTGCTACGCATCAGGGGCCGCGGGCGGGCTCTACAGCACTACCCGCCCGCGAACACCCGGACGCAATCTAAAACGGTTGAGGGCGGCTTCCGCGATTCGTTAACCAACGAACCGCAGCATCAGGCCGTTCTGCTGGAACGCGCCGCGCCGCTCCTCAACCGCACACCATGCCTCCTCCAATTCATAAACGGTTCAGGCGTTGACATCCCGTTGCACATCGCGCAGCCAATGAAGGGCGGAACAACTGTTGTGGCCCATGGCAGCCGAGCGAATCGACTAAGGCATGCAGGCTGAAAGGTTGCCGCGCCATCGCCTGAACCGTTTGTCTCATAACGTCTTCCTGACTAGAACAGCTTGGGCAGGCCAAGCACTGACAAATCAATCTCGCGTGGCTTTTCGGCATTGGGCGCGGAGCCTGCCGCACCTGAGTAATCAGGCTTCGGGACATCATCAAACAGCGAAGGCAAGCCCAATGGCGTCAGGTCAACGCTGCTGGGGACCATTGAGCCCGTGGCTGACGGGAAACTCGTGAACCGCTGCTCGCCGTTGTGCGTAGGTTCGTCTGGATACAACTTCGGCAACGGCAAGGCGTTGGCGACTGGGGTGTTGTCAACGACTGCGTCTACAGCGTCAGTCATCGTGTTGAACAAGTCTTTGGGATTGCGAGCCCGCGAGGTATCAAGGTCCAACCGCTCGCGGTTCGTAAGCGTCAGCGCACGCGGCGTGATTGAGTCGGGTTGAGCGTTGGCCGTCAGCTCAGCGAACTGGCGACGAGCGCTAGCAAGGTCGCCGCTGACTGAGTGAATCCGATCATTGATTGAAAATACGAATAGCATTCGTCCATCCTCCGTGACGTTGTGAGGTAAGTGATTGCGACTAGCGGCCCTTGGCCTTCTTCGCTTTGCGTGGCGGCTCATCTGCTTCACGCTCGGCTTCCGCCACTTCAGCCTTGGCGGCAAGCTCAGCAGCTTCATTGCGAGCCCGCTCGCGTTGCTCCATTCGCGGGTTCAGCCAATCGTCTGTTTCTTTTTGCAGCGTGGCTTGATGACGATCCTCCGGCGTCATGTTCTCTTCCTCAATGAACGACAAGTTGATGGCAGCAATCGCGGCCTTTTTCTTTAAGTTCTTCTCGCCCTCGGCGCGACCTTGAGCGAGATAGTCCGCCCACAATCGCTCATTGATTGCTGCCCGCTCCTGGTATGGCATAGCCATCCACGCTTGATGGTCTGCGATGAGCTTGTCGTAGTGAGCAATCTGTCGCTCGCGGTAATCAACCTGCCGCTGCACCTTCGCCACGTCTACGTTCCCCTCCACTTCATTTGGCGGGAGCTTCTGCGTCAGCAAGTGAAGCTCTCGCTCTGCGTCCGCGAGGCAGGTGCGTTCGGTGTACTGGAATCGCTCCAACCGTTGCAGGACTTCCGCACCATCAGCGAAGAATTGGTCGTGGCCGCGTGCGCCATGCGTTTTCTCGCGTTGTGGTGCAGCAGTTGGCGAACTCTCCAGGGCGTCAAGGTTCTGCTTGATCTGCACGAGGCGGTCATGCATCGCTTGCAGTTTTACCTTGTCCTCATCACTCAGCGTTTGGAGTGCGATCATTCGCTGCCGACGAAACAGCTCGCTGAGTTGAGGTATCTTCTTTTTGCACCAGAAGATCTGCCAACGACGGCGCTCTTTTGGCGATAGCTGGTCCGCGGGGTCAAGTCGGTCGCCATACAGGTCACGGGCGCTGCCATCCTCGAAGATGAGCCATGCCCCGTTCTCATCTCTAACGGGGCCGTCACTGCCAAAGTGAGCGGAGTCAAAGGCTCGTACCCTGTCAGCTTGGAGTGGGTTGAAACTTCGTTCGCGATCTAGAAGCATCTGTCTGCGTCCTTTCAATATGATGGCGTCAGTCCGCCAACTCGTGATTTCTTTTGCGCCGCTACGTACATGACGCCCGCTACTGCGTTGCAGAGGTCGTCGTGTTGGCCGGGGCCGTGGTCAACGCTGTCTTTGCCACCCGATCGCGTCCTGCGCTCAAGGTTGCACCACTCGTTGGTTAGTTGTTCGATATCCAGCAGTGCAACGCCGTCGCTGCACAACACTGGCAGCGCTTCCAAGTAGAGTTGTGACTTGGGCAAGTCGGACTTGGTGTACTTGATGCGACGGTTCTGAAACGCTTGGGCGCACCATTCGCCGCTGTAGTTGTCCCCAACGACAGCCTTCACCTCGTAGTCACGCAGGATGTGACTCATCTGCTCCACTACCCATTGCGGGTCGTGAGGCGACTTCCAGTGCCTGGCAACGTCCAGCACGATCTTGCCAGCATCGTTGCGGTGAGCGATCGCGAGGGCTGACGAGTCGCTGCGGCCACCACTCACGTCAACAAACGCGGCGTACCTGTTGCCAACCTTGGGCATCAACTCCGTGCGGCCTTTGACGATGAGCTTCTCAATCAACTCGCGGCTGATAAAAGCGATCAAATCCTCACGCCACTGGCCCATGTACTCTGCCAGCGCACTGGCTCGGTCTTCTGCTAACGCTGCGTCCACGATGCTCTGCGGCAGCGTGGGGTTCATTACTCGGCTCGGCGCGTTCCAAACGAGCGTGCGTCCGCGAGGATTGCCGAAATTGGTTTGGTACCGCCGGAACGCCCAGCCCTTCCGAGCATAAGGGCTGCTGATGCATACCAACCGCCCCCCGCAAGTTGCTAAAGCTGGTTGAATGGCCTGGATTAGCTCGGTGTCGTTTTTCACCTTTGTCTCAGCATCGAGGCCGAGGAAGCACACCTCGTCTACCACTGCGGCTAGCAGCGTAAAGCCGCGTACGGTTCGCCAGTCGCCGCTGAGGATGGCAACCTGCACACCGTTTTGCAGCAAGAACCCATGCGCCGTCTCGCTCACCACTTCCTTACGCAGCACGGGCGTGTCAAACACCGAACGTAGGTATCCAGCAACGATGGTTGACTGCTTTTTGGTAGGTGCAATGATCGCAACCAAGCCTTGCTCGCCCTTTGCTAATCGCTTGTGCCGGCCGGATAGTACAGCTTCGTAGGCGCCGATGATTGCAGCCGTGCGGGACTTGCCGCTCCGCCGTCCGGTGAGGAACAGGGCGGTATCAAAGCCGTCTTCTGGCATGGTGGACGACGCACGCCCGGAGCATTGCAGAATCAAGTCCTTGGACGTTTGCGACTGGACTGGCATGCCGTAGAGGCAGCGGAGTGCAGTTTGCCAGGGGCGCCACGTTTCAAGTTCGCCGAGGAATGGCTGGAACACCTGCTCGTGATTGATGGCCTGAATTATGTTCATCGCTTGGAGCCTTTCTTCTTGCTCTGAGCAACGATGGCGTCGAGGTCCATGTCAATCACCTTTGACGCCTGCTTGGACAGGCCCAGCTTGGCTAGTAGCCCGCTAAGGCAGTTCACCATCTGCGTGTAGACGCCAGCGTCAAATGGCCTGCCCTCCAGTGCGTCAACCTTCATGGTTTCTAACTGCACTGCAACGAAGATGGCGTTCTCGGCCAGCATCTCCTTCTGAAAGGAGTCGCAGCCAGCCTCGTCAATGAGGCGTTCAAGCCGCCGCCGAATGAGCTTGATAACCTTCTGCCGCTGGTCCGCTGTTTCGAGACAGCGGGGCGTCCACTTGGCCGGCAGCGTGGCGGGGTCTTTGGCTCGGCGTTCGCGTCGAGTTGTAGGTTGAGCTTTGGGCATAAGTCTGTCGCAACGGGGGACGCATGGGGGTCCTATCGCGTGCAGACTTTACGCTCAACTCCGGAGGTACCACTAGAGGGTGGAGTCTGATTTCTAAGAATCGCTTATTCCGCTAAGACGGAATAGGTCGTGCCGCGATTAAGTCCCATGGCACGGGAGATCGCGGACACGCCAAATCCTTTGGCTCGGAGGTCCTTTATCGCAGCGGCCTGCACGTCGGTGACTTTCTTCCTCACTCCAGCCTTAGAACCGCCCCAGCGTTTACCCGCTTTGCGTGCTGCTGCTTGTCCTTCGAGAATGCGGCTGCTGCGCACCTCATTATCAAACTCTGCGAACTGGGCAATGATGCCCGCCATCAACCGTCCCTCAGGCGTGTCCAAGCCCATGATGCCCGAGGTGACAACAACTAAGTCAATCTTGCGTTGGCGTAGCTCCGAAAACAGTTGAAGGAGCTCGCGAGCCGTGCGTCCAAGCCTGTCGATGCGATGACACACCAGCTTGGCGATCTTGCCCGCACGCATATCAGCTTCTAGCTTCATCCAGGCCTTGCGCTCCTGCGTGCGGCCCGTATGCTTCTCGACGTACCAACGAACTTGCAATGGTTGCCCCTCAGCCCAACGCGACATGTCAGGCATTTGGCTGGCGTGCTTTTGAGTTTCATTCGAAACGCGGACATAGCACGCAGCGAACTTGGCGGTGGGTTTGCTCATCGTTTGGCCTCCTCGAACTGAATGCCGTTGTCGCCGGGATATGGTGTAAGGTGCAGATTGTTGCCGTAGGCAATCGCGTCAGGTATGCCATCGGGGAATGCTGCACAGATGACGCGTTGCTCGGGCTCTGTGTCGCCTGCAACGCCCATGAAGTGTTTGCACTTACGCTTGCTGCACTGGGGTTCACTCAACATGGCTTTGTCCTTATTGGTTGATACACTGTGGATATGCGGTTCAACTTACGCCTCATTCTGTTCGTCTTAATCCCCTATGCGGCGATCATGGGGTTGATCTGGTCAGGCGTGTACGGGAGTGAATTTGAGAATCTGCCCATTCATCGAAAACATGCGTATTGGGAGCGTCGCGTGCTTGTGTCAGTTGCCTTCACTGTTCTTTGGGCGCTAGGAACGCTGTCCTATGCGTCGATGCGGACTTGGTTGCGGGAGAGTCGTAAGTCGCGGATTCGAGCGGCCTAATCAACCCCAGGCTTGATGCAGGGCCGCTTGCCGGCCTTTAACTTGAGTTGATAGAAGCGTTTAGCTGCGAAAACGTTCGTGCCGAACTCTTTCGTCTTGCGCTTGCCCTTGGCGTCGTATTCCACTGCCACGCTGGGCATGCGTGTGCTGATTGCTGCCATTGGGGACTCCTTGTGTGCGACGCATCAAAAGGCGATACGCCAATCCCCTATAAGCTTAGCGCCTGCTCTGGCGAAGCGCCTACGATGATTTACTGCTGAAACTGGGCAGGTATCACTGTGGCCCGGATCCCTGGATTTGCAGGGGATGATGCCCCAAGAGTTGCGCCATGTTGATACTGGGCGCAGGGGGGAGCTGGGGGATGCGTGCTGTAGCTGGGGATCAGCTTGTGAATGCTGCTGTGCAGTGTGCAGCAGCTACGCGATGAGGAGTGGTGCGAGGGTAGCCGGGGCGTGGGCGGGTTTCCAATTAGACGCGATTCTTACGTCCCTTAATGGTACGCGTGCTACAGGGGGAAGAGTGCTGTATCCAGTGCAGAGATGAGTTGAGCTACTGCTACAGCGTCCAGGGTCATGGCTTTGTCACTGCTGTGACGTGTATCCGTCGCGTCTGGGGTTTCGCGTTTCGTTCGTTTTTTAATCGAAGCCTCGTTCACGCCATTGTAGATATTCCTCCCAGGTCATTACGCGGACAGTGCCATCGGGGTCGCTGTGTTTGATGGATCGCTTCAATTTCTTATCATTCGTTAAGATCACGTCGCCAGGGCGCGCGTAGAGTGGCAGCGTGATATCCGTTATGTCGTTACCTTGCGGGTCTACGTTAAGCTGTTTGTCCCGCCAGACTTGTCGATACCCGAAGAACTGCGTGATTGCCA
This sequence comes from Pirellulales bacterium, assembly GCA_041740115.1. Classification (GTDB taxonomy): domain Bacteria; phylum Planctomycetota; class Planctomycetia; order Pirellulales; family Lacipirellulaceae; genus Lacipirellula. The sequence goes on from JBGSMO010000432.1 coordinate 16,870, forward strand.
CTCTCATCCAAAGCCGCACATGGTGATTGGCTCGCATCGCGTCCCATAACGTATCTTCCGACTGGCACTTGATCGGGTGCTGCCCTTCGCTTGTAACCATCGAGAGAGTTTCTTGCGCCCACGTCGAGTTTACATCCGGATAGAGCATCGCCTCAGCATCTTCAATTGTCGTCCATCGGACGAACTTAGGCCGCTCGCCCCGCGATCTCATTTTGTGGTGTTCCAGACTTTCTCGTTTCGCACGCTCAAGTACCTCCTTGGCGCTCTGATCCGCCTCCTTCTTGAGCTGATTGGCTCGCCTACGATACTTGTCGGTTGGCCTTAGGAATCCCTTTCGCAGTTTTTGATAACTCCGCGTCAATGGCATGTAGACCGGAACCGACGTGCTCACGGTTTCCTCTGGCACAAGCGAGAGGTAATTCATGAAGTGGATTACGTCAGCCCCAAACAGCAGGTCATACTTTGCGAGCGCCTTCGCATCTTTTGCAGCGTTGCGACTATTTCGGGCAAGTTCGGCGATTACCAATGGCGGCAAGACGAAGGTCGGACTGAACTCGTTAGTAGGCGACGTCCTTACGACGTGTCTCACTTGGTTGGTGTCTAGGATCAATCGCACAGGCGGAACTACTCCTCATCATTTACTGGGCTTTGGCGGTGGCGGCGGTGGCAATGGCTTGTTGATTCTTACTGGCGGCCGATTACGACCCTCTTCAAGTTTTTCACTTCGAATCACACGGTCATTGCGCCCGAAAGTATCTCTTTCGGTGTCACGAAAATATCGCATCGGCGTTTAATCCTTCTTCTTAGGGGGCACTGGTGGCGGTGTCACAGCTCTCTTGATCTCGGTAGTCTTCGGCGGGCCGTTGTAGCCGCCTTTGACATGGTGCATGTCTGAAGGTGGCGTTCTTGGCCCTTCATCTTTTGCCATTTCTGACTCCTTACTTCTTGGGCGGTTTAGGTGGTGCTTTGGGTCGCGACTTCGGCTTTGATGCCGGGTTATTTCTTCCTTTTGTTGTTTTTCCTGCCGGTCCCCCACCTTTTTTTCGGACTGCCATCTCGATTTGCCTCCATGTTTGGATCAACAGCTGACGGTTCTGCTGGCTCACAAATTTCATCTTCAGCAGGGATCTTAAGTGTCTCGACCATAACCACGTCGCGCGCACGTATCAGCAATCGTTCAACTACATCAAGTTCCGTTGGCTTCCCGTCGTCATCCAACCAACACGCATCACAGAGTACGAAGTGGCCCACATTCGGATCATCGGGGAACTCGACAGGCATTCCCATTGCCCGCGGCCGATCTTTGACATGTAGAACCACATAGTTCGCTTTACGATTGAAAGTTGAGGACCATTCGTTAGGAAACGAAGTTCTTTTGGTCAACTTCAACCACTGTAGCAAAACGTGCGGGAAGTCATGATTGGCACAGGCCGAGAAGACAACACCAATCAACACGCCACAAAGTAGTGACCACGCAAACGTAGCTTCCTGCCCCAATACTCCCATCGAATATTCCGCGGGGGGGCTGGTCAATCCTGCCGCTTCTACGCCCCACATCATTACCCGAACGAATGCCAGGAAGATGAACGCCTGAACTGTCCGTTCAAATTGATTGAGCTTTGGATGGGGTGTCAGACCATAGAAAACCCACGCGGCGACGAATCCTGGCAACAGGACGAAGATGAGTTCACGAACAGACCCTGATTCAAACAGTTCCATTCACAGTTCTCGGTGTGCAAAGGTTCATGAAGTCTACCGCGTTTGGGTAGATTACGGAAGACGCCGAGCAGCTACGCGAGCGCGTCGTGCGTCGCTGCCAATTTCCCGACTCTTGGGGGCCCCCTCCCCCCGATCCGACGGCACAGACGGCGTGCGGCGCTGTAAATTGGCTCTAACTGGCATCCCGAACGGAGAGGTACCTTGGCTAAACGACATCCCACCATTATCTGCAAAGTGAACGGCGTATATCGCAAGCTGCTGAAAGTGTGGTTTGGCAGCGATGGTTCGTTCTACGTGGCGCCCTGTTACCACTCGGCACGCACTGCGTACGCCTTTAAGCACCAAGTTGTCTACGACACGGGCTTCGCTGAATCGCGAATGGCGTTCCAAGACGAGTTCGTTGACGATGGCACTTTGGACGATAATGAGGGGACGCTGAAACTTTCGCATCATCCCAGCGGGCTAGTGCAGTTCTCGGGGCGTGGCGTCCTATCGGGCCCAGATGGCAAAGGTGGTGCGCTTGGTATTGGCGTGCAGTCTCGCGCCCTGATGGCAATTGGTGACGGTCCCGCCTGGGGATTTGCTGCATACGGCTTCGATGACTTTGATCAGACGGACATTCCTAAGCATGGCGACATCGTCGCGACTTTCGACGACCTTGCACCCTCCGAGGTACCTGCGCCGTGGCCTGACCCCGAGAACCCGTTGCCACTTAGCGAAGGGATTACGGTCGAGGGTTATTACTTCCAACCTAAGTACCGCAAATTTGTAACGAAAGACGCGTCCGGCAACTACGTGGTGAGTCGCATCCATCCGTCCGGCATGATTCTGCCGTTGAAGGTCATCCTTTCTCCACCAGACTGTGACCTGCCTGGCTTCTTGGGCCTCGACTTCTACCGTCGCTACACGGGCAACACGGACCAAACCTCAGGCTTCGCCCTTAATGGCCCGGGCGGCGACACACGTGAAGACCCAATGGGCAACATGACTTCAACCAATCTTGCCTGCTTCTTTCCGCGTCCAACAAACATGAAGGCGAGACGCGACCTCAGTTACCCGCCGAAGAACAATGAAAAAGAACAAGCGAACCCAGCAGACAAAGATAGTGCGGCAATTACGAATCCAATGGAGCAAGCGCCAATTGATGAACAGCCTCCTTCTCCATGAGAGCTATTGGCGTACGCGGTATCAACAAATATGAATGGTTAGGCGGATATCGCTTGTTAATGCTGTAACTCGGACTGGAACGTGATACTCCCATTCCATCCCTACCCCCACCATGGATAGTTTTAGTGCTAAACCATGAACCGTGACGAAATCCAGCTTTGCGCTTCAAAACACGGTATTTACTCTCAGTTCATCTCATGGTTTTGAGTGCGCACTTTTTTCTTCGCATTCTTCCGCTTCTTCAACCACTTCCGCGCGGTCGATTCTAGCACGCCATGCATCGCGGCCGCCTTGCGAATCGAGAAGCCTTCTTTGATGCTGGCGAAAACCAACGGCCGCTTCTTCTTCGTTAGCCGCTTTCTCCAGCCAGGCGTTTTCATCTGAGGTCTCCCGCCCTTATTGCCCCTTGCCTCCTGGCCCCTTTTGATTTGAAAGCTGCGGCCACGTTGAGTGGGACGGAGGATGGTGGCGAAAGTCACGCCATTGCCCAGTTTCGCCAACGCTTGATACTCATCGTGTCCCGGCACGTCCGACGCATTGGTGCCATCGTACCCCTGAGCTCGTATCAATCGCTCGCGGCTGCTCACAACCAATACCGCCCCCAGCTGGCGTGCCCGCTCAATCGCATTGCGTAGCACCACACGATGCGGCCCAAGCGTGCCGCGGCATACTTCGTCGAACTGTCCAACGATGTTGCAGCCAACCAGCCTTTCTAAGCACCACTGGCGGTCATCCTCAAGATGGCCATCCACTGCCTGGGGCTTGGTCGAAACTCTGTTCAACAACAAGACTGCCAGAGATGGGTCTTCCGCGAGCAGGTCCGGCAGTTGGTGTATGTACTGCTTAACCGGGCCGAGCGATGATTCAAGAAAACGCTGGGTGGATGACAGCCTTCCTGGCTGCAGATTTCGCTTCATTGCTTCCCCGCTATCCTCATCCCCGTCAAATGAAACGCGATTGGGGCTGCCGTGCGGGGATGTACGGCGTCACGAATGGCCATCCGGCCCCAATCGCGTGCAATGTTGTTAGTTTCCTGTGCTGCTATTGGTCTAGGGCCGCTATTGCCGCCCACAACCGGCCCCAGGCCGCACAGGTCACTTCGGATTCGCTTCCCCCGTTCCAAATCGCTCCAGCGTTGCTATGCTGCGGTGGAGGCCGGATCTCGCGTGCTTCCTGGCTCAAATCCCCCTCGGGGGTTGAACTGGGGTATCCTATTGAGGCCGTTGACGGCCCGCTCCGCCGCCGCGTACGATCGGCTTTTTGGCCTTTGCACACCAGACGGCGGTTTTGATGAGCGCTTCGCAACCGAGCGGCAAGTCATTCGAACAAGGCAGCCTGTCGGGCGAAATCGACGATCCGTACGCCTGCAAAGTTTCTCATGAAGTCGACCTGCCGCGGATTGAACGGGCAGTCCGCGAAATTCTGTTTGCGGTGGGCGAAGATCCCGACCGCGAGGGCCTGCGCGAGACGCCGGCCCGCGTCGCCCGCATGTACCGGGAACTGTTCAGCGGTCTGCATACCGATCCGCGGATCCATCTGCAGAAGTTCTTCACCGAGAAGTACGACGAGATGGTGCTGGTAAAGGACATTTCCTTCAATAGCATGTGCGAGCACCACATGTTGCCGTTCATCGGCAAGGCTCACATCGGTTACGTCCCCAACGGCAAAGTCGTGGGACTGAGCAAGCTGGCCCGCGTCGTCGAAGAGATTTCACATCGCCCGCAGGTGCAGGAGCGGATGACGGAGCAGATCGCCAATCTGCTCGTCGAGGAACTGGGAGTAAAGGGCGTAGCTGTGGTGATCGAGGCGGCCCACTCCTGCATGTCGATCCGTGGGGTGCGGAAACCCGACAGCCTCTGCGTCACTTCGGCCATGAAGGGGCTGTTCCGCTCGAATCTGTCGAGCCGGTCGGAAGTGATGAATCTCATCTACGGCGGGCGGTAAGCACGACATGGCGCTGCTGACCGAGTTCCTGCTACGGCTGTCGTTTGGCATGGCGGCGGGGATGGCGATCGTGCCGCCGCGGCTGGTGACGAGCGGGTACTTTCGGAATCATTTGTATGTGACGCTGGGCCTGTCGGCGCTCGCAGCGCTGTTGAGCCGCGTGGCGGCGCCGGCGGCTTTTTGGTGGGCGGTGGCGACGGCCGTGCTCAGTTACATCGGGTCGATCTGCTGGCTTTACGAGAAACGGCGGGCGGGCGTGACGCTGTTAGTCGTCGTGGCGCTGGCGGCGATCGTCGGCGCGCTGCTGATCAACGGAGCGATAAACTTGGGCCCTGCCGGCATTGCCGTAGAGTCCGGATTGCCGTCAGCCTTGCCCGGTTTCTTGCGGACGCTGCAGCCGATCACGTCGGGTTTGCTGCTCGGCACGACGATGGCCGCGATGCTGCTGGGGCACTGGTATCTCAACGCCCCC
>JBGSMO010000463.1:0-9304 GCA_041740115.1 Pirellulales bacterium
CGCTCTTCGCGGCCCACGCAGCCCAACGCGATCGAGGTCGACCTCGGTCATGAACGCCCCATCCCTGGCTCACTGCCGGCGTGGCGCCGGCGCCAGCGCGCATCGTGCGCGCCCCTCTGCTCTAAGAAAAAAGTCGACCGCCGCCCCGCAGCGGTGACAGCAAAACCGTTGCTAGCGGACGCGCTTCGCCGCTGATAGCAGCGTTACAGCCGGCAAAGCTTCGCCATCTCACGGAGCGCGTCAAAACATCCGTTTCTGATAGCTCCCAGTCACGGGCAGTGCGTTGAACCCCGCCGCCTGCAGGTGCCCCACGAACTCCGCGGGCCCGTGCGTGCAGTAAATCTCACGGGCGCCGACCCGCTCGGCCGTCTCCAGCAACTCGTCGAAATCGGCGTGATCCGACAGCGGCAGCGCGTGGTCGACGCCCCACCGATACTTGGTCGACGGATCGATCGCCCAACCAGTGATCGCGATGCTCACGGGCTTCTTGATTCCCGCGAGGCGGAAGTCACGCGAACCTTGCGGCAACGTAATCACCGCCCGTCCCGGAAGTAGCTTCGCGTCGTAGAGACGCATGTCGCCGAGATCAACTCCGCACTGCCGATAGACTTCGCTCACGGCAAAGATCGTCGGATGCTGGAGCACGGGAATGCCGGCATCGGTGAGAATCCGCGTCGCCTCCTGCGACTTGCCAAGGGGGTAGGCATGCAGCACCGGCGTCGCGCCGTCGGCGATCGCGGTGCGAACCAGTTCAAGCAGCTTCGCCACCGTCTCGCCCCGCGGCGGCATCCGATAGCGCGGCCGGCCGAAGGTTGATTCCATCACCAGCACATCGGCCCGCGGCAGCTCGCAGCGCTCGGCCGTCGCCGATTCGCCAAGTTTGTAATCGCCCGTGTAGAGGAGCGAACCGGCGTCGCTCTCGATGAAGGCCATCGCCGAGCCGAGACAGTGGCCTGCCGGGTAGGTGGTGAGTCGCACGTCGCCGAATTCGAACGGCTGTCGATAGGGAACTTCAATCACCCGTCGTGCGGCTCCCATCCGCAGCTTGTAGAGTCGCCCCGTCTCCGGCGTGCAGTACGCCACCTCGTGAGCCGCGATGTGATCGGCATGAGCGTGCGAGACGAACCCATGCGGCTGCCGCCGCCGGACGTCGAGCGCCAGCCGCGGGCGATTGAAGAACAGACCGTTGTCCCAGTGAAACATCTGTTCAATTGTTCCCTCTCTGCGTCCCGAACGCCAGTGCGGCATCGCGTATTGATTTTGCACAATCAAGGCGCCTTTTTTCTTGCGGCGTCGAACCTCTGAATCTAACGTGGCGACATGGGCCATCACCGTCACTCATCGCCGCTCCGCCGTTCGCTGACGCTAGCGTACGCCAACGGCGGCGTTTGGGGCGCTGGCAGCGGGCTGGCGAGCGTCTCGCTGGTGGCGTACTTTGCGCGCGAATTGCAGGCGAGCGGCTCCGCCATCGCCTGGATCTTGGCGGCGCCGTCGTTGGTTGGCTTATCGAGGCTGCTGACGCCATGGTGGCTCCATCGCGTCGAGAGCCGGCGGCGTTTCTGCATTGGCGTGTTCTTGGCGAGCGCCGCTACGTTGGGTTTGCTGCCAATCGTCGCAGCGCCGGGCGCTCTGGGCGATTCGCAACAATCGGTGACGGCGCTTGGCGTCGTCTGGGCTCTTTGCCAAGCGCTGGAGTTCATTGGCGTCGTTGCTCTGTGGTCATGGTTCGGCGATCTCGTGCCAACGGCGATCCGCGGACGCTTCGTCGGTCGGCGCGAAGCGTGGCTTACTGCTGGGTTGGTCGCCGGCGGATTGGCGGCCGCGATAGCAACATGGGCGTGGCAGCAGCATTGCCAAGCGATTGGCCAGTCAGAATTACTGTGGAAGTCGTACGCAGCTTGCGCGTCGTTCGGCGCGGCGCTCGCCGCGCTGGCGACGTTGCCGCTGGCGCGGATGAGCGACGTCGCGATCGATCGGCAAGCGCCGCCGACCGCCAAGCCGACATGGCTGGGGCTGGTCACGCCGCTGGTCGATCGCCGGTTTCGTCGGTTGATGTTGTTTGGCATCTGTTACTCCCTGGCGAACGGTCTGGTCCAATCGCCGCGGCAAATTTTCCTGGCAAGCGTGCTTAAGCTGGAGCTTGCTGAGAAGCGTTCGCTCGACGCGGCGTCGCGCGGGTTTCAAATCCTGCTCATGCCGTGGCTCGGCAACGTCGTCGATCGTCGCGGCAACGTGCGGCCGCTGGTCGTCAGTTGGGCGATCGTCTCGCTGGCCACGGTCTTCTTTCTACTGGTCACGCCAGAGGCGAAGTGGTGGATCGTCGGCGCCTATGTCTGTTGGGTCGCGTATGCTGGGTTGAACGTCGCGCTCCCGAACCTGATGCTCGGGCTCAGTCCGCCGCAGGCCACGGCGCCCTACGCGGCGGCGTGGTTCGCTTGGACGCAACTGGCATATTCGCTGAGCATTTTGGCGGGAGGGCAACTATTCGATTGGATTGTGGAGCGGGGTCTTTTGTCAGGGATCGGATTGGGCACTGGGGAGGCGACTCCTTTTCGCTGGTTATTTATCGCGGGTGGAATGCTGATGGCGGCTGGCATCGCTTTAGCGGCACGTGTGCCGGAGCCGGAAAACAACGGCGATCGGCGCTAAGCCGCCACAGGCCCAAAAAGTCGCGTGGCCTTCGTACCAGGCTGCTATACTACGGTCTTCCCCTCCTTTGAACCGCCTGGCACGCCGTCGAGCTTCATCGGTCATGTTGATTCGTTCTTTAAGGTCAGCGCCGCGGACGTCTTGGCGGTTCGTCCCAGCAGCGTTGGCGTCGCTGGTTCTCTGTTCGCTACTCGCAGTCTCGCCGAGCCGGCTTGCACTCGCGGAGACGGGAACCTCTGGCAATCTGGCCGCTGCCGCGACGGCGCCGGCGAAGCCTGCCGCGAAGCCGGCGGGGATTCGCAACGTGATCATCATGATCGGCGACGGCATGGGGCCGCAGCAGGTGGGGCTGCTCACGCAGTACGCGAAGTACGCCCCTGGCTCGACGGTGCCGAATCGGAAGGCGGCGATTGAGACGGTGCTGTCCGAAGGGACGGTGGCGATCGTTAACAATCAACCGCACGGGGCGTTGGTCGTCGACTCGGCCGCCGCGGCGACGCAGTTGGCGACGGGGCAGCTGGCTGGATCCGAGATGATCGGCGCCAACTACCTAGGTCAGCGGGTGGAAAATGTCGTCGAAGCCGCACACCGCGTTGGCAAGTCGGCGGGGCTTGTTACCGATACTCGCATCACGCACGCGACGCCCGCCGGGTTCGCCGCGCATCAGGCCAATCGCGAGAGCGAGAACGAAATCTCGCTCGACTATCTCGATAATAAAGTTGACGTCCTCATGGGAGGCGGCATCCGCAACTGGGTGCCCGAAGCGATCAACGATCGCACCTCGCCGACGTACGCCGCGCTGATGCAGATGACCGGCGGCGCCTATCCGGCCACCTCGCGGCGGCGCGACAATCGCAACCTGCTGCTCGAAGCCCGCGGCGAGTACAAGCTCGCCTTTGATCGCGAAGCGCTCGCCAAGGTGACCGACGGCAAGCTGATTGGCATCTTCGCCGATTCGGAACTGAACGACGCCCTCGAAGACGCTGCCACCGCCGCCAACCCGCAGCGGACAGAGCCGACGCACGTCGAGATGGTCGGCAAGGCCCTCGAACTTCTCAACAAGAATCCGAAGGGCTTCTTCCTGATGATCGAAGGAGGCCAAATCGACTGGGCGGGCCACAACAACGACGCCGGCGTGCTGCTGCACGAGTTGCTCGACTTCGACGCGGCGGTGCGGCTCGTCTACGAATGGGCGAAGCATCGCGACGACACGCTGCTGATCGTCACCGCCGATCACGAGACCGGCTCGTTCGGATTCAGCTACGCCGGCCGGCCGTTGCCGGAGACGTCGAAGCTGGGGGGCGACCTCTTCGGGGACGTGCCGTTTGAACCGAACTTCAACTACGCGCCGCCGGAACTGCTCGACCAACTCCACGCGCAGAAGAAGAGTTACTTCACGATGATGTCGGAGTTCGACGCCCTGCCGCCGAAGGAACAGACGGCCGAACGGCTGATGGAAATCGTGAACGACGCCTCGGCATTCAAGATCACGCTCGACGACGCGGTGCACGTTCTCACGCGCGAGAAGAATAAGAACTATGTCGCCGGCCATCCCTACATGAACACGGAAACCGTGCCGAAGATCGACGACTTCGAGCCGTTCTACGTGTATGGCGAGAACCTGCGGATGAACCTGCTCGGCCGCGCGATGGCGGCGCAACAGCATGTCACCTGGGGCGCCGGGACCCATTCGAGCACGCCGGTGATCCTCGGCGCCTTCGGGCCTGATCATGCCGCCAAGCGGTTCGGCGGGATGCTGCACGCGACCGACGTCGGCCAGCGGATGATCGAACTGATTACTGCCGAAGCGCCGGCGACGGCGGCGAAGAGCGTGACGGCTCGGTAGCGAAAACGCCTAGTTTTTGCTAGTCGGCCATGTTGGCGAAGGCGGCATGTTGGCCAAGGCGGCCAGGACGGCCAATTCATTTTTGTTGGCCATCTCGACGAATGCGTCGACTTTGGCGATCGCCGCTGACGATTTGCGACATACCTGCCAAGTGTGCCAACTCTGCCATGTCTGCCAGTTGTTTTTGGCAGACATGGGACAAAATGGACAAAACCTTGCCGTTGGGCGCGCGGAACTACTGTGCCCGTCGCGATGATGAAGTCGTGGCGGGAGAGAAATGGAGTTAGGTTGCCAAAGAACGGAATTTGTTCATCTGTACACTATCAAGTTGAGTGGCCAATTTCAACTCCTTCTTTGCGAATTGATGCTTTGATAAGGCGTAGTGTGGGTGCTTTCGCAACCACTTTGACATGTATGGTGCAATCGCGGGGTAGCAGAAGCGATAGAGAAGTAAGCAGGCGACATTGGAGGGTAGACGCCTATTGGACGGAGACTGCAAAGGTGAGTGCGAAAGCACCCCCTTCAGTGACTGCCGCGGGACTGCGGCAAATCGCGTGCCGGCTCGCTAGGGGCCGTTGGCCTTCTGTGGCTTCGCCGCCCCGCTAGCCGCCGAGGGAGGCGATCGGGGCTGCTCTTGCTTCTGGCCCATGACTCACGCTCGGGCCGCGGTTCGTCTCTAAATGAGATATCCTTCCGCCAGAACCCTGCCTCCCGACCGCAAAAAATTTGACATATCGCCCGCCCGCAATTAAATTCCCACTGTCTCTTTGGGCGAAGCCTCTAGCGATTCAGGACGATTTTTTGTCTCGTCGTCTTCGATAGAATCATCGCCCGTACAACATCGCACGCGCAACTCTGAGAGGGGACGCTAATGATCCGGATTACTACCAAGGGACTTCTTCTCGTCGCATCCCTCCTCTCCGTCTTCAGTCTCGCCAGCTTCTCGCAGGCGGGCATTCTTAACGGCCATGGCGCCGCCTACGGCGGCGTGACGGGCTCGGTGCCGTTCAACAACGGCGTCGGCCTCAGCGGCACCATCGACTACGCCGTGTTTTCGGCCGGAGCGTTCAACGCCAATTTCGCCGGTTTGGGATACGTCCCGGGCGACGCGCTGGTCTACACGTACCAGGTCAACGTCAGCGGCAATCTCGGCGTGTCGGCTGAGATCATCGGCGTCAGCAATCCCGCGAACACGATCGGCACGTTTGATATTGGCGATCAGAACGCGAGCTCGGCGTCGTTTACGCCGAACGCGCGTTGGCTCTTCTCGCCGGAGATTCCCACCGGGATGACCAGTTGGGGACTCGCATTCTCATCGCCGCAATTGCCGATCGTCGGCGCGTCGCTGACGATCGACGGCGGAACGCAGGCGCTGGTGGCCGGCGTGCCGACGCCGGGGCCGATTTCGATTCCTGAGCCGGCGACGCTGGCGCTTGGCGTCGGCGGCTTAGCAGCCGTTCTGCTCTCGAAGCGCGTCCGCAGCTAGGGGCATCGCACGCCTTGGAGCGGTCGATTGTCGTCTGAAAAACCCCTCCCTCTCCCAACCCACTATTGATCTGCCGCCTTGAAGATCGAACTGGAGTTCCAAACCATGAGATGCACTAAGGGTGGTCGATTTGTTTTACGGGCGTTCGCAGCGGCTTGCTGTGCGCTGGTCGGCTCGCAGGCTGTGGCAGGGCCGCTTTCCACGACGGCATTCGCCTTGAACGACGGCTTTGGCCCGGCTGCTGGCGCGTGGCGCGGAACCGTGGCGATCGCCGGCGCAGCGTTCGGAGATACGGTGGTGGCGGAGGTCGACTGGGCCGCGTTTGCACCGGGCGGCTTTCAGCAATATCTCAACAGCCAGGCGATCGCCCAGGTTGATCCCTCGGCGCCATTGGAAGTGACGTACGTCTACCAGATTACCTCGGTGACGGCCGCGTCGCCGGGGATCGATACGCTGACCGTGGGCGTGGACGCGGCTGACGGTCGTGGGATCGTGTTGGCTCCGGCGTTCGTGCCGACGGGCGCCGCGACCGAAAAGTCGCCGGCCAGCGGCGGCGATAATACGACTTCGATGGCCTGGTTCTTCAATGGCGCCGAGCTTCTGCCAGGGGACGTGAGCAGTCTGCTGGTCTTCACGAGCCCCTTTGTGCCGGAGTTTGACTTCCTGCAGGTCAACTCAGGATTGGCTGGGCCGGTAGTTTCGCCGCTGGTGGCGAGCCCGAGCGATCGGGTGTATATCGTTCCGGAGCCGGCAGCTGGGGCGTTGCTGGCGATTGCGGCGGCGGCCTGCGTGCTGCGTAGGCGAGCGTCTGTCTAACTGTCACGACGGCGCCTTGTTGTGGGCTGCTCGCGAGTCGTTCGACAATGATGCCGTTGCGGCGCTTCTCACTGGCGACACGCCAGTGGCACCCGGCACTCAGTTGTTGTGCTCTACGTGCCTCTTGCGGCTGCGCCGCCCCGATAGCCGTTGAGGGCGGTATGCGGGGCTGCTCTACTCACGATTCACGAGCCGTCGGCAGGGAAGTCGCTTGCTATCTCCCACTCGCACCCCGGCCGAATATTCTGTTGTCTGTGTCCAATTTTGTTGCGATTGTGTGTTGATCGACGGGCGCGAGGGTTACAATGTGAGGCATCTCCTAGGGGGCTTCGCGAAGATTCCGGAGTCGTCTAATGAAGTGGATTAATGTCTGCTTTGCAATCGCATGTCTCATGTTTTCCTTAGTGCCGTTCAGTATTTGTACGGCTGCGGTGAGGATTAACGGTGCTCTTTTCGGGCCTTCGGTCCCGGAACCGTTTAGCGTCAATTCGGGTAATTCACTCAGTTCAGTGTTCATCGACGAAAAAAGCTCGGTTGATGTTCGCGGCGGAACAATCATCAACATTGATCAAACGTTTTCGCGCGACACCTTGCGATTGATGGATGACGCCAGGGTTAATGTCTCAGGCGGATTGGTGCAAATGAAGACGCGCTCCGGCGTTACGTTCGGATCCTCGGCATTGTTTCTCGAAGACCGCAGTGAGGCAACGATCACCGGAGGAAGGCTGGAGGCGTTTGGCGGATCAGATAAAGTTATCGACCTCTCAGATCAATCCTCCGCTACGATCCGGGGAGGAGAGTTCATAGGCCACTCGAACAATGTCATTCATAAGTTTTCCACAGGTCGACTATCGATTTATGGAGGAATTTTCACAACCATCTCTCCATCTAATATTGACTTGGACGCCAGGACCGGCGTGACAAACATTCATGCACTCTCAGCCACGCTGGACGGGCAAGCTATCGGCTTTGGGCCGATCAACGCAGGATCAGGCACTCACACGCTGGGCATCATCTTCGGCGATGGAACTCGTGAGAACCTCACCTTCCGGCAACGGGGTGGTCAAATGAACCTCTTCAAGATCCCCGAGCCAGCATCGAACGTGATGGCCTTATGCTTTGCTTGGACCTTACGCGGTCGCCGACAGAGGAAAGCGACTTATTGAAGGGACTCAGCTTCCAGGCCATGTACATGTGCCGCTTGGGAAGGTTGTGTTTCGTCGGCGGGAAAGAATGCAGGGATAAGAAAGCCCCATCCTACGTCTGGCGACTGACTTCGCGACTAAGCTAGGCTGATATGGCCGCTGTGCGAACATGAAATGTGCATAAATGCATTCGCAAAATGAATCGGGGGCGACATTGTCGCCCCCGATCGATCTCGGTTCCGGCTGCAGCGTGACGCTCGCGTCACTCGGCGAGCGGGTTTTCGGCGGGCTGTTGGCCTGCGTCGCCGCTCGCGTCGCCGCCGGCTTCTTTCGGGGGATCGAGGCGCACGAGCAGGTACGTCTCGGTCTTGTTCGGCCCGAAGTGAACCAGCACGGGCGTCTGCGGCTTCGTCAGGTTGAAGATGCCAGTCTCCATCACCACGTCGCTCTTATCGCCGATGGTGAACGCGGCCCGCTGCGTCTGTTTGTCGACGCGGCCTTGGACGACGTACATCTTGTCGGTCGAGCTGTTGTGCATCGTGCCGCTGATGATACCGGCCTTGTCGACAGCGAGTTGCAGTTGGCGCGTCGTGCTCGTGTCGCTGGCGCTCGTTTCGACGGCGAATGTGCCGAGCGGCAGCCATTGCTGGTCCTCGCCGGTCGCTTCCTCTTGCGACGGATCGACGGTCGCCAGTTGCGCGGCTGACTCGGCGTAGTCGGCGTCGCTGCCGACGTCGGTTCCGTTGACGTAGACGCTATTGTCCTGATAGACGACGTTGCCGCCGGGGCCGTAGTCGTAGTAGATCGGCTCGGCCCAACCCCACGTGGGGAACCAGTCGCCGAGGGCATCCCAGGTGGCGAAGCCCCACCAGTAGTTCCAGGGGTGGTTGTACCAGTCGTGGTGGTAGTACCAGTGGTTGAGGTTCGGGTGATACTTGCTCCACCAATCGCTGCCGGGGCGGACGTTGCCGCGCCAGGGGTTGTTGTTCTGGTCCCAGTTGTTGCGCACCTGGTCGGCGTGCTGCTGGAGCGACTGCATCCGTTCGGGATGGTTGTCGGCCCAGTTGTGGATCTGGTTCGAGTGGGGACCGCCGGGGGCGACCGTGTTCATGATGTTGCCGTTGAGCTTCGCCGCGTTGCCGCGCGGGACTTCGGCTTGGCCGCCGCTCCAGGTGGGGAAGTTGCCGGCGTGACCGTTGGCCCAGGCGCTGCCGCGCATGAGCGGATCGTCGGCCGGGTTGAGGTTCGGAGGCGCGAGGCGATTCTCGGCCGGCATCGTGCCGCCGGAACGGACTTGCGGGTTGACGTCCGCGATGAGCGGATTGGTGGCGATCTCGGAGCGGAGGGCGCCGAGTTGCGGGC
>JBGSMO010000382.1:0-2326 GCA_041740115.1 Pirellulales bacterium
CATAACTACGCGTTACTCTCCCTTTCGCCGCTGTCCGGGTTCTAAAGCAAGCTTCAAAACCCTTCTCGCTCGACTTGCATGCCTAATCCATGCCGCCAACGTTCATTCTGAGCCAGAATCAAACCCTTCAATTGGTTATATGCATCAACTCCTCACGGACGGGTCCGGAGAAGCTAAAGAGCCTTTTGAAGTGCTTGAGGTTAAACTATCCGTTCGAACAACGTGTTGCCGAAGCAACTCGCCGCCGATGCAGACAGCCAACCAATATGGTCTTGTGATTGGCTCTCAAGGTCGCGGTTACAAAGAACCACGCCTTGAGTCTCATTAAGAGGTCACTCACCAAATTGTCAAAGAGCGTTTGGTCATTCTCGCGATTTGTTTCTCAGTGGCAAGGGGCCCGTCAAAACTTTTCGCAAGGTTTTTCCCGTGTTTTTCGCGGTGGCGAACCACCGTTTTCCATGGGAGACTCGTGATTCTAGCAATCGGTCGTAGGCCGTCAACGGCTTTCGTTTAGGTTTCGAGTTTTTTTGACTGAATTCTTGCGAGGACGCCGGACAGCTTACGCAGCCCGATTCTCCTTCCCTGGCAGGCAGGGCGAGAAGATCGCCGCGAGCGGCCCCGGCTGCTTGCGATCAGCCTTGCGGAGGCCACAATAGGCGGTGCAGATCGGCCGATAACAGTCTCTCGCTCTACAATTGCTGGTTTCGCTGCCGTACTCCTTCGATTTAAGGGTTCAGATCCATGCCGTGTCGCGGCGTCCGCGGGGCGACCACCGTCGCCAGTAATGATCGAGAAGAAATTCTGACCGCTACGCGGCAGCTGCTGGCGCTGATGATTCGCCTCAACGGCATCGAATCGCGGGATGTGGCCAGTGCCGTCTTCTCGACGACGCGCGATTTGGACGCCGAATTCCCAGCTTTGGCGGCCCGGCAACTCGGGTGGATCGACGTCCCGCTGATGTGCGGACACGAAATCTCGGTGCCGGGCTCGCTGCCGCTCTGCATTCGGGTCTTGCTCCATTGGAATACTGAGAAAGAGCAGAGCGAGATCGAGCATGTCTACGTTCGCGAGGCAAACCGGCTGCGACCGGACCTGACAAAGTTGCCGGCGGTCGACTGGGACGAACTTGAGAATTGGATCAGCGAGCATATGAACGCAACCAAGATGCCCTCCTGAGTCCTTTGCGGCGGGCGTCGGCGTCGGCGGCACTTTTCTGACGAAACGGGGGATCGCGTGGCTCAAGATTTAGCGCAGTTTCACTCTCCAGTAAGCGATCTTTTTCCTCAAGCGGCGTCGGCTGCTGAATGGCAGTCGCTTCAAATCAATTCGGGGCAAGTCGAGCAATTTAACCGAGACGGCTTTTTGCCGGGAATTCGGCTTCTCAACGAGCGCCAGATCGAAGCACTCCGGGCAGAACTGGCTGATCTCGTGCAAACGGGACACGACGGAGCCGAGCTGTGGTACGAGTATCACAGCAACGAGTCAGGCGACCCTAACGCCGTCTTGTTTCATGCCTTAGGCGCGTGGCGGATCAAGCCGGGGTTGCATGACATTCTGTGGAACCCCGCGCTGCTAGCGCCGGCCGCGCAGTTGTTGGGGGGGCCCGTCCGCTTCTGGCACGACCAACTCTTTTGCAAGCCGGCCCACGACGGGGGCGTCGTCGCTTGGCATCAGGACTATTCGTATTGGACGCGAACGAAGCCGATGGCCCATCTCACCTGTTGGATTGGCCTCGATGACGCGACCACAGAGAACGGCTGCGTCCATTACGTTCCTGGCTCGCACCGCTGGCCGCTGCTGCCGACGACCAATCTAGCGAAGGGGATGGACGCCATTCTGGAGGTGCTGTCGCCGGAGCAGCGTGCCGAATTTAAGCCAGTCCCGTGCGAACTGAAGGCGGGCGAGGCAGTTTTCCATCACCCGCTGATGCTCCATGGCAGCTACGAGAACCGTAGTTCCCGACCGCGGCGCGCGGTGGTGATCAACCTCTTCCGCGACGGGACGCTCTCGGATTCTGACGAACCGCTGCTGACCGGAGTCGACGCGATTCCACGCGGCGAGAAGATGAGCGGGCGGTTTTTCCCGCTGCTCAGCCAGAAGTGAGTCCTACACTTCGATGCCGACGCCTGTTGGGCACTTCGGACTGGTCGCATAAGCGAAAAGTCCAGCGGCGCGCTAGCTACTCAGTACCGGAGAGAGGACTTGAACCTCCACGCCCTTGCGGGCACATGGACCTGAACCATGCGCGTCTGCCAATTCCGCCACTCCGGCGAGCTACGGTCGAACGACTAACAATCGCAGGTCGAACCGCGAAATTCAAGGGGGT
>JBGSMO010000467.1:0-13072 GCA_041740115.1 Pirellulales bacterium
CTCGGGGCACGCCTCCCGCGCCCAGTCGCTGGTGACCGGCCCGGTCTGGTAGCCGGTTTCGACCGGCAGGTTGTGGCTCCGGGTGAGTGCCGAAACAACGAGCTTCTCTGTACTCGCGCGCCCCGAGAGGTGTTTCCAGACGGAGGGCCCGCGGAGGGCCTGGACGCTGCGGATGCCGACCTCGCCGCCCTTGCGCCGTTCCGACATGCACTGGGCGGTTTCGAGGCCGTGGAAGTCGTAGCTATCGACACCGCCGTAACCGACGCAGACGCTCTCGGCGAGCGGCGCCCCGTGCGGCATGTCGACCGACGGCAGCCGCCACGTCACCGGCAGCGACGATCCGGCGAGGAACGGAAAGCCGAGCCGCCGCGAGTCGTCGACCATCTCCTGGCAGCGCGGCCATGTGGTCGACAGATGTTTGTCATTGAACACCGGCACAGCGCGGCCGCTGTCCTCAAACACCTTCACCACTTCCTTGAACCATTCATAGCGCGGGTAGAGATGCTGGCCTTTCTCGTTGACGGGATACTCGCCATGCTCGCCGATGATCACGACGCCGTCGACTGCGAGTTTGTCGCCCCCTAGCGTCAGCGCTTCGGCAATCGTCGGATACAGCGGGAGGTTGTGCCGCTTCACCCGGCCGCGCGCGAGGTCACCCTTAGGGAACTGATCGATGAAGACCGACGCCACATCGACGCGAGGCTGCTGCCAACCGCTTCCCCACCGGTAGCCCATCGTCAGTCGATCCAGGAAGTGCTGCGAATGCGAATGGACGCGGCACTCGGTCCCCAGGAAGGCGACCCGCTTCCGCTCTGGCGCTGCGGCGTGAACTCGCGGCAACGTCGCCGCGGCGGCAAGTGCGGCCGAACCAGCCAAAAAAGTCCGTCGGTTGAACATTTCAAGTCTCCCTCGCGGTGGTCGATCGAGGCCAAAACAGCAATAGCAACAGGCAAGCAATCATCGGCAAACAGCCGGCGATCGCGATGCCTTGGTCGAACGAATGCGTTTCATCGATATGGCGGCCAAACAGTCGTTGAGCCAAAGGCGAAAAGGCCCATGCCGCGACGCCGGCGACGCCGGTCACCTTGCCTTGATGCTGCTGCGACAGGTCTTGCGTAAAGGCGTGGTAAATCGGAAAGACGCCGAGCGCCCCAGCACCTGCGATCAACAGCACCGCCAGCAGCAGCCAACTCGCCGGCAGCCACGGTACGGCGATAGTGGCCAGCGCCATCAACGCGCACGCAAAGAACGTCAGCATCCGCGCGGTGAGTACCGATTGCCCGCGTCGCGCGAGCCACAGCGCGACCGCTCCAGCTCCGAGGCACCCGACGTCGGTGGCGCCGAACCACACGGCATTGAAGTAAAGCGCCTGCGACTCTTCATAGCCGCGCCCTTCTTGTAGAAACTTCGGCAGCCAGGCCCGCAGAATCTGAAACGTCGTATTGATCAGCGCAATGACGCCCAGGATGACGAACATCCGCCGATCAAGCAGCACCCGCCACCACGCCGTCGACGATTCGGGCTCATGTCCGCTGCGAACTCGCAACGAATCGCCCCGCGTCACGATCAGCCAGGCGACGGCCCAAAAAATCCCGATGCCGCCGACGACTTGAAAAGGTAAACGCCAACTGCCGATCTCGTCGGTCAGCATCCAACGCATGATGAGCGGCGTGACGATGGCGCCAATCGACGTGCCGCTCTGCAGCACGCCGTTTCCCATCGCGCGCCCTTGCGAATCGAGAATCGCCCGCACCGTCTTGATGCCGCACGGCCAATGCCCCGCCTCAAAAAACCCGAGCAGCGTCCGGCAGAGCAGCAACTGGTCGTAGTCCTGGACGAACCCCGAGGCGAACCCCATCGCCGACCAGAGCACGAG
The DNA here is from genome assembly GCA_041740115.1 of Pirellulales bacterium. Classification (GTDB taxonomy): domain Bacteria; phylum Planctomycetota; class Planctomycetia; order Pirellulales; family Lacipirellulaceae; genus Lacipirellula. The sequence continues at coordinate 1,877 of JBGSMO010000467.1, forward strand.
CACCGCCGCATAGAGCCAGCGCAACGACACGCGATCAGCCAAGAACCCAAAGAAGAGCGACCCCACGGCAAACGCCCACCCGAAGCCCGCTTCGAGGTTACCGTACTGTTCCTGCGACATGCCGAACTCTTCGGTAATCCGCACCGAGGTGTTCGACAGCGTCTGCCGATCCATGTAGTTGATCGCCGAGGCAAGCAACAACAAACATCCAATCCACCAAATCCGCGCTTCGTACGCGGGCTTCGCGGCGGGAGAGTTGACTGACGGCGTCGCCAAAGGGACCTCACTGGGCTGGCGGAGCGGCGGGCTGCGCGCGTGGTGGAACGGCAAGAAACTGCGTCACCTTCGCGCCGTCGTCGAGATTCCAAACCGTCACCGTTCCATCGAAGCAGCCAGTCGCCACGCGATGGGTCGGTTCATTCAGCGCCAGCGACAAGACCCACGCCGGATGCTCGGCGAACGCGCGAACCTGCGTGCGGTCGGCCAGTTTGAACTCCCGGACGCTCCGATCGGCCGACGCCCCGAAGACGTTCTCTCCATGCGAAACAATCGCCTGCGTCTCGCCTTGGAACGGCGGCAACTCGCCGATCGTCGTTGAATCTTCCACCTTCCAGACGCGAGCGCCGTTGCCACCGACGCTGACGACCGACTTGCCGTCGGGAGCGAACGTGGCGCCGCGCACTGGGGCGGCCGTTTCAGAATTGCTCGCGAGCATCCGCCCCGTCGCCGCGTCGAACACCTTCGACGACTTGTCGCGACTGGCGGTGGCGATCAATGCGCCATCGGCGCTGTACGAAACGTCGGTCACCCAATCAGCGTGATTACTCACCTTGAGCCGCTCGACGCCGGTGGCGACGTCGAAGATGCGAATCGAACCGTCGGAACCCGCCGCCGCCAATTCTTTGCCGTCGGGGCGAAACGCCACGTCGAAGAAAACGTCGTCGCCTGTCGCGAGCACTTTGGCCGGTTCACTCCCGGCAGCACCGTTCGACCAGGGCATCAGTCGCACCTCGCCCGAAACGCCGTCCGCGCCGCCGGCGACGGCCAGCCAGGAGCTATCGGGGCTCACGGCCATGCCGTACGTCCGTTGCGGCATGTTGCCGACGCGCGTCGTCAACTGTCCAGTCGCCGGGTCCCAGAGCAGAACTTCGTGATAGCCTCCCGTGAGCAATTGGGTTCCATCCGCACTAAAGGCAATCGCCACGATGGGGAGAGGCTTTGCGTAGATCGTTGGAGCAGCGGGATGAGGAAGGTCGCGCGGAATCTGTGTTCGCAGCGCCGCCGTCCGGTCAGCCCCGTCAAACGTCGCCCCTTGCGCAATCCACGCGTCGATCACCGCAATCTCGCGATCCGTCAACCGATCGCCGTTGTTCGGCATCCGCTCGTCGGGATCTTCGGAAGTGATCAGCCGATGGAACTCACTTTCGTCGAGGCTACTAGCCGTGATCGGCGGCAACCCAAAATCGCCCGCCTGCATCAGCAATTCGAACGTATCGAGTCGGTAGTTGCTCTCCGCAGTCTTCGGGCCGTGGCACCCTTGGCACTTGCCGACCAAGATTGGCGCCACGTCGCGCACGAAGCTGACCCGCGGGGTATTTTCAGATTCGCCTCGCGCTACAGCCGTGCCTACGACGAATCCCGCAAAAGAAAACGCATAAATCGTCAACGCAATTTGGTGCATAGCGCTCTCATCCGGTTGGCTAGGGCAGCAGGCCGGCAGTACAATTGAAGACTCTAATCGAGCCTGGGGAGTTTTGCGAATGTTGACCCTGCTCAGTAATGTCGCTCGCCGTCGGCGGTTTTGCGATGGCGTCTCGCGACGCGACTTTCTATCGATCGGCGGTTCGATGGTGGGCGGACTCTCGCTCGCTTCGCTCCTCCGTGCCGAAGCATTGCAAGGACAGCGTGCTTCGCACAAGGCCCTCATCAACGTCTTCCTGCCGGGCGGGCCGCCCCATCAAGACCTGTGGGACCTGAAGCCCGACGCCCCCGCCGAAGTCCGCGGCGAGTTCAAGCCCATCAGCACCAACGTCGCCGGCATCCAGATCTGCGAACTGCTGCCGAAAATGGCCGCGATGATGGACAAGCTCGCCATCATCCGCAGCATCGTCGACGCCCGCGGCCCCCACTACGCCGAACAGTGCATGTCGCCCCGCGTCGACCCGAACTCGCCGACGCTCGGCGCCTGGGTCTCGCGACTTGAGGGCCCCGCGACTCCCGACGTGCCGCCGAATCTTTCGCTCTGTTACCGCTGCAGCCACGCCCCGTGGGGCGATCCGGGCGGCGGCGGTTTCCTCGGCGCTCCGTACGCTCCGTACGGGCTCGTCAGCAAATACGATCCAGGCCACAAGGCCGAGACCACCGCGGGCCTTGCCGCCGATCCCGGTCAGCTAGTCCTGCGCGACGTCACGATTGATCGCCTCCGCAGTCGGCTCGATCTCCTCACGGCGCTGGAGCGAAAACAGGAATCGGTCGCCGCGTCGCCGTTGCGACAGGAACGCGATCAGTTCGTCGAGCAGGCCTGGAACATCCTCGCTTCGCCCAAGCTGGTCGAGGCGCTCGACTTCACTCGCGAAGATCCCAAAATCATCGAACGCTACGGCGTCGGCAATCCCGGCTACAAGGACGACTCGGCGCCCCGCGTCACCGAGAATTTCCTCGTCGCCCGTCGTCTCGTCGAAGCAGGCGCTCGGGTCGTGTCGCTCAACTTCAGCCGCTGGGACTGGCACAACGACAACTTCAAGCAAGGGCGCGAAGAGTTCCCGATGCTCGACAACGCCGTCACCGCACTGGTGCAAGACTTGCACGAACGCGGACTCGACAAAGACGTCACCGTGATCGTCTGGGGAGAGTTCGGGCGCACGCCGGCGATCAACAATGTTGCCGGACGCGACCATTGGCCGCGCGTCAACGCAGCGCTCCTGGCCTGCGGCGGGATGAAGACCGGCCAAGTGATCGGCGCCACCGACAAGCATGCCGGCGAAGTCGTCGATCGTCCCGTCACCTTCGGCGACGTTCATGCCACACTGCTCCACAACCTGGGAATCGACCCGCACCTCGCGATCCCCGACGCTCAGGGTCGATTGCAGCGACCGGTCAGCCCCGAGTCGCACCCGTTGACCGAACTGATTGCCTAGACAGCCCTCTCATCTCACCTCCTACCACAAACCGATCTCTGGGTGCCACTGGCGTGTCGCCAGTGCGAAGTTTTGAGCGAGTCTCCGCTTCAGCACTGGCGACACGCCAGTGGCACCCCAACCGCATGCTGAACATTTAGCACTGCTGAGTTCGACGCCCCAACGCATGAATCGATCGTCCTCCATTTTTCGCACCCTACTCTGCGCTTGCTCATCGGCGGTCGCGGTCCATGCGGTCGCCGCTCCGCCGACACTCGGTCAGTGCAAACCGCTGGCCGCGGCTCCAGGCACCACAATTGAACTGACGCTCACCGGCGCCAACCTGTTCAATCCCCGCAGCCTGTGGACTTCCTTCGCGTCTCGGACAGAGTTCGTCGCTGGCGACTCAGATGCCGCCCAGAAGGGCGAAGCCCTCCTCTGCCGCATCACCGTCCCGCGCGACGAGCAAGTCGGCGTCGGCGCCATGCGACTCGTCACGGGCGAAGGGGTGTCGAATCCCATCCTCACGATGGTCGACGACCTCCCCTCCGTGACGGAAGCAACCGACAACCACGCCGTCGCGCAAGCTCAGCCAGCCGAGTGGCCCATCGCCGTCGACGGCCAATGCGAACCAGTCGAGGAAGACTACTATCGCCTCCATGTCGAGGCTGGGCAACGACTCTCGTTCGAGATCGTCGCCCAGCGCATCGGTTCGAAACTCGATCCCGTCCTGCGACTTCTCACGGCGGACGGGAACGAACTCCATCGCGCCGACGACTCGACCGGAGTCGGCGGCGACTGCCGCTTCAGCCGCGTGTTCGAAACGGCCGGCGATTACCTGATCGCCGTCAGCGACGTGCGACATCTCGGCGGCCCCGAATTCCGCTACCGATTGCGAATCGGCGAGTTTCCGCTGGTCAGCAACGTCTATCCCGCCGGCGGACGGAACGGCGAGGTCGCTTCGTTTGAGTTCGCCGACGGCGTCGCCGACAAATCGCTCCTGCATGTCTCGCTTCCCGCCGCCAGCGACGAACCGCAACTGGCTGCCTTCAGCGTCCCCGCAGCCGCCGGCGCCGGTTCCGGCTGGTTTCAGGTTGAAGCAAGCCCGCAGTCCCAGACGCTCGAACAAGAACCGAACGACGCGGCCGAAACGGCGACCGCGGCACTGGTCCCCGGCGCGCTCAACGGCCGGCTCGACCAACCAGGCGATCGCGATAGCTTCAAGTTTCACGCCCGCCAAGGACAGCGTCTGCACTGCGTCGGCCAGACGCGCGAACTCGGTTCGCCCTGCGACGTGTACCTGAGCCTCCATAAGGCAGACGGCACGCAGATCGCCGTCGCCCGCCAGGAGCGGCAGCCGGTGCTCGACGCCGAGATTCCCGAAGAGGGCGACTACACGCTGCATGTCGAAGATCTCCTCCGCGGCGGCGGGGCCGATCATGTCTACCGCGTCGACGTCAGCGAAACGTACGGCGGCTTCGCGCTGAATGCCGAAACGACGCAGTACAACGCCCCGCAAGCCGGCACGACCGTCGTGAAGGTCCTCGCCCAACGCCCCGCCTACGGCGGCCCCATCGAACTCGCGGTCGAAGGCCTCGGCGACGGCGTGAAGCTCGAAGGCCAAATGTTCGAAGGCGCCGAAACGCTGCTCAAGATCACCTTGCCGGCCGACATCCCCGCCGGCGAAGTGCGGCATGCAAAAATCGTCGGCAAGGCGAAGATCGGCGAAGAGACAGTCGCCGTCCCCGCCAACCAGCGCGGGCCGTTGCTCGTCCTGTTCCCGAACACCCTGGCGCTGCCGACGATTCTGGAATCAGCCATTGCCATCGGCGTCGGCCCGGCGTTCCCGCCATTCTTTGATCTCGCGCTCGCGAGTAAAGAAGCCTACCTGCCGCTGCTCGTCGGCGCATCGACTTTCGACGTACCGATCAATCGCACGAACGAAGCCTTTAAGGATCCTGTCACTATTGCTGTTGAGGGACTGCCGCCGGGCATCACGGCGGAAGTCGCTCCCGTAGAGGATGGCCTTAAGGCAATGCGAGTGTCGCTCAAGGGCCCCGTCGATCTCGCCGAAGGCGCCGAGTTCCCGCTGCGGATCGTCGCGACCGGCAAGTTTCAAGAACAGACGCGCGTCGTCGCCGTCGACGACGTGAAGCTCCGAGTCGTCAAGCCGCTGGTCGTCTCCGTCGCGCTGGCAGGGCCGATCGTCGCCGGCGGGCAGCAGCAGGCGGAGATCCGCCTCCAGCGCTTCGGCGCCGATCCGCAGCCGGTAAAGGTCCAATTCGCCGACGGCCCAGCCGGCATCGCGGCGCCGATCGCCATCACGATCCCCAGCGATGCGAGCTCAATCACCATCCCGCTGCACGCCGCGGCCGACGCGGCGCCGGGGACGTTCGCCACGCTGACGGCTGTCGCCACGACGACCGTCCAAGGCCAAGAGATCACCGTACGCAGCCAGCCGGCGTTGGTCGACGTCCAAGCACCACCAGCCGCTCCCGCTACGGAAGGAGCGACGCCATGACGCCACTTTTCACTCAGACGGTGAGACTTTTGAAACATTGCTGGATATGGGTCCTGTTGCTGTTCGCGGCAACGCCCGCCTTCGCCGCCGACGCCGCGCTCGACCTCTCGACGCTCGAGCGAATCGAAGTCCAACCCGAGCGCATCGACCTCCGCTCGCCGCGCGAACAAGCGAAGATGCTGGTCACCGGCTATTTCTCTGGCGGTCTCGTCGCCGACCTGACGCGCGAGGCGTCGATCGTCTCCGCCACGCCGATGATTGCCGACGTCCGCACGGGAACCGTCATCCCAGCCGGCAGCGGCGCCAGCGAACTCACCGTCAACATCGCCGGCAAGCAAGCGAAGGTTCCCGTCGCGGTCGCCGGTTTCGACCAGCCCGATCCGATTTCCTTCCGCACCGAAACCGTCGCCGCCCTCACCCGTCAGGGCTGCAACTCCGGCGGCTGCCATGGCGCCCCCAGCGGCAAGGGGGGCTTCCAAATCTCCCTGCAAGCGTACGACCACGCTCTCGACGAACTCACCCTCACCAAGGGCGATCGCGGCCGCCGCACCAACAGCATTGATCCCGCGCAAAGCCTGCTCCTGCTCAAACCAACGATGGTCGTCCCCCATCGCGGCGGACTGAAGCTGCGGACGACCGACTACGCTTACGACGTCCTGCGGCAGTGGATCTCCGAAGGGGCCCCCGTCGACGCACCGGAAGGGACGCGCTGCGTCCAACTAGAACTGCTGCCCGCTTCAGGCCGCGTGCTCCAGCAGCCGCACTGGCAGCAACAGATTGTCGCCCGCGCCCATTTCGACAACGGCGAAATCCGCGACGTCACGCGGCTCACTTACTTCACCTCCTCCGACGAACAACTCGCCACGGTCACCCCCGACGGACTGCTGCAGGGCCAGCGCCGCGGCCAAGTGGCGGTGATGGCTCGTTATCTCGATCAGCTCGTGTCCTGCCAGTTTACGCTGGTGGAAGAGATCCCCGGCTTCGAGTGGTCAAATCCGCCGGCGCACAATTTCATCGACGAGCTCGTCTACGACAAACTCCGCCAGCTGCAGTACGCTCCTTCTGAACTCTGCACCGATGACGAATTCGTCCGCCGCGTCTACCTCGACGTGATCGGCGCCTTGCCGACGCTCGCCGAGCAAGAAGCGTTCCGCGCCGACCAGCGTCCCGATCGCCGCGCCCAATTGATCGACGCCCTCCTCGCGCGCCCAGAACATGCCCGTTTCTGGGCCCTCAAGTGGGGCGACCTGCTCAAGCTCCAGAAGAGCGAAGTCGCCGAGGCCGGTGTCCACAAGTTCCACCGTTGGCTCGTCGACGCCTTCGAACAGAACATGCCGTTCGATCAGTTCGCCAGTGCACTCCTCACCGCGCAAGGCAGCACCTACGACAACCCGGCCGCCAACTTCGTTCGCGCCCTCGACGAATCGACCGAAGCCGCCGAAACGACCGCGCAGGTCTTCCTCGGCTCGCGCATCCAGTGCGCCAAGTGCCACAATCATCCGTTTGAAAATTGGACGCAAGACAACTTCTACGGTTTGACGGCATTCTTCAACCGCACGAGCCGCAAGCCCGGCATGCGGCTGGAAGAAGAAGTGATCTACGAAGGTCGCGACGGCGAAGTCGTTCAACCGCGTACCGGCCAGGTAATGAAGCCGTGGCTCCCTGGCGACGGCGCCCTTGGCGACGAAGCGCTCAACGATCGCCGCCGCGCGTTCGCCCATTGGCTTACCGAGCCCCACAATCCCTTCTTCGCGCGGGTCGCCGTGAATCGCGCGTGGGCGGAAGTGATGGGCCGCGGCATCGTCGATCCGGTCGACGATTTCCGCCAATCGAATCCCCCCTGCAATCCGGCGCTCCTCGATCGGCTGGCCGAAGACTTCGTCAAGCACGGCTTCGATCACCGACAGTTGCTGCGCACGATCCTCAACAGCCGCACCTATCAGCTGAGCAGCCAGACGACGCCGCTCAATCAAGACGACGCTCGCTTCTTCTCGCATGCCCGCACCCGCATGCTCTCCGCCGAGCAACTGCTCGACGCAATCTCACAAGTCACCGAAATCAAGGAACCGTTCGCCGGCCTCCCCGCCGGCACGCTGGCGACGGCGCTGCCGAGTCCCGACTTCAAGCACGAATTCCTCGAAACCTTCGGCCGCCCCGCACGACTCACCGCCTGCGCCTGCGAGCGGAACACGAACTCGACGCTCGCCCAGGTAATTCAACTCTTCAACGGCTCGACGCTGCAGCAGAAACTCGTCGCCAAGCAAAACCGCTTCCACCGGCTGCTCGAAGAGGGCGCCCCCGTCGGCGTGGTGATCGACCAACTCTATCGCGCTTCACTCTGCCGCCCGCCGACGGAGGTCGAACTGCAAGCGGCGGTCGCGCATGTCGTTTCCAAGCCGACGCCGGCGGAAGGCCTCGAAGACTTCTGCTGGGCGCTGCTGAACACCGAAGAGTTTCTGACGCAGCACTGATGCGGCGCAAGAGCCCGTCATCCTGAGCGCAGCAAAGGATCTAGCATCCCGAGCGAACTTCCAGATTCTTCGCTGTGCTCAGAATGACGACCTAGTTCGGCCATTCGACGAAGCAAGCATCAACCTTCGTCGTCGCTCAGCTTCTCAATCGGCGTCAACTCCAACCGGCGGAACTCCACCTCCGTCCCTTCCGCCTGCACGGCGATCTGCCCATGATCCGCGGTGCACTTCGAACCGTGATTCACCAGGTCTCCGTTGACCCACACCTTCACCTCGTCGCCGACGCATTCGATGATCATCGTGTTCCACTCGCCGACCGGCTTCTCCGAGTCGTCGATCAAGTTCAGAATCCGCCGCTGCTTGTCGCCGCTCGTCCCCCAGTTCTCCTTCGGGCCGCGACGCTGCTCCATATCCGGCACTGTGATGTCCTCGGCAATGCACCAGAAGTCGCCGGCGTTCTCGCTGTGCATCTGCACTTCGATCGACTGCGGAAACATTTCATACAGCGCCCGCGGCTTCGACGCATGAACCAACACGCCGCAATTTCCCGGCTTGTCGACAAACCGGTACTGCACCTCCAGCCGGTAGTTCTTGAACTCGTCGTCGGTGATGAGATGACCGCCGGGCGTGCCGAGGCTCACCAGCAACCCGTCCCGCACGATAAACGGCATCTTCCCCTGCGGATCGTCATCAAGCGCCGGCACGTCGGCGTGCCAACCCGAGAGATCTTTGCCGTTGAACAGGCTTTGCGATTTCGCCGCCTCAGCGGCTCGTCCGTTGAGAACATCGAACTGGGCAAATGACGAGACGGCGACGACGAACAGACAAGCGTGATGAAGCTTCATCGAAGATTTCCTAAAATCAATTGGATGCAATTGGCGCAGAATCATTAAACGATTTAAACACAGAGAGCACAGAGGAAAGGACAGAGATTTCTCTATCTTTTTATTCTCTGTGGCCTCTGTGTTCTCTGTGTTGAATGTATTTTGACGAACGTTATCTATGCTTGCGAGTTGGGGGCTTAAAATCGCTACGCCACAATATTTCCAATCACCTTCCCATGCACGTCCGTCAGCCGGAAATCGCGCCCTGCGTACCGATACGTCAGCCGCTCGTGATCGAACCCGAGCAGATGCAGAATCGTCGCATGCAGATCATGCACGCTTGTCGGCTGGTCGACCGCCTTGAACCCAAAGTCGTCGGTCGCCCCATGCACCGTGCCGCCGCGGATGCCGCCCCCCGCCATCCACACAGTGAACCCATATTGATTGTGGTCGCGTCCTAACAGCGACCCGCCGTCGGCGCCCAGTTCCACCGTCGGCGTCCGCCCGAACTCCCCGCCAAATATCACGAGCGTGTCGTCGAACATCCCGCGCTGCTTGAGGTCGGTCAGCAGCGCCGCCACCGGCTGGTCGATCTGCCGCGCCAGGTCGCGGTGCCCCCCTTCCAGCCCCGAGTGATGATCCCACGGTTGGCTCGCCCCATGCCAGAGCTGCACATAGCGAACGCCTCGCTCTAGTAGTCGTCGCGCGATCAACGTCTGCCGGGCATGCACCCCTTCGCCGTATAGTTCGCGAATATGCTGCGGCTCGCGCTCCAGATCGAACGCGTCGCTCGCCGCCATCTGCATGCGGAACGCCAGTTCGAACGACTCGATCCGCGCATCAAGCCGCGGATCGCTGCGCGAGGCCCGATGCTCGGCGTTTAGTTGCCCGAGCAAGTCGAGTTGCCGCCGCTGCATCGCTGTCGTCGCATGGGGGCTGCGGATATTTTCGATCAGCCGTTCGACCACTTCGAACTGCGTGTCGATGTAGGTCCCCTGATAGGCGCCCGGCAAGAAGCCCGCCTGCCAGTTCTCCGCATCTTTGATTGGGTACCCGCCGGGGCAGAGTGCGATGAATCCGGGGAGATTCTGATTCTCCGACCCCATGCCGTACAGCACCCACGAGCCGACGCTCGGCCGCGGCTGCACCGAATCGCCGCAGTTCATCAGCATCAGCGACGGCTCATGATTCGGCAGATGGGCGAACATCGAGTTGATCACCGCGATGTCGTCGACGTGCTCGCCAATGCGGCTGAAGATGTCGCTCACCTCAATGCCGCTCTGCCCGTAGGGCCGAAACTTGAACGGCGACGGAAACGCGGCGCCCGTCTTCCGCTCGGTGGCGAGCGTCTCAGGAATCGGCTGCCCGGCGTACTTCGCCAGCATCGGCTTGTGGTCGAACGTATCGACCTGCGACGGCCCGCCGTTCAGGAAGAAGTGAATGACCCGCTTCGCCTTGCCCGCGTAGTGCTGTCGCGTCGGGAACGAACCAAACGACGCGGCCGACGCGGTTGAGGGAGCCAAATCTGCTTCGCCCAAAATGCCAGCCAGACCCAACGCGCCGAGCCCGATCCCCGACCGCTGGAGGAATGTGCGGCGATCATACGGTAGTGGTCGGCGATGATTCATGTTACGTTTCCTTGTCATCCTGAGCGGAGCGAAGGATCTAGTGCCAAGCGAGCGGCCAGATTCTTCACGGAGTTTACCCTGAGCGGGGCGAAGGGCTCAGAATGACGGACGTTACTTCTCTCAAACTACTCAATCAACAAACATCAATTCATTCGACAACAACAATACCTGCGCTAGCTGATGCCAAGGATCGAGATACTGCGGCGACTTGTTCGCAAAGTCGCGCACCGAATCCCAATTCGCGGTAGCGACCTCCGTCGCGTTGGCGCCCGCCGTCGCATCGCTCGCGGGCGTACCAATCTCCTCGATCGTTGCTTTCCACAGGTACTGATCGCTGTTGAGATCGGCGTTGAAATCGACGACAAAGTCGATCGTATCGCCCGCCTCCAGCGCGACGGAGTCGACCTCCAGCGGCATCGTCGCCTCGTGCAAAGTCTCTTTTTTCAGCACACCTTGCCGACTCGAAACAATCCAGCAGCGAATGCCGTCGCCCGCGGCAACTTCGTGCTGAGCCATCGACTTGATGCGGAACTCCCCGCGATGCGGCGCCATCCAGCGGCGCACCGCGGCATGCTGCAAGTCGTTCCCCGCGTGCCCGCCGTCGGCCGTCAGTTGCGCCCAACCGAGCGCCGCGTC
>JBGSMO010000479.1:0-6853 GCA_041740115.1 Pirellulales bacterium
ATTTTCATCGCAGAACTCCTAGGTGAGGTGGCAGAAGCGCTCATACAGCGAGCAAGGACCCGAAACGAATTCGCGTCAAAGACTAGTTCGCGTTGAGTCGTCAGACATGATCGCGTGCGGGATCATTGGCATCTTGGATCGCGTCGGGGCGCTGAAACCCCGCACTGTTGGAGTTTGAGGATTGCTGGCGCGGTCGCGCTGAGTAGGCCGTACCACAGCCGGCGATACGCTAGAGGCTCGGCGAGATCATTCTCAGAAGCTCCTGCATTTTCCGAAATGTGCTTCGAGACAATTGCTACAGCGGATTCGAGATCGCCATTTTTTTTCTTGCTGCCAGATGAGCAGCCGACGTCGATTCGTCTCATAACATTTCGGAAGATGTTGCTCGGCGACAATCAGAGCAGCTTGGCGTTGGCACGAGGATGGCCGCGTCAGGAGCCCGTCGGCTGCTGACCGCGGGCTCGTCACCGGACAGGAGGCGAAACCGCCGTGGCTTTTCTTGAAAACGCGCAAGATTCAGAGGGCGGTCACGTCGCCGCGCGGACGAGCACGCGGTTGGCGTGGGCCTCCACGACCGTCACCGGCGTGCCGCGATCGAGCGGAACTCCTTCGGCGATGACGTCGATGAGTTGGCCGCCGACGAGCGCCCGGCCGCCGGGGCGGAGGTCGGTCATCGCTTCGCCGGTGACGCCGATGAGGTGGGAATAATCGGCGAGGGCCTCGCGATGGGAAAGGGTGATCCGTTCTTCTGGCGGCGGCGGTTCGAGGACGAGGCGGTTGAACAGCGGCGCTTTGGGAAGAAACCGGCGCAGCGCGATCGCCAGCCCAATCACCCCGATCCCCGCGCCGACGACGATCGACATCGAGCGCCGCATTTCGTCCATCTCGGCGCCGCTGCGCGGGAAGGTGAAGGTCTGGCTCGCCAGCACGAGCGAGAAGATCACCATCAACCCGCCGGTGAGTCCGAAAACGCCGACGCCGGGGACGACGAAAATCTCGATCAGCATCAGCACGAGACCGCCGACGAACATGACGATCTCGAGCGACGTAGCGGTTCCTTCCAGCGACTTGCTCCAGAAGAAGAGCAGAAACGCGAGCGCCGCGACGACCCCGCCGACGCCGACGCCGGGAGTTTTCATCTCAATGTACATGCCGACCAGCCCGAGCATCAGCAGGAACGTGGCCAGTCCCGGCGAGGCGAGGGCGTGGACGAGTTTCATCGCCCAGTTCGGTTCGACGAAGGCGACTTGGTTCAAGCCGTAGAGGCGTTCGAGCTGGTCGAAGCTGTCGACCGTCTGAAAGGCGATGCTCGAGTCCAATGCTTGCGTTCCGCGCAAGATCAGCGGTTCGTTGCCGGCGTGCAGCGCAGCGCCCTGCGTCCAATTGGCGGCGTCACGCAACTCGCTCGCCTCTTCCGGGCCCATCCAGCGGGTTTCGCCCGTCTCTTGGTGGCGGTACTGGAAGAGTTCGACGTTGGGGTCGATCATCGCCGCGAGTAGGGACCAACTCCGATCGGTCTTCGCGGCCAGCGAACTGCGCAGGCTGATTTCGGCGGAGGCGACCGACGCTCTTAGCGCCGCGGGGTCTTCTGCTTCGCGCTGTGGCTTGAACCCGCGGCGCCGGCGCGGTTGCTGGGGAAGGTTTCGATTGTCGTCGCGACCAACCTCCGCGAGATTCGGCCCGATGCCGATCACGGCATCGGGCGCCATTACGAGTTGATCGCACGCCAGCGCAATGAGCGCCGCGCCCCCTTTCGCTTCGACCGGCACGTAGGCGATGGTGCGTACGGCGTTCGGGTCGAGCTCAGCCAACTGATTCGCCAGCGTGATGCAGGCGTCGAGGTCGCCGCCGACGCTGTCGATGCGGACGCCGATCCAGTTGGCGCCGCCGGCGACGTTGTCGTTGAGCAGCGTCGACAATTGGCTGACGGCCCCGGGGGTGATCTCGCCGCGAACGGTGATCATCACCGGCTCCCAATCGGCCAGCAACGATTGATTGACTTCCAGCGATTCGACCGGCGTCGACAACGCCTTGGCGACGTCGGGCTTCTCGGCGGCAAGATATTTGACGAAGCCGAACTGCCGTCCCTCGCGCCCCGTGAATCGCGCCACCGAGCCGGCGGGGACGAGCGTTGATTCGTTAATCACCTCGTTGTCGGCCCGGAACGCCTCGACTTCATCGCGGAGAAGGAAGCGGACTCCCTCTTCGCTCTCGATTTGCACCACCTCGACCGCCGGGTCGATCATGCCGATGGCGAGCGCGACGGGGATCGTCCGCTTGGCGTCGGCGATTTCGCGATAAGCTTCCAAGACGGTGCGGCTGACCGCCTGGTCGGCTGGTTCGTCGGCGCTCGCGTCGCCCAATTCGGCGTCGGCGGCCATGACAATCTCTTCGCAGGCAATGGAAGCCAATACGCCGTGGCCGCGGATCGTACGCGGAATCCAGGCGACGGTCTTCACGTCGGCCATCTCGCGGCTTTCCAGGAAGCGCGCAAGCGACAGCACGGTTTCGAATTGGCTTCCGGCCCCTTCGGCTCCGCCGGTGGGAACGAAGTTGAGGACAAGGATGGGGCGTCGGCCGTCGCCGCGGAGGCGCGCCTCGGCGACCAACCGATCGCGAGCGCGGGTGATGATTTGCTTGAGAGGCGCTTCGCCGCCGCTGCCGAGGGGGAGCTTCACTTCGACAAGCGCGGCGAGGCCGCTCTTGTCGGGGCCCGTCTTCTCTTCGGCAGGAGGAGCCGCTGCGTTGGCGGCGCCAGCGGGGGGCTTGGCTTCTTGAGCCTGTAGGCGTTCTTCGGCTGTCCCGACTAGCAGCAGCTGCAAGAGGAGCACGCGCCACCAGCAGGCTCGAGCGACGTTCCTTACGTTCGACTTGGTCATGCGGTGCATCTAACGTTAAGTCGACCGACTGCAACAGCCTACTGCATCAGCGCGAATTATACGTCACAGGGCGCGGTGCGGAAAGGAAATCGCGGTGATGACTGCTTTTCGCGTCGCGCGTCGCCGCGCCTGAGCTAGCTGGAGGGGAATGGTTCAACTGCGTAAGAGAGCATTCGCCGTGCCGAAGCGGGAATTGCCAAGATTCAGTTGCAAGAAGGCGTCCGCGGACGCTAAGGCAAGTAGTGAGCGTCGGCAGCGGGGAGGCAGCTTCGGCAAAGGAACCGAGGCTGCGCTCCCCGCGCTTGGACGGTGTTGGCCAGCGGAAGCTTAGCGCTTCTTGGCGACGGGGCGCTTCGCCGCGGCGCCGCGAGCGGCAGCCTTGACGGTCTTCCCCTTCGGGAGCATGTCGGCCAGCGACTCCGAAGCGAACTTCGAGCGGAGCTGATCGACGGCCGAGTCCATCGCCTTTTGGAGTTGGGCGGCGGCCGGGACCTTCTTGCCGGGGGTCCGCTTCAGCGGCTCGACGGCGTCGATGACGTCGAGGAGGCTGATCTTGCCGGCCGGCTTGGCGAGCGTGACGCCGCCGCCGACTCCACGGCGGGAGTGGATCAGGCCGCCGCGGCGCATCGACTGGAGCACCTTGGCCAAGTAGGCGCTCGGCACCTTTGCCTTCGCGGCAATATCCTTGGTCGTGGCGGCTCCCGACGAGTCGGCCGCCAGCTGCACCATGGCTCGCAGGGCGTATTCGACGGTTTGTGAAAACATGTTCTACCTCATCTTGCGGGTGGCGCGTGGTGCGCCCGGAGTGGTGATGAAACGCCCTTCATTAGCGTTTCGCAACTTCGTTTTTAAGCAGATTTGCGTCTTAAAGATAGGAGGCGTGTCGAATTTTGCGGATAACAACGAGTCGCAGGTCCGGTTGTCGCCAAAAAGGAAAGTCTAAAGGGTATTTCCCCCTCTGTAACGGGGCTTGACCTTTTTCGCTTACGAACTTGTAAGGCGCGTCGCCTGTACCAGTCACTCGTAATCCGACGTTTTTCGTCCTATGGTCGCTTTCAATTCCACCCGTCGACAATCCAACCGTCAGTCCTCTTGCGGCATCGTCTCCGTAGCATCGTTGGTCGACCGCGGCGAACTCGAAAAACGCCCGGAAACAGCGGCAATTTACGCATCCCGCCGCATTGCGTCGAGCGTCGGCGTCGATCGCGACGAACACGGCGAAATCATCTCCGTGCGGATTGGCCGCTGGCGAACGTTGGCCGCTTCCGCGCAGCGCCGCATCGAAGAGGTGCGCGAGCTTTGTTGCGACCGGATCGCTGTGCGGCTCTCGCGCTGCAACGACGGCGATACCCGGATTCGTTGCGAGATCTGGCAATTGTACGACCTGCAGGGGCGGCTTTTGGCCTCGCTGCAGACGTCGTCGGACGGCAGTTTTGCGATGGTTTCCGACTACGAGGCG
Source organism: Pirellulales bacterium (assembly GCA_041740115.1). Classification (GTDB taxonomy): domain Bacteria; phylum Planctomycetota; class Planctomycetia; order Pirellulales; family Lacipirellulaceae; genus Lacipirellula. The sequence continues at coordinate 4,339 of JBGSMO010000479.1, forward strand.
CGCAAAGCGTCGCGGCTCGTGCGCAATCGACAGGGTGAGATGGAAACGGCGGAGTCGTGGGCTATCTAGCGCCGACCAATCTAGCAATGAAAAGACCAAGCTCGAAGGCTTGGTCTTTGGCGTGCGACATTCGCTGAAAGAGGCGCGGCGAGCTACTTCTTGCCGCCTTTGGCCGGAGCAGCCTTGGCGCCACCCTTGGCGGGCGCGGCTTCGTCCTCTTCCTTCTTGGTCTTCTTTTTCTTCTTCAGCGACAGCTTTTTGACCCGCACCTTGGGGAGCCCGATTGGCGACATCCCTTCGCTCCAGCGCTCGTTCTCTTTGAGACGCTCGAGACGCTCGGCGCGGGTGAGGACGCTTCGGGTGCTCGTGGCGCCGCGACGGACTTTCAGGCTCTTGTCGATGGTCATGGGAAGCTCCCGCCCAGCGGGCGGATCGGTCGTGAGAGGGGGTATCGTCGAAGGCGGCTCCACCAAGCGAGCCGCCGCGGAAATTACAGAATTCGGCATTTTAGCGGGCCGAGGCGGAGGCCGCAATGCGTGCCGTGGAAGGGATTGGGAGCCTCACACCGACTCGCTTTTGGCGGCACGGATGGCGTTCAGGAGCAATTTCATTGATTGGAACCGTTTTTCGGGCTCTGGTTCCAGGCACTTGCGGATGGCATCCCGAATGACGGGATGAATTTTCGGGCAGTGTTTTTCGATAGGAGTGGGAGCCGACTGACCATTGCCCATCGCGGCCAAGCCGTCGCCGCTCCCCCGCTGCCAAGGGAGCTCAAACGAGAACATTTCGTACATCGACACGCCAAATGCGAAGATGTCGAGCCGATGGTCGGTCGGCTTGCGGCGAACCACCTCGGGCGCCATGTAGTTTGGCGTGCCGGTGCGAATACCGGGCTGCTGGAATTCTTTCCGGGCGGGAACGGTCAGGCCGAAGTCGATCAGTTTGAGCGATGTCGCGTCCTTACTGCAGACGAAATTTCGGGGGCAAATATCACGGTGAATGAAGCCGGCGTCGTGAACGGTCTGAAGCGCCTCGGCGGCTTGCGTCATCAAGGCAAGCCGATTGCCGTCGAGCAATTTGCTGCGGCCGATGATCAGCGAGTTGAGGCCTGGCCCGTCGAGATACTCCATCACGACGAACTGCTCCCCTTTGGTCGTCAGGCCGTAGCCGAGCGTGCGGACGATGCGAGGATGGTTGAACAGCGAGGCGATTTCCCCTTCACTCGGCTTGTTGAGGCCGCGGAAGCGCATCTCGAGCTGTTCGGTCTTGTCCTTGTCGAGGACCTTGAGACCGACGATCTGGTCGGTCTGCCGATCGCGCACCGCTTGGAAGCTGCTCATGGTGCCGGAGACGGCTTCGCGGAGGACTTCGTAGCGCTTGGCGACGTCGACCTTGCCCCCCTCGATCAGCGATTTGAAGAAGCCGCCGATGCCCATGAGTTGCCGCGGTTGGTTGAATGAGGTGTGAAACGCATTGGAAACAGAGAAACGCCGCTAAACGGCCCGAGCGGCCCTCATTCCAATGTAGATGGGCAATGTAGTGCGAGCAAGGAAGCGCAAGAGGCGCGGGCGCGGCTAGGGGCGATCAACGCTTGCCGCAGTAGTCGATCACGCGGGCCAGTTCGCTCTTCATTTCGTGCCGCCGGACGATACGGTCGATGTAGCCGTGGGCGAGCAGGAATTCGCTGGTTTGGAACCCTTCCGGCAATTCAATCCGGATGGTCGCCTTGATCGTCCGCGGGCCGGCGAAGCCGATCAGGGCCTTCGGCTCGGCGAAGATGATGTCGCCCAGTGACGCGAAGCTGGCGGCGACGCCCCCCATCGTGGGGTTGGTTAGCACCGAGATGAACAAGCCCCCCGCTTGGTCGTAGCGGGCCAGCGCGGCCGAGACTTTGGCCATCTGCATGAGCGAGAAAATCCCCTCGTGCATCCGGGCCCCGCCGCCGGAACCGCTGACGATAATCAACGGCAGGCCTTGCTCCGTCGCCCGCTCGATGAGACGGGTCAGCCGTTCGCCGACGACCGATCCCATGCTTCCCATGATGAAGGCGGAATCTGTGACGCCAAACGCCACGCGGCGGGCGCGAATCATCCCCGTGCCGGTGACGACGGCGTCGCGGAGGCCGGTCCGCAGTTGTTCTGACTTAATTCGGTCGGGGTACGACTTCTTGTCATTGAACCCCAGCGGGTCGACCGAGGTGAGATCTCGGTCCCACTCCTCGAACGTCCCTTCGTCCAAGACCGACGCGATGCGGCCTTGGGCGCTGAGATACATGTGGTTGTCGCACTTCGCGCAGACGTTGAAGTTCTGCTCGACCGCTTTGCGAAAGTGCATCTCGCCGCACTTGTCGCACCGCATCCAGAGGCCGCTGGGGACCCCGCGCTTTTCGCGCGGCGGCTTGCCCTGCCCGCCGGGAGCTTCGAGTTCGCTGGACGACATGGCTTGGGTCGAATGGGAAACGATGGTCGACATCTGGCGGCCGCTGGGGTGAATTCGCCGTCTGGCAGTATATCAG
>JBGSMO010000503.1:0-6538 GCA_041740115.1 Pirellulales bacterium
CCCCCCCCCCCCCCGCCGCCGTGGTTGGCGGCGCAGTTGACGGCGCGGCAGCGGGGCTGCCTCCCAGGCGGAAAACTTTGCCGCATTCATGGCATTGGGCACGCTTGCCGGCGTCTTCGGCGCGAACTTGCAGCCGCGTCCCGCAACCGGGGCACTTCACGAACCGCGGCGACGAAGGCGACGAGGGCGACGAGGGCGACGACATCACGTCACTTTCTGCTTCTCGACCGACGGATGGAACTGCTCGCAACTTCAACTTCCTCGATTGTATCAGGCCGCCGCCCGACTACCTTATTCAGCCTCGGAGGTTCTCCCGGTATGCTTGATGCTCGATCCTTCAAGATTTGTCTGTAAAACCCCCGACGACGCCCGCCATGTGGCAATCCATTCAAGGTCACGACGCCGTCGTCGAGCAGTTCCGCGGCGCCCTCGCTGCCGGCCGGCTCGCGACGACCTACTTGTTCGTCGGCCCTGAAGGGGTCGGCAAGCGGGCGTTTGCGCTGCAGTTGGCGAAGGCGTTGTTATGTACGACCAGCGAGCCGGCGCTGCTTGAACCATGCGGCCAGTGCGAGTCTTGCCGCCTCGCCGCGGCGGGCAATCACCCCGACCTGATCACGGTCCAACGGCAGGCTAGCACGAAGTTCCTCAAGGTCGAGCAGTTCATTGGTCCGCAAGAGCGGCGCAATCAGGAAGGCCTTTGCCATGACGTCTCGCTCCGCCCGATGTTAGGGCGCCGTCGCGTAGCGATCGTCGACGACGCCGATTGGTTCACCCCTGAAAGCGCGAACTGCCTGCTGAAGACGCTGGAGGAACCGCCGCCGGGCGCCGTGATCATTCTCATCGGCACGAGCCGCAGCCGGCAATTGCCGACTATTTTGTCTCGTTCTCAAGTCATTCGCTTCAAACCGCTGCCCGACGATGCGGTGCGCAACCTCGCGTTGGCTGAGGGCCTCGTCTCCGACGCGGCGGCTGCCGAGGAACTTGCGGCGCGCAGTCACGGCAGCCTCACGCTGGCCCGGCAACTCGCCGACGCCGCCCTCTGGCAGATGCGCGACCGCTTCGCCGCGCAGTGGCTGTCGGGGGAGCTCGATGCTCCGCGACTGGCCCGCGAAGTCGACGAGTTCATCAACGCCGCCGGCAAGGAAGCCGACGCCCGCCGGCAGCGCTTTCGGCAACTGCTCAATCTGATGGCCGCCAAGCTGAGCGAATCGCTCCGCCAACTCGCCGCCGAGGGCCGCCCCGCCGAATCGACGCTCGCCGCGATCGATCGCTGTCTGGAGGCGGAGGAACAACTCGACCGCAATGCGAATCAATCGACGCTCTTGGAGTCTTGGATCGACGACTTGGCGAATTGTCAGGTGCAGGCGAAAGCGGCGAGTCGCTGACGCCTCAGCTTGGACAGGTTAGCAATGTTCTGCTGTCGCCCAGCGGGCTGGATTCGGGCCTCCTCATTGACGAACGACGCGAAGACGAACGACGCGAATGCGATTTTCGGCGACAGGACGACAACACGCCTAAGTCCCTTGGAACAAACCATTTGCGAAATTTCGCGTCGCGACAGCTGTCGCTTGTGTCGCGTCAACAAGGCGACGCAAGCGCGTTTGGCTTCGTTATTCGATGCTAGTTCGGAAGGGTGTGCGGCCATTATCAGGCGCAGCATGAAAGCCGCTGGGTACGCTCGCAGCTAGTGTGTTTGCGGAAGATTCAAATATCAAAGAGCGTTTGAGCGAGACTTATGACGTCGCATCATCTGAGACGCTAATCGAATCGTTAAACGAATCAAGGCGTTGCCGCCTTTTAGGCGCACAGTCAGTCGCCAAATATACGCATGTTCACACTATTAAGTCCGGTGGCCAAAAGCAAGCGGGAAGTTGTGAGAACCTGTGGAGAATAGCGGCGGCTCCGCAAGCCGACGGGCGACCTTGCGAAGGAGCCGAAATGGCATAGAATTGACGAACGACCGCGGGACCGGCCTAGCCGCTCCCGCCGTTTCTGGAGAGGTGGCAGAGTGGTCGAATGCGCCGGTTTGCTAAATCGGTGACCGGGGAAACCTGGTTCGCAGGTTCGAATCCTGTCCTCTCCGCTCCGCTCGTGGAGTCCATTCCGAGCCAAACGCTAAGCCGTTCTGAATGAACGGCTTAGCGTTTTTCATGCGCCGTACTGCGACGCCTTTGGTGCATAACTGGTGCACATCTTGTGCACCAAGGAGGGGTGCATGGCGAGGCCACGTCGACGTAAATCCGGCCGACGCCGGATCGGGCGAGTTTCAATCTATCCGCACCATGGCAGCTGGTGGATCTACTACCGCAGCGGTGGGACCCAGGTTCGCAAATCGGTGGCCGCCAATGAGGCGACCGCCGAACGAATTGCCGCCGAGGTCAACGCCCAGCTGACCGCTGAGGCCCCTACCCTATTCTCATTCCAGCCGATCTCGGTGGCCGAACTGCAAAGGGAGTTCATCGACCATCACGAGTTGGTACTGCGGTCGTCGCTCGCGACGGTCAGTCGGTACCGCTCCGCCACGCAGCATCTGGTCGCCTTCAATGAGGTGCACAGCGGGCTGAAGTCAGCCCACGAGCTCCAAGCCGAGGCATTCGTCCGTCATTTGCGGACGATTCGCGTTTCGCCTAACGGCCACGCTGCTAGTCGCCGCCGACCGCTGCGCGACAAGGGGATCAGGTTCATCCTGGACACCTGCCGGGCAATGTATGGGTTCGCTGCCCGACAGCGCCGGCTGCCGCCGTATGCTGAGAACCCCTTTGCCGGCCTAGGCGGGAAACGCATGCGGATTGAGGATTCCAAGCGCATCTTCCTGTTCGATGAGCAGCTTGAAATCGCATTTTTGCGAGCTGCGGACGACTGGGCCTTTCCTCTTCACTTCGTCCTCGCGAAGACAGGCCTCCGCCCGGGCGAACTAGTCCACGCGCTAATCAAGGACGTCGACTTCGAGAGGGGCCTACTCCGTGTCACCAACAAAAGCGAACTCGGGTGGCGGGTCAAGACTCGTCGCGAGCGGCAAATTCCTCTCCTGCCAGAAGTCTGTTCAGTGCTTCGCCGCGTGATTGGCAACCGCGCGGCTGGGCCGCTCTTCTTGCGGCCCGCGTTACTGACTCTTCGGCAACGATGGCAGACAGCAGGACTCGCTCGGTTAATCCGCGCCGCTGAGCAGGCTGTCGCCGCAGCTGAGCAACGCGCTGGCGGAGCACTCGCTCGCACGGAGATCGCCCGACTTCATCGAGAAATCTGGCGGGACGCCGGGGCGATGCGTATCGACCAAGTTCGCAAATCCTTTATCGCCGTTGCAGAGTCATGCGGCTTCGACGGCGCTACCTGCCCAAAAAGTTGGCGGCACACGTTCGCAACGCTCCTGCAAGAAGCCAACGTGGACCCGCTGATCCGGCAACTGACGATGGGGCACGCACCTAGTTTTGGGCCGGAGTCGGCCCTCGGCATGACGGCCATGTACACCCATACGCGTTGGTCAACGCAGCAACGAGAGATTGACCGCGCGTTGCGGCAGTGGCCAGCTTCATTATTACTAGCCCGCCAATGGGCGGAAGGAGAAACAGGATGTTGAACAGTCCGTTCGTCCCCAAAAACCCTGACGGGACGCTCCGGGCGATTTTGCTCGGACGACTCTCCCGACCCAAGGAAACAGTTGCCGCAATTCGCGCCGAGACGACCGACCGGCTCGGCTCCATTACCAAGCTGGGAAGCAAGCTCGCGCGCTTCGTCCTAGGGCAGATGGTGCTGCACGCGCTGCGGCGCGACCCGACGATGAAGCAGTGGTACGGTCGCATCAAGCGTCCCCGCGGCGCGAAAATCGCCCGCGCGGCGGCGATGCGGCGACTGACGACGATCCTCTGGCACATGGTCAAGCACAACGTGCCTTACCAACAGGGCGGCCTGGGCAGGTCTCTTCGCTCGACGGCTTCGGCAGCTAGGGAGAAGCTACGAACCCCTTTCGCCAGGAATCGGCTTGACATTTACTCTTTCGGGGAAGGCCACCCGCGATGTTCGCGGCATTCTCGGCGGCGATCGGCGTCGTCTTCGCGCAGGCGCGCGTCATTTTGCGGTGACAAACAGGTGGCACTCCACTCGCAACTGCCACATAGTTGACGCAAATTTCCTGTGCCCGACAATCGGCCTCGCTTACTCAGTTTCGCTCCGCAGCGCATTTTTTGAGGTGTTGGGTGATGGGACGATTGATCGGCGGCATAACTCGCTGGAAGTACGTCGTTTGCTGGGGACTCCTGGTCGTCTGCTGGTGGGGCGACGCCTCCGCGGCGGACGCCGTTGGCGAAGCGGCGCCGGCGCTGGCCCTCGACGCGAGTGAGCCTGAAGGTCCGATCTTGGTTGGCTACGAACTGACGGGAAACGACGAGTCGACAGACCAGGCATTGCAGGGCGACGAATCGACGCCGGTCGTCGAGCCGGCGATTCATGCTGCGGAACCGCTTCCCACACCCGCCGCGCCTCGTCCCGCGGCCGATTTGAAGCCGGTCGCAACTACGCCGGTTGCCATCGCGGCGCCCGCGCCGGCCGTCACCGACGTCATAATGCTCATCGACGCGACCCACAGCATGGCGTGGCCGTCGGGGCGCGAGCGGCGGATGGCGATCGCTCAGTGGTCGGCGCTCGACGTCGCCGACGGCATTCCGGAGAACATCCCGGCCGCGTTCGTGGCGCTCCACGACGAGGCCACAGCGCTGCGGCAGTTGTTGCCGCTGACGAACGACGGCCGCGGCCATCTGCGGCGGACGGTGATGCGATTGGTCCCCGCGGGCGAAGGAAAACTCGACAAACTGCTGGTCGAAGCCCGTCGGCTGCTGACCGGCAAGCCTGACGCCGTGCCGCTGATCGTGCTGGTGACTGACGGCGTCGATTGCGATCCCTTCAGTCATGGGGCGCCGATTCGCGATCTTGCTCGAGCCTATGGCGATCGACTTTACTTTCAGGTGATCGGCGTCGGCGACAACCATGTCATATCGGCGAAGCTGCGCGACTTGGCCGATCAGGGCGGCAGTAACGGAGAGTACAGCAGCGTGAAGTCACACGCCGAATTGCCGACCGCGCTGAGCCGTTGCCGGCAACTCTTTGAGCAGATCGGCGTCGATCGCGCGACGCGAGCATAACGACAAGCGGCCGACTTGGCTCACTGCCGAGCGGAGCGCGCCAGTTTGCAGGACCGCGTCGAAGATCTGACGGGCCAGAATACGCAACTGAACGGCGATCTGGAGGAGGCTCGAGCCAACATCGTCGAACTAACCCAAGCGAACAAAGATCTGACGCGGGAGCGAAACGAGCTCTCCGACCGCGTCGTCACGCTTGCCGCTGACCTCGAAGCGCAGCAGCGCGACAACTTGGATCTGACGGCGAATAACAAACGCCTGGAGATTGAGAAAACGCATCTCGCGGAGGAAAGCGCTCACCGTCTCACCGAGATCAACCGGCTGACCGACGAGAAACATTTCGTCGAACTGAGCCGCGACGGCTATCAGCGCGCTTACTGGACTTGGCTCGTGCTGGCGCTCGCCTTCTTGTTGCTGTTCATCCTGGCGACGCTGCTCTGGTGGTTCCGCACGATCCGCCTGCTCGATCAGTTGGCGGCCATGACGAAGGAACGGGACGAGTGGAAAAATGATCATGCCGGTCACTCGGTGAAGCTCGACGAAGCCAATGAGGAGATTCGTTGCCTCGAGCATAAGCTCGCCGAAAGCCGCGATCGGAGCGGCGATCTTCAAACCGAACTCGACCATTCGCGCGACGACGTCGAACGGACGGGCGACGAGAAGCGGCGGTTGAAGTGCGAGTTGGAAGAATCGGAAACCCGCCGCCATGAATTGACTCGCGAACTCGATCGCTACAAAGACGAGTGCGGCGATCTGGGGCAAGATCAGACTCAGCTCAAATCGCAGATCGAGGAGATGTCGGATCGGTACAAGCGGCTCAAGCGGAAGTGCGAGGAATTGGAACAACGGGCGCATACGGCGCACCACGAGGTTGATCAGACGCGCCAGTCGCTGGCTGAGTGCCGGACCCAAGCGGGGCGTTTGGAAGAACGGCTCGATGCGTGCCATCAATCGAAGGAGGACCGCGATCGGCGGATTCACGAACTGGAGCATTTGGTCGGCGCTTCGCGGGAGGAGGCGCAGCGCCTCAGTGAGAAACTGCGCCGCTGTCACGAGCGGAACGAACAACACTCGCAAGAGTTGCTGCGGACGAGCACGGCCGGCGCGGCGGCGGAGAGTCGAGCTCAACAACTGGAGCGCGCGCTGCATGAATGCCAGCGAGGTTCGCTGCTTTCCTCGGCTGCCGCGTCTCGCGCTGAACAAGAAGCGGCCTTTGCGGCGACGTTGGGCGCGACTCGCGAGATGGCAGCCAATGGGAAGCACCACGATTGCTGCCATAATCATGCCCCCGCACAGGCACCGGTGATCGTCGCACACAACACGCCGTCTCACTCGGCGGCGTCGCCGCTCAGCGGCTCGCCGCCCGTTGGAGGCGGCGCCCCGGTCGGAGGGGGGACGCCGGTGGG
>JBGSMO010000009.1:0-7217 GCA_041740115.1 Pirellulales bacterium
GAGCGTCGACCGGCGGGTCGCCCGGAAGCGTCGTCGGAATCTGGCTGCTGGCGAGGATCGGCTCGCCCATGTCGACGCGAACGCGCTCGACCTTGCCGGCGCGGAGTTCGAGGTCGAGGAGGAACGTTTTGCCGGCGGAGGCGATCCGCAGTTGGTCGCCAGCGGCGATGCCGTGGTCGTGGACGAACTTGGCGACGCAGCGGATGCCATTGCCGCACATTTCGGAATAGGAGCCGTCGGCGTTGAACATCCGCATCTCGGCGTCGGCCCCTTCAACGGGGCAGATGAGGATAAGGCCGTCGGCGCCGATGCCGAAATGGCGATCGCTCACCGCGCGAGCCAGCGCGGCAGGGTCGGCGGGAATCGGCTGGCTGAAGCAATCGACGTAGATGTAGTCGTTGCCGGCGCCTTGCATTTTGGTGAAGAGCATGGGGGGATGCTGGATGCTAGTTGCTGGATTCTAGGTCGGCAGTGGGCAGTGGGCAGTGGGCAGTGGACAGTGGAACGGTACGCCTACCTGGTACTGAGTACAAGTCGTGAACGGTTATTCTATCTGTTTGAGCTGGAAATCGTAGGCGGCGTCGCTGGCTTCGAAAATCCCTCCCCTAGCCCCTCCCTGCGAGGGAGGGGAATTTTTTAGCCCGTGAGGTCGAGCGTGTTACCGGCGATGCCGGCGGGGTCTTTAACCTGGCGGTGTTCGATGGGTTCGGTCGGTTCCTCGGCGGCGGCGTGTGCGGCTTCCGGGGGGGCTTCCCAGAGGCGGCGGCCGTCGGCGTCGCGTTCGGAGGCGCCTTGGTCTTGTTCGGTTTCGCCGATGCCGGCGGCGGCTTCGGACTTGGCCTCCGACTTCGCTTGCCGCTGCTGGACCGACGAATCTTTCGAGGCTCGTTCCGTCTCGGCCCCCGCGAGTTGCGACAGGGGGGCGCCTGCCGCGCTGGCGAAGGCTCCTGTGGTTGCGCTGACGTTCATGATCTGCGCCTCCGGGGAGGGATGGAGTGAACGGGGCTGGGTGACGTTAAATGATAGGTTTTTCCTGGGGAAGCGTTCGTGGTCAGGAGAACTGCAAAGTTGTTCGAATTGAACCGCCAAGGACGCCAAGAGCGCCAAGGGAATGCGAGAAGGATTGAACCACGACGGCATAACGAGCACGACGAAGCACAGAGCCTTTTGCCTTCTTCCTTATTCTTTGCCTTCTTCTGCGCCTTCGCGCTTTTGCGTGAAATCAATGAATTCAAAAGTCTCACGCAAAGGCGCGAAGGCGCAGAGGAAGCCACGGTACTATCGTTTTCCTTGGCGCTCTTGGCGTCCTTGGCGGTTAGGTTTTTGGGCTTTATGTTTTCCCTAAGCCAGTTCTTTTTCTCGCTACTCGAAACTCGCTACTCTTCACCTTCCCAGCGGCCGGCCGAAGGCGTCGGTTCTGGCGGCTTCTCGGGCGGCGGGGCCGCCGCCGGCTTGGAAGTCGGTGCGGATTTGTTGGATCATTTGATTAAAGCCGGGGAACGCCTCGGTAGCGACCTTGGGATCGGTGAGCGTGCCGTCGACGTAGAGCTGCATCAGGTTCCCGCTCGTCTGACCGACGAACTTCTTCACAAACGGAACCGCGTACTCACGCGGGCCAAGTTCGGCGCGGAAGGCGAGCTTGACGTGCTCGTCGAAGCCAGTCTCGCCGTAACCGTACAGATCGACGACGTCGCCGAGAAAGTCGATACGGTCGAGGGCGATGTGCGGGCCATTGATGCGAAAGTCGATTTTGCTCTCATCGAACGCCTTGCTGTCGGGCGCACCGTAGCGGAGGATTTTGAGCAGGCTGACCAACAGCGGCAGTTCGTAGATGTTGGCTTCGCGGATGTGGACGTTGCCCTTGCCGGTCAGGCGAGCGAGCGACGGGCCTTCACCGCTGAGGAGCACGCTGCCGTCGATTTTTCCGGTGAAGCTTTGGCGCCCGCCGAAGCGTTCGACCATAAGGCGATTCAGCTCGGCTCCGGCGACGGAGATTTCGGCGCCGTACTGCGGCGTGTGGGCAAATCGGACCCAGGCGTTGCTGAGCATCGCGCCGCCGTACACCGTGCCGGTGAGGGGGCGTTCAGGCTGCTTCGTTTGCTCGGTGGCCCACTTGCCGAAACGGCATTGGCTTTCGTCGACCCACATCGGCCCCTTCACGTTGGTAAGCTGAATTCCTTGGTAGGCGACGCTTTCGAGGTCGAGTTCGCCGGCGCTGGAGCTTTGTTGTTGGTTCGAGCTGCCGATGAGGCGCACCGAACCAGTGACCCCTTCGACGTCGATGCCGCAGTGGAGATCGGTTTGGTGGCACTCGAGCTGCAAATCCCAGCTTGTCTCGAGCGGCGCAATCGCCGAGGCGGGTTGGCGGAAGGCGAGTTCGCTGCCGTGGAAGCTGAAGGTGCCGCTGGGGCGGAGCGAATCGATGAGGCGGCGGAGCTTTTCGGGGAGCGCGGTCATGAGGGCGGGGCGAACCTTGATGCCGTCGGCCCAGAGACCAATTAAGACGAACTGCCACCCATGGTCGCCGTTGAAGGCGCCGTGGCCATTGGCGCCGAGCGTGACGCCATCTTGATGGCGGGCTGTGAACTTGTCGACGGTGATTTGGCCGTTGAAATAAGTGATCGTTCCCTTCACTTCTTCCATAAAGTACGGGAAGAACTGGGGACGAAGAGTGGATCCAGGTTGCGGTTCCAGCACGACGCCAATGCTCGGGAGCCCTTGGCCGAGGAGGTGTTTGACGTCGGCCTTCAGGTTGACTGAGCCGTTCGGCTGGAGCATCTTCCAACCGTCGCGAACTGCTTCGGGCGATGCCCAGAAGAGGCCTTCGTCGAGAGGGACTTGCTGGCCGTCGAAATGAAGCCAGAGTTCGTGCGGCCCGCCGGGCTGCGTCGGCATCAGGTGGCCGTTGCCCGTGATCGTGCGGCGGCCGCCCGACTGGAAGTTGGCGAAGATCCAGCGATCCCCTTCCGCAGTGATGACGCCGCTGATTTTCTGGAGAGGGTAGGGGAAGCCGTCGTAGTTGACGCGGCCGTCGGTGACAGTGAGCTTCGTGGTGATCTGCGGTTCGGCGAAGGGTTGCGGCCGGTTGATGCGCCAGTAGTCGAGGTTGAACTTGCCGGCGGGGTGGAGCGAGGCGAGCACGCCCTTCGTCTTGCCGTCGCAGGCGATCTCGATCCGCTGGTCGACGGCGGCGATGAGGCGTTCGTCGACTTCGAGATTCTCGCCAGAGATCTGCGCCCAGCCGGCGGCGCCAGGTTTCGGATCGGTCACCTGAGCGACGATGTTGACGCGCTGTCCGCCGGCGAGTCCGTGGAGATTGACGTCGAGTATTGGGGGCTGCTCAAGCGTCGCGGCTTTGAACGTGATCGATCCCGCGCCGCCGGTGAGTCGGTAGGCGAACTTCTCAGACTCAAACGAAAGGTCGCGGCCCAGGAGCGTCGTCGAGGGTGACCACTTCGTACCGTCGAAGGTGGCTTGGAGCGTGGCGTCGACGATGCCTCGCGGGGAATACTTGTCCCATTCCTCGCGCAAGACGTTAGCGATTTTCAGGCCCGTGCCTTGTTGCGGGTTCCCGGCCGTGGCGAGCGTGCTATAGAGCTCGTCGTCGAGCGGGACGTTGTCGATGCGAGCCGAGACGGCGATGCCGGCGTTGGGGGTCCACCCCTGGCGAGTTAGCGCGAGCCCCAGCGTTGAAGGGCCCCATTTGGCGGTGAGGCCTTCGACCTTGAGTTCCTGCGAATCGAGCTTGATGCGGGCGGCAAGCTCGGTGATCGGTCGCGGGAGGCGAGGGTCCTCGACGCGACCGTTGCGCAGGGCGAAACTTGCAACGCCTGACGGCGTGGCGCTACCGCGTCGCCAGGTAACGTTCAGCGTCCCGTCGAGGATGCCGCTGAGCCGCGTGCCGGCGACGATCGGCGGCAGGGCAGGGCGGGTCCAGGCGATAAGTTGCTCGTCGAGTTGCATTCCCTGCATCGTCGCCGCTGCGGTCACCAGTTGCTGCGGGCCATCGACGGCCCCGTGAAGTTCCAGTTGCTTGAGTTGCGGGCTGACGGCCGTGGCATCAATCTTGAGCGACGGCCAACCGGCCGGCGCGGCGGGTTGCGCGGTGGGGCTAATGGTGAGATTGACGTCACGTAGGATGATCGGTTGGCTTTCCGGCGCGAAATCGCTGCTGAGCGTCGCCTCGCCGCCGCGAATGATGATCGGCGGGACCGGCATGCCGCCGGGATGTTTCGGGAGGAGTTGGTCGAGGTTCCACGCGCCCTCCGCCGAACGCCGCAGCCAAACGTGCGGATGCTTCACCTCGACGCGCTGAATCGGCGGCACGCCGCGGACAAGCGTCGTGATCTCAACGTCGCAGACGACCAGCAGTTCATCGACGACAAGCAGTTCATCATGCGGCCGCCGTTCGCCGCGCGGGGCGAGCTCGACGTCGTAGACGATGATGCCGCGGCCCTCGACCAAACGCGCGCCGCCGACGCTCACTTCCAGATGGGGATAGCGCTCGCCGATGAAAACTTCGACGTGCCGGCGGATCTCGTCGTCCATGCGGACGTACATGTAGAGACCGATCGCCAGCACGCCGACCAGCGCAAGGCCGACGGCGAACTTGAAGAGAGACCAACAGGCGTTGATTAAGCGACTGACGATGGCGGCAGCTTCCTTGCTTTGGCCATGGCGAACGAGTTTTTGGATTGTCACGCGCGAACAAGCGCATGTACTGCATGCCGCGAGTCATTCTGAGCGCAGCGAAGAATCTGGAAGCGCGCTTGAGACGCTAGATTCTTCGCTTTGCTCAGAATGACGGGACGCCGGCGGAACGTGGCAATATTTGCGCAAACTAAGCAGCGGATAGTAGATGCGGCGTCGCTCAGCGGTCAAGACAATGTACCGCGGCGCAGTGATAGCACCCCAGGCTCGGAGCGGCTGGCGTGAATGTCGCCGGGAAGGTTGAGCGGCGGCGATAGTTCCGGCGATTGGGCAAACTGGGCAAGGCGCCGCCACCAGCTGTGCGTCATCGCTTGCTCAGGCCAACACGCCGTGCGCCATGCCATGCGAAAGGCTTCGCTCACTAGCAACGGCGATTGGGCAGTCAGTGGAGCGACGGCTAGTGTGATGGTCATGGCCTCGCCGCTGGGTGAGCATTCGACTTTAGAATGGCAGCGCTCTAGCAACTCGAATGCTAGCGTCTCAATCAACGTCTGGGCTTCCGACGCCTGTTCCGCGACGCGCAGCAGCGCGGCCGTCGCGCTAGCGCCGAACCGCAGCGTGATTTGCGGAAGCAACTCCTGTCGAATGGCGTTCCGTGCGGCAAGCTCAGGATCAAGGTTGGTTTCATCCTGCCGCGAACACTGGCCGATCGCTTGGAGATAGGACTCAATCTCGCGGCGGCACACGTTCAACAGCGGACGCACGGCGGCGACGCTCGGCGATAGCGCTCGCGTCGCCGGCATGCCGGCCAGTCCGCGCAAACCGGAACCGCGCAGCAAGCGGAAGAGAATCGTCTCGATCTGGTCGTCGCGGTGATGCCCCAACGCGACGAAGCGGGTGCCGAGCGTCTCGGCCATCCGCGTGAGAATCTCGTAGCGAGTCGCTCGAGCCGCCTCTTCGATGCCGTCGCCGCGGACTTCGGCGATGACGCCGACGTGGGCTTTTTCGATGAATAACGGGACCGCAAGTCGCCGGCACTGCTCGGCAAGCCAATCGGCGTCGGCCATCGAATCGTCGCCGCGGAGCGAGTGGTCGACATGCCCGACAAACAGCTTGCCGGCCCCGCCGACTTGTTGCTTCGCCGCCAATAGCGCACGAAGCAGCGCCATGCTATCAGGCCCGCCGGAGACGGCGACCAGCACATGGACGTCACGCCACGCCGCCGCCGGCCAAGCGACGAGGAGGCGTGCAGGGAGATCGTCGTTTTCAGGCTGCGCAGGCATCAGATCAGCATATCTTCGCTGGCAAGCCAACAGTAGCCGCGTCATGGCCCCGCAGAGGGGGTTGGAAGATTAACCACGTAGGCACGAAGATCACCAAGAAGCACGAAGAATTACATAAGGATGAGCAGAGGAAGGGCTCAGCGGTTGAGGCTTTCTTCCTTGTTTTTCTTGGTGCGTCTTCGTGCCCTTCGTGCCTTGGTGGTTAGTCTTTCTCATCGCTCCGGCGGGTCATTGACCCGCGGCTACGGGCGCTGCTAGCGATCGCTTCCGGCATTGACCGAAAATCTGGCGATTTCTATTAAAGTCGCTCGACCCCGCAACCGACAAGGTCGGACCTTGCGCTCTGCGCCCCTCACTGACGATCGCTGAGCCGCCATGATATTCGCCCAACTCCTCGTGCTTCGATCGCGACTCCGCGGCGTGAAGTTGTGCCTCTGCGCCCTTTACTTCGCGGCAATCCTGGCGAGTTCGCAGGACCGAGCGGCCGCTCAGGTGATGATGGGCGCCGACGGGGCAGTGCATCTCGATGCCATCGGCGACGTGCCGCAAACGGCGCCGATTATCGTTCAGCAGCAGCCCGAGTTGGTGGGACACTCGATGATCGGGCAACCCATGATCGGCCAACCCATGATGGGGACGCCGACGATTGCCGGCGGCGTCCCCTGGCAATCGGCGATCGGCGCCGCGCCGCAACCATACGGCGCCTGCAGCGTGCCATTCGCTCCGTGCGCACCCGTCGCCGCCGCCGTGCAACAACAGCCGCTGCCGATAATGTTCTCGCTCTTTGGCGAGTTCCTCTACCTGAAACCGACGGGAGTCGGCGTCACGCACGCGCAGCAACAGTTCTTGCCCGGCGTGCCGCTCGGACAGATTGCTTCAACAGATTTCGACTACAAGCCAGGCGTGCGAATCGGCGGCGATTTGGCCGTGAGCCCTCACTCCAGCATCGCCGCGTCGTACACGTTCTTCGAAAGCGGCACGTCGAGCAGCCTCGGCCCGCCGACGGCTAATGGCGTGACGGGCGAGGTCGGATCGCTGGTGCAAGCGCCGAACATCGGCATCCTCGGCGCCGACGACGGCGTCACCGCCACCAGCGGATTCGATTTTCAACTTGCCGACCTGGAATACCGCACGCGGCTGCGGCAAGGACAACAGTACTGGATCAACGGCGGCGTCGGCCTGCGCTACGGCCAGCTCGAACAATCGTTCTCGCAAACCGGCGACTTCGACGTCGTCGGCGTCGTCAACACGAATTCCACCGTCGACTTCAACGGCGGCGGCGTC
>JBGSMO010000161.1:0-16612 GCA_041740115.1 Pirellulales bacterium
CCGGGCGCATATCGCCGTCCGCAACTCCCAACTCAATCTGTCCCGGGAACAGGCGATCCTCAAAGAGCAGCAGCGGGTCATCCTCCACGATCTCAGCAACGGGATTGCCGAAGTGGATCGGGCGGAAGCCGCCGTACGAACCACGTACAACCGCCGGGTGGCGGCCTCGCAACAACTGGCCGCCGTGGAGGCAGCCTACGACGCCGACAAGGCGCCGCTCGACTTCGTGCTGGAAGCGCAACGCCGCCTCGCGGAGGCCGAGAGCAGCTACTACCAAGCGATGGCGGAGTACGCGGTGGCGATCAAGAACGTCCACTTCGCCAAGGGGACGCTTCTCGACTACGACGGCATCGTCCTGGCCGAGTCGGCATGGCCCGACAAAGCGTACGCCGACGCCGCGGAACGCGATCGCCTTCGCGGCCGACCGCGGGTGCTGAACTACGCTTCCGCTCGCCAACCGGTGGTCGGGGGCGGGACGTACGATCAGCACTCGCTGGAATCGAGCCCGCTTGGATTGGGGATTCCGGTGCCGACCGAGCCGATTGAGACTCCAGCCGAGGAACCCGCGATCGAAACCGAGCTGTTGCCGCCGGCGGCGATTCCCACGCTGCCGGCTGAGCCAACAGTTCCCGTCGAGCCGACGATGGTGCAACCGCTGGCGCTGCTGCCGCTGCCGGAAGTAACGCCGGCTGCCGCGACTGAACCGCTGACGAAGTAGCGCACGGCTGCCAATCGGGCGTCGGCCCTTACTTCTGGCGCGCGTCGGCTTCCATCGCGGCGAACCAGGAATCGACGCCGTTGCCGTTCGACTCGCCCAGCGTGGCGACGCCAAGCATCGAGCCGGCGAGGAAACGCGACAACTCCGCAGGGGTGGGATAACTCCACGCCGCGGCGGGCGGCAACCGAACGCCGAGGACCTTTTCGAACTCGACGTTTAGTTCCAACGCGGTGAGCGAGTCCATGCCGAGCTCCGTAAAGAGCGCCGTCGGCGACAACACGCCGACGCCTGGCTCGGCGCGCTCTTCGAGCCAGCCGAGCATCCAGGCCTGAATGTCCTCGGCCAGCTCTTCGGGCGTCATGGTCGCCACATGGTTGAGGAACTCCGTCCCGCCGCGGCGCGATCCACTGGCTTGCGACGCGCCGTTGACGCTATTGAACGGGAGCGTTTCGGCGAGCGGATCGTTTGTCGGCGCGGTCGACGACGCGGAATGCGTCCACGCGGCGAGTTGTTCGAGTTGGTTCGCCGCGAGCAATTCGCGGCAACGGCTTCGCTGCACTTTCCCGCTGGAAGTGAGCGGCACGCCTCCCGGACGGAGCAACACGATTTGGTACGGGTCGACGTCATGCTCTTCGACGATGGCGGCCCGAATCGCACGAAGGACTGGCGCCAGGTCGATGCGACGATGCTCGCGAGCAACTTGGTGGACGACGACTAGCTGTTCATGACCGTCGACTTCCACCGCGAACGCGGCGCCAAGGTCGATTGCTTTATGCGACTGGTGCGAAGTCCGTTCGACGTCTTGCGGATAGAGGTTGCGGCCGCGGATGATGATCACGTCTTTGGCGCGACCGGTGACGAACAACTCGCCCTCGTCGAACGCCCCCAGATCGCCCGTGCGCAGGAACGGCCCGCTGCCGTCGGCCAACCGGCCGCCGAACGTCTGCCACAGTTCTTCCGGATGATTCCAGTAACCCTTGGCGACCGATTCGCCGCCGACCCAGATCTCGCCGATCTGGCCGTCGAGGCAGGGCTCGAACGTGTGCGGATTGACGACGCGAACCTCCTGATCGCCGAGCGGGCGGCCGCAGCTCACTAGCGCCTGCGAGTTCGTCGCATTCGTGGAGGTCGCAGTCAAGCGGTGTTGAGCCAAGGCCGCACGATCGGCGATCAACACCCGCGGACCGTTGGCGTGACCGCCGCCGCTCACCATGAGCGTCGCTTCGGCCAGTCCGTAGCAAGGGTAAAAGCTCGATTTGCGGAATCCAGCTCCAGCGAAGGCGGCGGCGAAGTCGTCGAGCGACCGAGGATCGATCGGCTCGGCGCCGCAAAACGCGAGCTTCCAGCGGCTCAGGTCGAGCGAGGCCCGCTGCTCAGCGGATGTCTTGCGTGCACAGAGTTCATAAGCGAAGTTCGGCGCGCCGCTGACCGTGGCCCCGGTGCGCGAGATCGTTTCCAGCCAGGTGATCGGCCGTTGCAGAAACGTCGCGGGCGCCAGCAGATACGACGTGCCGCCGACGAACATCGGCGTCAGGATGCCGCCGATCAATCCCATGTCGTGATACGCCGGGAGCCAAAAGACGCCCGCCACAGGCGGCGCGTTCTCTTCCGCACGATGCAGGCCAAAGCCGCTGCGGATCAACTCCAGATTGTGCAGCAGGTTGCCGTGAGTGACGACGACGCCGCGCGGTTGCGACGTGCTACCGGAAGTGTATTGCAGGAACGCGGCGTCGCTGGCCGTACGGGCGACCGGTTGTTGAAAGGCATCCGCATCGCGGCAACGGTCGACGGCAATCCATTCCAGCGCGCGAACCCCGGGGGCTTGCTCGTCGAGTTGCAGCATTCCGAGCGTTTCGCTCGTGGTGAGCGCCAGCAGCGGCTTGCAGTCGGCGACGATCGCGTCAAGCCGCGACGAAGGGCGGCGCGGCTTCGGGTAGGTCGCCGGCACCGGCAGCACGCCGGCGTAGAGGCAACCGAAGAACGCAGCGATGAAATCAAGCCCTGGCGGAAAGACGAGCACCGCCCGCTCGCCAGGCGTGGCGACGCGCCTCACCTCTACAGCTACAGCCCGGGCGCGGCGATCGAGTTCGGCGTAGGTCCAAACGACTTCGGCGTCGCGAGTGACGGCGTCGCTTTCCGGAATGAAGACGAAAGCAGCTTGCGTCGGACGCTCAGCCGCACGACGACGCAGCAATTCGGCGACGCTTCTCAATTCCGACTTCGGCGTTGGCGCTTCTGCTGGCATGACCGCTCGAAGAAGGGAGAAAATGTCGTACCGAAATCGGGAAGTATTGCTGGTAGGCAGCATATGAATAGCAGGCCGCATGAGGGTGCTCCTTGCCGGCGGGCATGATCGACGTTCGAGACGCAGGCAAAGCGCTCAACTAACGTAGCGTTGCCCCTCACTCAAATGCAACGCAATACGGGGTCGCAACGCCGGAGTTTTCCGAAGAATCGGCGGGGTCGGTCGCTACCGCTCGAATCATCGTAAACGCTTAACGCGCAGGGGCCCACTAGGTGTTTTTGTCCGCGGTCTCCGGTTTGGCCGAGGGCGTTTCCGGCGATTCGGCGTCCGATTCGGGGGATGCCGTTTCTTCATTCGAGGGCGAAGCGGCCGGTTCCCCGTTGGCCGGAGTGGGCTCCTCGCTTCCGGCCCCAGAATCTTTCTTCTCATTCTTCGGAGGCGGATTGTCGAGCGGCTGCTGGGAAGGATTCCCGCGGACGCTGATGAATGGCTGATGGTTGAGTTCCAAGACGCCAAGGCGTCCGCTCTTACCCACTTCGCCATTGACCTTCACGGGAACGGACCCAAGCGCGGCCAGGACCTCGCCTCGATTGTCAGGGTTAACCACCGCGACCCCCTCGCAAATCACTTGCCGCATGCTGAGGCGATCGTCGGCGAGGCCAAACTGCTCGTTGCCGTCGCTATCGGTGAGGAGCAGGCTGCCGAGCCGCCGCGACGAACCGTCAGGCTTAACGCCCGTCGCCGATGTTAGCAGAGCGAGAGCCCGATTGGCGTTTTGCGGGTCGGTAATCGTCACCGCGTTGCAGGCGATGCGACTCACTTGGAGTTGATTGTTCGTCACTCCGCAGAGTTCTTTCCCTTCGCTGTCGATGAGCAGGAAGACGCCGTAGCGATCGGCGTTCTGGTTGCCGCGCTGCGGCGGATTCGACGAGAGCTTCGCCACGATCCGGTCGGGCTTTTCGGAGTCGATGACTTCCAGTTCTTCGCAATATATCTTACCGGCGTGCAGCCGATCGGTCGTCACCTGCTGCGTAAACTTGTCACGCAACGCGGCGCCAAGGGCGAAGAAAAGGAGCGGGTAAATGATCCAGCGTTCGCGTTCGTTCATGTCGTCGTCTTATGTTTCAGGGGCGATTTGGATTGAATCATTAAGGAGAGAATTGAACCACAACGGCACAACGGACACGACGAAATGCAAGATGGTCCGTCTTCTCGTTGTGTCCGTCGTGTCGTCGTGGTGAGTCTTTCTTTCTGAGCTAGTAAGCCGTGCGGGCCGCGCCCTCTTCGCTGATCCACCAAGGGAGCCAGACGAGCGACACCGGCTGCACCTCGATGTCCCCCTTCCGCGGCGGGACTTCGATCTTCGTCAGCTTCAGTTCAGGGAGCGGCTCGGCGTCGACGTCGGTTTGATCGCTCGGCGGCGCCATGAGATTTTTAAGTCGCTCTAAATCTCGCTGCTTCTCGCGCAGCCGTGACTTGGCTGCCGCGTTCTTCTGGCGATCCTTCGACATCTGGCTCCAGAGCGATTGCGTGACCAGTTGCTTGCGACTGCGACCGCCGAAGACGCGCACCAGAATGATCTCCGCGCCGCGGACAATCGCTTGCGATATGAAGCCGAACAACCACCACCGCGTCTCGCTCACAGCCAACTCGGCTTCGTCGACCTCCTTCTCCACGCGTTTGATCACCTCCGGCAGCAGCCGCTGGCGAAACTCCTCGTCTGATTCATTCGGCAACGATCGGGCGTCGAACTCGATGCATTCCCACAGCGTGAGCCGTTCCGATTGGTAGACGTGGTTCTTGAGGTCGTCATCCCAACGACGATAGTTGCGCTCCACCGCCAGGTCGCCTGGGAGGTCGCCGAAGGCGGCGCTTGGCTCCGGTTCGTCGAGCAGCGCCGGCCGTTCGCTCAGCACCTGCGACGTTTCCCACGTGGGCTGAGGCATCTCGCCGTGAACCGGTTGCAGTGCGGCAAAGTCTCGCCAGACGTCGACGCCGTCGCTCGCGCGGATGAAATGGAGCCGGCCCATTGCAAACAACCCCGGTCGATAGGTGAGCCGTTCGCCTGCCGCCGGTTTAACATGGTCGTCGAGCGGCCAGAAGCGTTGCGTAATGTCGGCGGAGAGGACGGGGCGGCTGTTGGCGGTTGTTGAGTTGATTGAGCGGCGTAGAGGTGCGGGGGGAGATGTCTGCTCTGGCGCCCGCGGGGCCGCTGAAGCGGGCCCCGCCGAAGCTGAGTACACCGCAGCTTTGCGCTCGGACATCAGCGTGCTAATTTGCGAGCGGGTGAGCGGCCCGGCGAGGTAAGAGAGCGCCCAACGCGTTTGGAACACCTGCGGCCCGGCGCCGTGGACGTTATTCATTAAGAACACGCGGCTATCGAGCGCGGCGAGGGTCGCCTCCATCTCCTTCCGATTGAATGTCGCCCCCGCTTCGGCCGAGGCGCCCTCGAGCCCCTCGATCACGCGAGCCTTGTCGCGCTCCGTCTGCAACCGGCCGAGGAACCAGGTGCCGGCGTTCGAGAGTCCCTTGTAATCGAGGTCGACCGGGTTCTGCGTCGCCAGCACGCACCCCAGGCCATACGCGCGGGCCTGCTTGAGCAGCGTCAGCATCGGCTTCTTCGCTGGCGGGTTGGCCGTCGGCGGGAAGAAGCCGAAGACTTCGTCCATGTAGAGGATCGCCCGCAGGCTGCCAGTCCCCGGCTGCGATCGCATCCAGGCGATCACTTCGTTGAGCAGGATCGTGACGAAGAACATCCGCTCGGCGTCGGTGAGGTGAGCGATCGAGATGATCGACAGCCGCGGCTTGTTCTCCGGCGTGTAGAGCAAACGCTGCACGTCGAGCGATTCGCCGTCGAGCCAGCTGGCGAACGATGGCGACGCGAGCAGGTTGTTCAGCCGCATGCCAAATTCAAGGCGATCCTTCGCGGGGAAGAAGCTGTCGAGATCGACGACGCCGACCCGCTTGAACGGCGGCTGTTGGATCTCGTGAATCAGCCCGGCCAGATCCAGCGACCGGCCGTCGCGCCAAGCGTGCCCCAGTACGTTCGAGAGGAGAATGTGCTCACGGCTCGTCACCGGATCCGCCGTCACTCCGAGCAGCGCGAGCAGTCCCGATGCGGCGCCTTGGATCCGATCGTTCAGCACATCAGCGTCGTCCAGAACCGCTTGCGGCGGCGCGGCGAACGACTTCAGCACCGTCAGCGGCAACCCCGCACTGGAGCCTGGCGTATAGATCGCGCGATCGACCCGGTCGGTGAACCGCTGAATCCGCGCCCCGTCCTCACCCCACTTCGCGAGGCCCGACTTCCAGAGCTCAGCCGTCTGCTGCGCCAACTCCTCGACCGTGATCCCCTTCCGCGAGGCGACGCTCGAATCGACCCACGGCTGGAAGTCGCTCGGCAGCAGTTCCGGGAAGGCAAGCATCAGGTTGCCAAGGTCCCCCTTGGGGTCGATCGCAATCGCCGGGATGCCGGCCAAAGCCGCCTCTTCCAGCAGCGAGATGCAAAGCCCCGTCTTGCCGCTGCCGGTCATGCCGACGCAGACGGCGTGGGTGGTGAGGTTTTCGGTCTGGTAGAGGAGCGGCTTCGTCCCCACCTTTCCGGTGGCGAGATCGTAATCCCGCCCCAGGTAGAAGCTGCCCGGCTGGTCGATTTCCTGCATGTCGATTCCTCACTGCAGCCCCTGGCTCCGCCAGGGGGTAGCCTCACGCGGGACGTAACCTACCGGAATGTCAGCCGACCCCCTGGCGGAGCCAGGGGCTGAATAATGCGGGCATAAACGCCGGGCCAATCGGGTGACTATACTCGAATTTGCCTCGGATTTCCTCCCCAGGGGCATGCGTACCTTTGGCCGCGCCGGTGGAGAAATCTACTCAACGTTAAGCCCACGAAATATAAAACCTCTGGCTCCCTCCCCCTTGCGGGGAGGGCTGGGGAGCGGGGAGAAGCCGTGTACCCGCTTCAATCACCCCTCCCTAACCCTCCCCTTCAAGGGGAGGGACCACAAGAAGTACGACACTACACCTCGCCAACCACCGCCGCCGATGAGCCTTCTCGACCGCTTCCGCCGCTCCACCCACCACAGCAGCAGCCGTGCGCCCGCCGCCCACATGACATGGGCCGCCCGCAGCGTCTCGCACACGCTCACCAGCACACGGCTCTTCCTCAAGAAGCAGCTGTGGCTCTGGCCGATCATCGCCGTTGTGCTCCTCTCGACGTTGGGCTTCGTCGTCCATCGCGCGATCGAATCGACGATGAAGGCCAACTTGCAGTCGGAATTGCAGACTTTGCTAGGCGTCGAACGCGCCATGGTCGAACGTTGGATGGCGACCCAAGAGCGTAACGCCGAGGCGATGGCCAACGATGCCGAGACCCGCCGCATCGTCAGTGAGTTGCTTGCGTCGCATAAAGACAACGCTAAGGAAGGCCACGCCGCGACCTTGGCTCAACTCCGTGAAGCCTTATCCGTTAAGTTGGCTCCGGCGATGACGTCGCACCACTATTTCGGATACGTTCTCGTCGATCGGGATCGCCGAGTAGTCGCCGGATCAGAACCCGAACTGATGGGCATGGAGGCGCCTCCATCGCTCACCAATTTTGTCGATAAATCGCTCGATGGCGTCGCCGTCATGTCGAAGCCGTATGCGAGCGTTTCGGCCATTCGAGACGCTGCCGGCGTGTTTCGCACCGGCGTGCCGACGATGGTGGTAAGCGCCCCGGTGCGCGACGAGAATCTCCAAGTGGTGGCAGCGCTCGGGCTGCGCATTCGACCGGAGCGAGACTTTACCCAGTTGTTGCAACTAGGCCGCATGGGAGCAACGGGCGAAACGTACGCGTTCGCAGAAGACGGGCTGATGCTGTCTGATTCCCGTTTCGAGGAGCAACTCATTCTGCTGGGCGTACTTCCCGACAAAACGGGTATTCAGTCGATTCTGCAAGTCTTAGTGCGCGATCCTGGCGGCGATTTGTCCACAGGGTTCCGCCCCTCGGTCCGCCGGTCCCAGATGCCCCTCACCGCGTCGCTTGCCGCCGCCGTTACCGGCGAGTCGGGCGTCAACGTCGAAGGCTACCGCGACTATCGCGGCATTCCCGTCGTCGGCGCGTGGACCTGGCTCGACAAATACGACTTTGGTCTCACCACCGAGGTCGACAAGAACGAAGCCTTCGGACCTCTCACCATCCTGAAACGCACCTTCTGGGGTCTGCTCGGCCTGCTGATGCTCAGTTCCGTAGCGATCTTTCTCTTCACCATCCGCGTCGCCCGCCTGCAACGCGAAGCTCGCACGGCGGCGATCGAAGCCAAGCAACTCGGCCAGTATCAGCTCGAACAAAAGCTCGGCGCCGGCGCCATGGGCGTCGTCTACAAGGGCCGCCACGCGATGCTCCGCCGTCCGACGGCGATCAAGCTCCTCGACGCCGACGTGGTGACGGACGTGTCGATCGCCCGCTTCGAACGCGAAGTGCAAATCACCAGCCAGCTCACCCACCCCAACACGGTGCAGATCTTCGACTTCGGCCGCACGCCCGAAGGGGTCTTCTACTATGCGATGGAATACCTCGAAGGGATCGACCTACAGAACCTCGTCGAGAAGTATGGTCCGCAGTCGCCGGGGCGCGTGATCTACCTGATGCGGCAGATGTGCGGCTCGCTCTACGAAGCCCACTCGAAGGGGCTCGTTCATCGCGACGTGCAGCCGGCGAACCTCTTCCTCCCTCGCCGCGGCGGCGAGGCCGATGTGGTAAAGGTACTCGACTTTGGCTTGGTTCGCGCCCGCGAGGAACAACGCGACGGCGACGCCGACGACCGCTCGATGGCCGGCACGCCCCTCTACATGTCGCCCGAGGCGATTCAAATGCCCGGCTCGGTCGACGGCTGCAGCGACATCTACGCCGTCGGCGCCGTCGGATATTTTTTGCTCACCGGGCGGACGGTGTTTGAAGCCTCGACCGTGATGGAGCTTTGCAACAAACACCTCAACGAACCGCCGGTGGCGCCTTCGGTGCGGTTGGGCAAACCGGTGCCAGTCGAATTGGAAGAGGCGATTCTTGCCTGTCTTGAGAAGTCGCGCGCGAAGCGGCCGCAAACGGCGCGCGATTTGGCACAGCGGCTCGCCCGTTGCCCTGCTGTGACGGAGTGGTCGATCGAGGAGGCCGAAGTCTGGTGGAGTCGGCATGACCGGGGACAAGCAGGTCCGGCCAGCAGCGCCGGGGCGCCGACGCTTAGTAAAGATCTTGAAGCGACGATTGCGCGCTAGCTAACCAGCTTGCATCCGCGTCTTTTTCGTCAACCATCCGGCGGAGCATTGACCGCGCTGAAGGGTGCAGTAGATTAACCACCAAGACACGAAGGTCACCAAGAAACACCAAGGAATGCCTGGGAAGTTAAGAGCGACGAAGTCAGCGCTCCCGGGTATTTGTCTTTCTTCTTGGTGCGTCTTTGTGGACTTCGTGTCTTCGTGGTTAGTATTATTCGCCGCTCCGGCGGGTCGTTGACCCGCGGCTACTCGGCGAGCTTCTTCTTCACCGTCCGCCAATCGAGGCCGGTGCGCTTCGCCGTTTGCTCGTAGCTCCCGCAATGGGCATGCACGATTCGGCAATAGCGCCGCAACAACTCCTCCGCGGTCAATTCGCCGCCGCGGATCGCACGGGCCGTCGACTCCCAATCTTCCCCCGCCGACTTTGCCGCGGCCGCCGGCGTATAGGCTCCATGGATCATCACGTTGCGGAAGCACTGTTCCAACTCTCTCACATTGCCAGGCCAGGGATACCGCGGCCCTAGATGTTTGTTGATCCACTCCGAAACTTCCGCCGCGAGCGATTCGGCTTCCTCCGGCGCCACGCGACGGGCGCTCACCACGAGCAGATGCTCCAGGTCCTCGGGCGACTCGTCGAGTTGTTCCCGCAGCGTCGGCGTCGTGATCCGATCGGCGCAGAGTCGATAGTAAAAGTCCTCGCGAAACCGGCCGGCGTCGATCTCGGCGATGAGGTTCCGGTTCGTCGCGGCAATCACTTTGCCGGAGAAACGCCGCTCGGCCGTGTCGCCAAGCCGTTGAAACATCCGGCTCTGCAACACGCGCAGGAGTTTTACTTGAATCGAGGCATCGAGCTCGCCGATCTCGTCGAGAAACACAGCGCCGTGTGCGGGGCACGTTTCGAGCCAACCGACGCGATCGGTCACGGCGCCGGTGAACGCCCCCCGGCGATGGCCGAAAAGTTCGGACTCGATGAGCGTCGGCGACAACGCCGAGAGATTGACCGGATGAAAGCCGGCGCAAAAGTCTTCGACGAACCGTCCGCGCTCGCCATCGAACGGAATGTAGCGTGAGAGCCCAATCGCGCGGGCGACCAGTTCCTTTCCCGTTCCTGACGGCCCGGTAATGAGCGTCGTCGCGTCGCCGAGGCAGCGATAGATCGAACGCTGATACCGCCGCAGGTCGTGCGTGAAAATCGACTCCCACACCATGCTTCGCAGCCGCGCCGCCGCGGGCGAGCGGCCGACGATGAAGAAGAAAACGTGGAAGAACGCTCGCCGCAGCTGAAAGTAGCAAGCGATCATGTGGGCCGGGTCGTACCCGATGCCGAGCTGCCGTCCGCCCGGAGTGAAGTAGCGGCTCACGTCGTCGCGGAACTTTCGCCAGAAGAGAACCTGCGTGGCTGGCTGCCCCGCGTGGGCCGCCTCGATCATCTCTTGCAGTTCAATGCGGTAGGCATCGAAAAGGTAATACAGCACCGCGTCGGAATAGAGCTCCAACTCGCGCTCGTCGGCCTTCGCTCCGGCGGCGAGTCGTTCGGCGGCGTCGCGGACGAGCGTCGCCGCATGGGCTGCGATCCTTTGGTAGTTCGGATCAGGCGCCGTCGCGGCGAGTTGCAGACTCCAGACCGCTTGAGCGCCAGTGAACTGGTCGCCCAGGATCTGCCGCTCCAACTCGACCCGCTCCACCTGAAACGGGTTGACGTAGCCCAACCGGGAGATGGCCGTGGCGAGTTCGCGTTGAGCGGGAGTGAAGAGAGGCATGATTTCATCGCGCGGCATTTAATGCTGGTGATCCAACAGCAATTGTAGCCTCCATTTTGCTTACCGAGTGTTATCAACAAAAGAAAAAAACACACAACCTCTTAATACCAAGCGACTTGCGACTCCCCCCGAAGCTCTGGCCCGCTGCTTGCTTTAGCGATCTCCAGCCAAAGCTGGTCACGGTGACCAACCGGCCGCCGCGGAGTGATCCGCGGCCCACTCCCTCCCGGATAGGAGTTCGCAAGATGCCCGCCAAGGATTTGAAATCTGTCGCCATCGCGGCGGTTGCCGCGGCCACCCTGATGGCCCTCATGGCCATCGCCTCCCCCGTCTTCGCCGCCGGTCAGCTAATCGCCGACGGCGGCCTCGGCGGCGTGCTCGAAACGAAGGAGCACGACGTTCGCGTCGTCGTCAATAACGGCGTCGCCGTGACCGAGGTCGAGCAGGTCTTCGTCAACAAGGAAGACCGCATCGTCGAAGCCCTCTACGTCTTCCCCGTGCCGAAGAACGCGAGCGTCGCGAACTTCAGCATGTGGATTAACGGTACGGAGATGATCGGCGAGGTCGTCGAGAAGGAACGGGCCCGCCAGATCTACAACAGCTACAAGCAAGTGAAGCGCGACCCTGGCCTGCTGGAGCAGGTGAACTACAAACGGTTCGAGATGCGAATTTTCCCGATCCCGGCGCGCGGCGAGCAGCGGGTGAAGGTGACCTACTACCAAGAGCTTGAGGTCGATCACGATTGGGCGACGTACGTCTACCCGCTGGCGACGACCGTCGACAACGGCCGCGTCAACGAGCGAACGACTGGCCGCTTCAGCTTCTCGCTCGAAGCGAAGAGCGAAGTCCCCATCACGAAGATGGAAAGCCCCTCGCATGGCGAGGAATTCGTCATCGCCAACCATAGCGAGGGCTACTCGCAAGCAAGCCTTGAAGTCGACGGCGGCGATCTGAGCCGGGACGTGGTCGTGTCGTACAACCTGGAGCGACCGCAGTCGGGGATCGATCTGATCACTTCAAAGGAAGCGAATGACGACGGTTACTTCATGATGACGATCACCGCTGGCAAGGAGTTGGAGCAACAAGAAAAGGGAATGGACTACGTCTTCGTGCTCGACGTTTCAGGAAGCATGGCTCTCGACGGCAAGCTCGGCACGTCGCGGCGTTCGATCGAATCGTTCATCGAAGCCCTCGGCCCGGAAGATCGGATGGAGGTGATGACGTTCAATCTGCAGCCGAATCTACTCTTCAACGAGCTGAAGCCGGCCGACGACGCAGGTCACAAGTCGGCCGTCGAATTCCTGAACTCGCAACAAGCTCGGGGCGGGACGATCCTCCGCCCTGCCCTGCAAACGGCCTACAAGTATCGCGACGCCGATCGCCAGCTGAACGTCGTCCTCCTGTCGGACGGCATCACCGAGGCGGGCGAACATCGCGAACTGCTGGAGTTGATCGCCAATCGGCCTGCCGGATCGCGGGTCTTCTCGATCGGCGTCGGCAATGAAGTGAACAAGCCGCTGTTGGAGCAACTGGCCCGCGAGTCGGGCGGCCTCGCTGCGTTCCTCTCGCCGGGCGATGACTTCGAGCGGCAAGCGCAAGCCTTCCGCCGCAAGCTGACGCGGCCGGCGATGTCGCAGTTGGAACTGCAGTTCGCCGGGGCTGACGTGTACGACGTCGAACCGCAGATTCTGCCCGAGCTGTATCACGGCTCGCCAGTACGTGTCTTCGGCCGCTACCGCAACGGCGGAGCACTCCAGGTGAACGTCAACGCCGAGGTTCTCGGCAAGCCGGTGGCGGAGTCGTTCGAAACGGATTTGCCGCAGGTCGACGACGCGAATCCCGAGATCGAGCGGGCATGGGCTTCGCACCGAGTCGCTCGGTTGATGGACGACGAACGCCGCAACGGCGCCCCTGGTTCGCTCCGCGACAAGATCGTCGAGCTCTGCGAAAGCTACTCGATCGTCAGCGAGTACGCCTCGTTCATCGTGCTGGAGAACGACGCCGAGTATCAACGCTGGTCGATCGAGCGGAAAAACGAGAAGCGGATGGGGCGCGACGGGGCCGCGCTCGAAGCTCGCCGCGAGGCGCTGCAGCAGATGCGGGAAGAGGCGCTGGCTCAGCTTGGTCCCGAAGGAGTCGAGAAGCGGATTGACGAGGTGAGCGGACAGCCGGCTAAGAACGCGAACCAGCCGCTCGCTGCCAACTCGCCTGTCACGCCTGGCTCGCCCGCGGCTCAACCGGCGCCCCGTCAATCGCGTGGGTTCGACTTCAATGCCGGCGCCTCGCCGAGTCGCAACAGCGGCGGCGGAGGAGGAGGCGGAGCGATCGATCCGCTCACCGGCAGCCTGCTGCTGGTCGTCGGCGGGTACGGCGTCTGGACAACCCGGCCGCGGCGGCCGAAGGTCGCGACAAAGTTCGATGAAGCGAAGGCGTAACGAAACGGAGTGGTGAGGATGGCGGCGACCGGCTTGCCGCGGCTAGTTGGTTGCTCTCTGGCCTGGGAAGACGGCGTCGCCATCCGATTTTTCTCGAATGCGATTTGACCACGAAACAGACGAAATGACACGAAAGAATTCGGTGAGCAGGATGAATACCGTGGCAGCATTGAAATTGAGAACATCGAAACGAGTTTGTGCGAACAAATCTGCTGAATCGTCGAGAATCCCTCCTCTAAACCCTCCCTTCAAGGGAGGGGGACTTATGCTCCTCGCGATTTTAGGCATGGCGGTGGTCGCTTCAGCGACGCCGCTTGCGGCCGAAGCTTGGGAGTACAACCGCGAGGCGATCCTTCATGGCGAGTGGAGCCGCATCCTCACCGGCCATCTCACGCATTGGAATCTTGACCATCTCTTTTGGGACGCGACCACGTTTCTGTTGCTTGGCGTCGCTTGCGTGTGGCGGAGCGTTGGTCGTACGGTGGCGACGCTACTTGGCGCTACGGCGGCGATTTCGGCGTCATTGCTCCTGTTCCAACCCGAAATGGCGACGTATCGCGGGCTGAGCGGACTCGACTCGGCCCTGTTCACGCTGCTCGCCGCGATGATCTGGCGGGAGTCGCGGCGTGACGGCCGCTGGAAGCTGGGCGCCGTCGCCTTAGCGGCAGCCGCGGCGTTTCTGGCGAAGGCGGCGTACGAGTCGGCGACCGGGACGACACTGTTCGTCGACAGTGCCGCGGCAGGGTTTATCCCGCTGGCTTCGGCCCATCTGATTGGCGGGGCAGCCGGGGCGCTGGCGGGCTTCGGCGGTGCTTCGGCGTTCGCTCGGCGTCTGCGGTGAAGGAGGAGATCGATTGCTGTCGCGACGGCCGTTTGACGCCAAGTCGATTTTTGGCGACAGGACTCCCTCGCCGCAACTCCTTGCATGAATGGCGTTTACTGCGATTACGACAGCAAGCGAGGCTTTGTGTCGCGACAGATAGGGGCGACACCACGGGCACGACAACTTTGGATGGTGAGTGGAATCGGCGTCGGAGACGCCTCCCACAGGTCGACCTTCCATACCCCTACGACTGACTACTATTAGCGCGCAGCAAAAGCGGAACACCACCTCCGGCTTAGGGCCGCCGACGTGAGTCGTTCGGATCAGTTATCAAAGAACAGTGGGGCGCGCAGCTTCGCCCCGGATAGGCGCACCATAGCAAAACGCGCGGCCGTTTTCAGCAACTATTATTGGCCACTACCACCCCCGGCGAGTGGTGCTATCCGACCGCTTTGTCGCAAGGAAGGTTTTTCTAGTCGGACTGAAAGAACAGAGGCGCGCTGAGTGCAGCGCCAAGCAGCAATAGGATTAGAAGTGCGGCAACTTGCACCCACCGCGATTGTGGCGTCTTGGCAAAGTGCGGGGTCACTCCGCCGAAACTCATTAGATAGCCGACGAATCCCCAGAAGTCTTTCATGCCTACACTATAGCGGATGGAGCGACGTCATTCGCGATGAGCATCACGAACGCTGTCGCCCCTCACGGGGCTGGGGCAAATGATAAAGCCCGGAAACCAGGGGCTTGCGCTCCTGGCTACATCACTTGGCCCCTCCGGGGCCTGAAGCGTGTACTCGCTCGGCACTTCCGCACTGGCAAGATGCCAGTGGCACCCGTGGAAAATCCGGCGGACGCTTACTTCGCCGCAACTCTTGGCGAGGGCCAATCGGGGCGGCCGTCGGCGTCGGCATCGAGCTTCGTGAGGTCGAGCATCACGTACGGGCGCTGGTAGGCCTCTTTGTCGCCGCCGGCGTAGCTTACCCAGAGACGCATCGCGGTGGCGTCGAAGACGACGTTCATCACGTTGCCCCCCTTGATGGGAATCTGGTTCGCCAGCGCCACGAGGCTGGGGCCGTTGATTTTGCCGCGCTCGGCTTCGAGCGTGGGGAATGCGCCGCGGCCTTCGTCGTGGTAGACGAGATCGCTGAGCGTGTGGGGGGCGAGTTCGTCGTCGGCCGCCGCGTCGGACCACATATCGATTTGGGGCTCCTCGCCGAGCGGCGCGGCGACGCGAATCTTCACGGCCCGCTTGTCGTGGAGGCCGTCGCCGAAGACGAAGTGGTAGCGCTTCGTTTGCGGCGTCTGGCGGAAGAGCGTGAGCGCTTCGCTGAGCGAATTGGCGTCGTAGAGAAGCGTGCGGAACCACGCGGTGAAGTGGGGGGCGTGGAGGTTGTACGGCATTTCCTTCGCGGGGGCGTCGCCGATTTCGGAGAGGACGACGCCCGAGGCGTTCATGCCGCAGTGGGCGCCGAAGAAGCCGGTGAACGACGGCGTGACATGAGCTTCGCCGTCGGTCGGCAAATAGACGATCAACACGGGGAACTCATGGGCGCCCGCTTCGAGGGCCCAATCGAGATTGCGGGTTTGATAGAGGTGCCCATCCTCGGTGGCGTCGCCCCAGGCAGAGATGCAACTGCACGAGTAAGGCATCAGCAGCGGCAAGCAGTGGACGTGTTGCAGCAGCCGCATGGGCAGGCCGCTTCCTTCGGCGGCGCCGACGAGTTGCTGTTGCACGCGCGGATCGGTGTAGCCGGCGGTGGTGGCCCAGGTGCGGTCGAGCGTTTCGTCGTCGACCTGTAGCTCTTGTTTGAAGCCGGCCACGGCGGCGGGGACGAAGTGCTTCATCTCCGGCGCGCACAATCGGCCGAGGTGCCAGCCCATTTGATAGGGCGTGCCGCGGACGACGACGACCGGGATTTTTACGTCGCCGTTGGCGATGACCGTGCGGTGGCCGGAACCGCCGGGGTCGGCGGAGCTGGGGGCCGACTCTGCCACGGGGGTGGTTGGGGGAGCGCTACCTTTGATGGCGGCTTCCTTGGAAACGTCAGCGGCGTGGCTGTGGGCGGCAAACGCGACGAGTACGCAGCAGAGAATTCCGCGCAACAACTTGGCAGGCATGGGTCGGCCCTTCAGTTGGAGACAAGACTCAGAAAAGCGGCGGCAAACGCCAATGTGAGTATACCCGAAGTGGGCGGGGGTAGCGGAAGGGTGCAATAATCCAGTCCCAGAGGGACTTGCCGATAGTAGCCCAGCACTTTCACACGATTATGCAAATGCTAGCTAAAGGTTGATTAAAGGGAGTCCGCGCTCCACCTTGTCATTAGCGAAACCCTGTGACAAGGAGACGTATTATGGAACGCGA
This sequence comes from Pirellulales bacterium, assembly GCA_041740115.1. GTDB lineage: Bacteria > Planctomycetota > Planctomycetia > Pirellulales > Lacipirellulaceae > Lacipirellula. Next base: position 16,596 of record JBGSMO010000161.1, read on the forward strand.
ACTCTGGAAAGTACTGT
>JBGSMO010000166.1:0-3268 GCA_041740115.1 Pirellulales bacterium
TCCGGCTGCTGATGCCAAACCAGCGCCGAAGCCGGCCGCTCCGCCGCAACCGCCAGCCGCGGCGACGAAGCCGGTGATTCGCGGACAACAGCCGCCCGATTTCAGCGGGTTGCCGGGCTACTCGCGCAGTCTGTTGAAGATCAGCGTGCCGGTGAGCGTCGAACTCGCCAGCAAGAAGGAGACGCTGCAAGAAGTGATCGCCCTGGCGCCGGGGTCGATCATCAAGTTCGACAAAGGATGCGAGGAAATGCTGCGGCTCCTCGTCGGCGAGAACGCCGTCGCTGTGGGCGAGGCGGTGAAGGTCGGCGAGAAGTTCGGCTTCCGCGTGACCTCAATGCTGCTGCCGCCGGAGCATTTTGTGACGGCGAAGCGGGCGCGCTCGGCGTGAAGTCGCGAGGTCGCGGCGATTAGGCCTTGGAGCGGCTCACAGCTTGTACTGAGGAATCTTCATCAGTTCTCCGTCTTTGAGCGCGGACTGATGAGCGACGACCCCGGCCGCCGTCATGTTCAAAGCCTGTGCGACGTCCACCCACGGCTTGCGGTCGCGCAGAATCGCGTCTACGAACTCGTTCGTGAGATAACCGTGCGAGCCGCCATGTCCGCCCGCATTCACGCTCGGGGGCAGGGGTGGTCTGGTCACGATCGTAGCGCCTGACGCCGTCTTTTCTCCATAGACGCGTCCTGCCTCGCCGGCGGCCGACGGAAGATCCCAACAGACCGCCATCCGCGACATGCCTCCTTCGCTGGTGCGGAACAGGGCAATTTCCGAACCAAACGGATTCTTGTAGTCGTTGTTCTGTGGCTGAAGGTGCGGCACGACGCTGGGCATCCCCATGCAGGATACCTCGGTAAAACTTCCTCCTGTTGGGCCGACGTAGAAAGCGTTCGAGTGTGTCGGGTACCACTGAGGAGGCAAGCCCTTCCGCCACCCGTTGGCGTCGACCTGTTTCGTGTGGGGGTTGTACCCCCCCAGCGGCTCGCCGAAGTAGTGGTAGTATTCGCCTTCGGAATAGACGATTTTTCCGAGTTCGCCGGCCAGGTAGCGTTGACGATTCGCATACAAGTCTTCGTGGAAATAGGATGTTTCGAACATCATATATTTCCGGCCGCTCTTATGGACGGCCTCGAACAGCCGGTCGGCGTCCTCCAACGAACCAAAGACCGCTGGGACCGCGGAGGCGACATGCTTGCCTTGCACTAGCGCCATGATGGCCAGCCGCGCGTGACTCGGCGCGTCGGTGGCAATGAACACGGCCTCGATCTGGTCGTCGTTGAGCATCTCCTCGCACGACGGGTACGTCTTCTTGCAACGGCAAGCTAGCGCCAGCGCGGCGCACTGCGCAGGGACGAGATCCGTCACCGCCACGACTTCGACGTTCGGATGGTTTTGAAATTCGAACTGTGCGCCGAATTGGCAAAGGCCGAAGCCGGCAATTCCCACGCGGATCTTGCGATCGGAAAACGGCTGCCAGCCGTTCGCGGCGGCGGCGCCCTGCGGGTTTTCAAAGCCAGGGATGACGTTGCCCTGAGCGTCTTTCGGAACGTCGGCGGCCGAGACCACGGCGTGGCCGATGCCAGACAGAGCCGCGGCCATGCCGGCATTCGCCATGAATCTTCGTCTTGTTACGTTGTCCATGATGACGCCTCTCGGTAGGGATTGCTTGGCCGGTAGCGATGGGGCTCGCGGAGAGTAGCAGGTCGAATGTGCGGCTCAAGCGTCTATCAAACGATCAGATAGGTTGAACGAAAACTACCAGAATGATGGCGACGAGCAACCCCCGCCACGCGCCCGCCAGCTTGAACGAGAGACGCCGGCGGCTGCCAAAACTCCAATCTCCCGGAGGGCGTCTCCGACTGTGCTGCCGTTCGACGAAATAAGTAATTGTGTTTCGCGGCGGCAGCGATGCGGAATTGCATGAGCGACGAAGTATAATGAGTCGCGGGTCAATGACCCGCCGGAGTAGCGCTACGTGACGTTCCCAATTAGCCCCCAGTACTTCAAACCGGGGGCGGGACGCTTCGCCGCGCTACCCCCGGTTTGAAGAACCGAAGACTAAACATGTTGCGCTCGGTGGCGCTATGGCGGTTGTTGGATGGTGCGCCTTTGTCGGGCCGCTCCGGCGGGTCGTTGACCCGCGGCTACTGGGCGGCTTGCCAGGGGGACTTCAGCCAGTCGGCGGTGCTGAAGACTAATCGATCCCGTTTTTTGTCGATCGCACGGTTCAGCTTCTCAACCAGCTCCGGGCCGTTGGCTTCTTCTTCGACTAGGCGCCGGACGCCGCCGCTGAGTTCCTTGACGATCGGGCCGCGGGCTTCGCTGACGCGGCGGATGTGGAACTCTTCGAGTCGAAGTCTCGCCTCGGTGACGCGGGGGTCGACCGTCATGCCGGGGGCGCCGTTGACCGCGGCGACCTGCAGGCCGATCTCGCCCGAGAGGTCGAGGATCATCCGCATGTCGCCTTCGACCTCCAGCGCGATGATGTGGACGCCGTACTGGTAGATCTTCGCGCGGGCCCAGGCGTCGAGCTTGGCATCAATGCGGAGCGTGAAGCCGACGCGGCCGCCGGCGATTGGTTCGAGGCGAGTGAGTTGGACCGAGAGATTTTGCTCCGGCTCGACGACGCGCAGCCGGTAATGCTTCCAGACGCCGTGATCGACCATCTTTTTGCGACGATGGATCTTCGTGTGAATGCCGCCCCCCTCAGTGCGCAGGCCGACGACGATCTCGGTTTGGGCGCCCCAGTCCTTGCGCTTGTCGTAGTTGACGGGGATCGCGTCTTCGAGGAGTTGGCTGATCGATGCGGCGAGCTTCGCACGGCTCGGATCGATCGCGGAGGGTGTGGGTTGTTGAGCCCGGAGTGGCGCTCCGACTAGCGCCGTGAAAGCGAGAGCGAAAGCGATGGGGCGGAGCGGGGACATCGAAGCGCGTCCGTGGTCAGTTGTCCGTCGTCAGTTTGGGAGAAGAGTAACGGGAGAATTGCGCCGCGGCGACTGGAGTTTTATCGGCAGGTGCTGTCGGCTTCTGGATGCCCGCGGGGATGAACCCCGCGGCTCGCAGTTTCGCTCGCGACGCGTCGCTCGCTGCTTGCAACTGACTACGGACCACTGACCATAGACGTTCTGTGCAATCTACCAACAAAAAGAACCTGCCCCGAGCCCGAAGGCTCGAGACAGGTCCTCAGAGGGGGTCTCAATTGTCGGTCGGTCGGCTACGTCTTAGCGGACGAAGCTGGCCGAGACGACCTTGCGGGGCTGAGCAATCCGAGCA
>JBGSMO010000192.1:0-12736 GCA_041740115.1 Pirellulales bacterium
CGGCCGCGCTTTCGCGGCGCGCACCCGTGATATGTCGGCGAAGTCATTGCAATTCGAGCCCCTCGGTTTCGCCGCCGGCGCGGGTGCCCAGCGCCGCGTACACGCGCTCGTCGATTGAATCCCGCACGAACTGCACGCTCGCGTCGCCCATCCCCAGGTTGGCGCCGCCGGGGTGCAAGCTCTTGAATCCGCCGGTGTAGGGCCAGAAGTTGCCGACGAACTTACCTTCGTCGTCGATCATCTTATTGAGCGGCACAGACATTGACGCTACCGGAAAGTTCAAATTGAACGCCCCGTTGAAAATGTTGTGCCCGGGGAGCGTCTCGCCCAGCATCACAGTGCGCGACAAACCGTCGCTCACTTCGGCGAAACGATACCTGCGAGGGAAACGCGTGAACATGCCGACCGAGCTGTCGCCGACGCCGGCGAGCGTCTGCGTGCCAAAGCTGAAACCCTGGCAGCATACGGCGCGGTTCGAGCAGAAATCGCAGCCGTCCGGGCTCGTCGGACCGATCGACGCCGGGTACCACAGTCCCATGACCAACGACGGATTGACTTGCGGGCCGCCGGCACCGGGAACCGCGTCTCCGCGGCGATCGAGGATCGGCTGCTCGCTCTCGGGATCGCTCGGGCAGATGAAGTCAACGACGACGGTCTTGGCGGCGTCGCGATTTCGCGGCGTCGAGTAGAGCCGCTTGTCGAACTCGAACAGGGCATACAGGTTCTGACGTTCCATATAAGGCAGGATTTCCGCCGTCCACATGATGTTCCGGCCTCGCGTGACTTTGGGCGCGTTGGGACTGGTCGCATCGTAAGGATAGCTGGAGCCGATGGGCGTGCCGTTCTTGGCGTCGTGAAACTGCTGGACCGCCAGGCAGAGCTGCTTCATACGATTGAGGCACTGGCTGCGCCGCGACGACTCGCGCGCCGCCTGCACCGCCGGTAGCAGCAGTGCCACCAGCACGCCGATAATGGCGATCACCACCAGCAGCTCGACGAGGGTGAAACCCCGTGCAATCGCTTTGCCCATCGTCGCGCCCTTGGGGAGATGAGGAGGAGGCCGATTTGCGCAGACACCGGCGATGAAGTCTATCGACGATTATGCGTTTTTTCAACGGACGGAGCGAAATGCGTCATAAGACCTCCCATCCGCACGGTGCTCTCGTTCGCCCCGCGTCGGATATCACTTAGCTAGCTGGGAGCTCACGGCTTATTCCGCGGCATCCGCGTTCGCATGAGTCCCAGCCAACGACCGCCCAAAAGCACCCGCAGCCACTCCAAGAGCCTGCCATCCGCGTATGTCCTACCTGTGGGCTTTGGACACCGGATTCGTTCCGATTTCTGATTCGGCATCCCCGTTACCCTCAAGATGACTCCGGATGCGTCCATTGTCACGGGAAACACAATCGACGGCGGTAATTTGGAGTCGTGGGTCTTGGATACGACTCGCGGGCTGCGCGATCTGAGGCAAGTCCTCGCTACCGACCACGGCTTTGCAGAGGAGTTTACGACTGTTAGAGACATTTCGCGGGACGCCAAGACTCTTCTGCTTATTCGCGAGGGGAACAGCTCTGGGCCCTATACCTTGATAAGCCGCTGGTAGTGCCAGTGCCCGAACCTAGCGTTCTCGGAATGTTGCTTTCCGCGTGCGCGATCGCTATCTTCCGCGCTCGCTGCTCCTGTCGTAGGACTGGTAATAGGAACGCGCACTGAGCGTTAACCACGTTGATCGCCGGAAAAGATTTGCGGTTCAGTTGCTAGGATCTACCTATGGCCGAATGATCACCTGCGACGTGTTGGATTGAGTTGTTGCGCCCTCTACGTAACGCCGTCAGAAAACCTTCGCTTGATGGGGTGCTTTGGCGGCCAAAGCGACCGCTGTGTGTCAGCCCTGCCGCGGCGACGAGTTCTCGGCATGTCGTAGCACTACCAAGAAGCTACCGCATGACGAGTTTACACAGGCTTGGCGAGGGCGTCAGCCGAGGTCGCCGGAGCCGACCGGAGCGACACTGGCCAGCCAATTCGTAACCGTCGATTGTTGCGAGTCTCACGCACACATGAGTAAATGGCACTAAACACAGATAGGCCGTGTGAGCAACGAGCGTGCCGCCAGTGTAGGTGCTAATTGCGCCCAGCACGATGGACGCCGAGGTCGGCCGAACATAGACGGTGCCTCCGCCGCCAGACCCGTCGCCGATCGCGTCGTCAAACCGGACAGTGCCCACACCCGCCCCTTAAAAATTGAGGCGGGTGTATGTGATCACGAACGCCAAGGACCGCATTTGAACGCCGGGGGGGGCGTACCACGACCTTCTAGGTTGAACAGCCACGTTCCTGCTCACCAGCGGCGACGTGGCGGCGGCTGTTTTCTGCGGCGGGTGGTTGTGGCGTGAATATCGCCCCACCGGACCGCAACGCCGGAAGATGAACCCGGCGTGCGACACGCAGCTTGCCGAGGGTCCGCTCGCCAATCCCCCCGGCCGAGGCTTCAATTAACGGCCGGGAAACGCGTCCTTCAATTCGAGCGGATCGTCGAATTCTCGCTGCAAGGCGATCAAGCGATCCCATAGCTGCGACCTCCGCGCGGCCTGCTTGGGGTCGCTTGCTAGGTCTTCCATCTCCTGCGGATCGGCGGCCACGTGATACAGCCGCGCGACCCGAGCCTTCGGATACAAGATCAGCTTCCAACCGTCGACGGTCACGGAGCGCTGCAGTTCGAGATAGGCGCCGTAGATTGCCGGATAGCTGCTCTGGGTTTGTTTTCCGTCCAACAGCGGCAGTAGGCTTCGAAACTCGACTTGCGGCGGCTGCTTCACGCCGGCCAGCGCCAGCGTCGTCGGCATCACGTCTTGCAAGTAAATCGGCGTCGCGAGCTTTCGGCCGGCAGCCACTCCCGGTCCCGCAACGATGAACGGCGCCCGGACGCTGTGATCGTAGAGGTTCTGCTTGCCGAACAGACCATGATGCCCGACCGCCAGCCCGTGATCCGCCGAGAAGAAAACCCAAGTATTTTCGGCCAGACCGCTCTGATCGAGTTGATCGAGGATGCGGCCAATCTGCGCGTCGAGGTGGGTGATCAGCGCGTAGTACTCGCGACGGTGCGTCTTGACGGCGTGTTCGGTGCGAGGAAATGGGGCGAGCTTTTCGTCGCGCAGGTCAGGCCCGCAGCCCATGGCGTCTTTGTAGGGATACTCTGGGCGATAGTTCGCCGGAACCTGAATCCGATCGAGCGGGTACTTTTCGAGAAACTCCTGTGGCGATTGCCGTGGGTCGTGTGGAGCGTTGAAGGCAACGTAGAGGAAGAATGGATTGCTGCGCTGCTTGGCCAGCTGGAGATAGTCGATGGCGTCGTTGGCGGCGACCTCGCTCCAGTGGCTGCCCCCCTCCCAAAAGCCGCCCAGCGATTTGTCGGTGGGCGACCAGGGATCTGGCTGGTTCGGCAGCGGTCGGTTGTACGCGATGGCGAGGTCCGCTGGTCCCGGCATCCCGGGGCGAACGTGACGCGTGAAATCGAAGGCCAGCTCCGGCTTCGCTGGGATGTGCCATTTGCCGGTCATGTACGTATGGTAGCCGGCCCTTTTCAATAGCTGCGGCCAGAGGCGGCCGGCCTCGCGCTCTTGGTCCATCGTGTTGTAAATGGCGTTGGCCCGCCATACACTGCGGCCCGAGACGAGCATCGCGCGGCTGGCGACGCACACCGCGCCGCTGAACGAACCCATGTTATAGGCGTGCGTAAACGTGGTGCCGCGGCTGGCCAGACGATCGAGATTCGGCGTCTCGATATCCGTATGGCCGAGGTAGCCCAGCGCCTCGTAGCAAAAGTCGTCGGCAAACAGGAACAAGACATTCGGCCGGCTCTTTTCTTGTCCGGCCGTCGGGCTGGCAGCCAGAAGGCAGCTTGCGATAAGTGCCAGACTGATCGTACGACTGTAATTCATCCGACATTTCCCAGATGGGTTGAGCTTGGAACCGATCCAGCTCGGTCTGGCCACGATTATAGCAGCGCCCGCCCACCGTCTTTCCCCCCAGTAAATGTTTCTCCGCTTCATTCGCCCGCGGCTTCGATTTCTGAGATCCAAGTAACGGAGCCGCGCCCCAAAAGGCGCACTTTGGTGCGTCGGCGCCCGTAGCGCGGACTGCCCCCTTCGAGCCCCGCTTGTTCTATGTGTCACAGCGGCGGACTTGCTCCCAGTTGACGAGCCGGTGGTGCTCATGAACGAGCGGCGCGGCAAGAACGATCTGCATTCTGTGCAATGCAGATAAGCTGGCTACCCGATGAACTGCTGCGAATGGGGTAAGCGGGTTCAGGGCACTCCCAAAAGCGGTTGGTTTGACGGAGCGATTCAGGGCTTAGAGAGGCTCAGCGTATCATTCCGAGATTTCCGGCACGGAAAGTCAGTGTCACGAGCGGTCGTCTTGAGGATTTTGGAATGCCCTGCGGAGGCTCCCCACCATTTCTAAATGGGTCGTTTATTGGATATCTTACCCTCTGATGAGTTGATGAAACTGGCCGGGCTCTTCTACAAATGGCACGTCCTCCGGCAGTCGCCAGCATCAGCAGTGTGAGAGTTGTCGGCTCGGGTACCGCAACGCTATTGGCCCTCAATGAACCGCCCCCATAGTTCGCCTGCCATGTGGCCAGATCACCCGCGCTTAGCGGAGCCGGCGAACCGCCCCGCTGCCAAATGAGAAAGTCGCGGCCATCGACGTCGCCGTCGAAATCAAAATCGCCCAAGACGGTTGAGATCGTGGCGATAAAGCCGTGGATCCCGCCGGCTTCGTCGATGTAGGAGCCAACGACACGATCTCCACTGATACCGTGAGCGAAAGTTTCCTGGGCGCCTGGATAGTCGAGCGATGTCCAGGTCGTGCCATCGTAGAGAAAGCCGCGGCGGAGCCCCAGGTCCTCCTCGTAGAAGCCGACGATATTCACGCCGTCAATGTTGGTGGCGCTGGTCGAAACTGCTCCGGGATAACTGAGCGTCGTCCAGCTGTCGCCGTCGAAGACAAAGCCTTGAGTTCGCAAGCCGGCGCGGACATACTCACCGACGATCGTGTCGCCGTCGATGTCATACGGCAGCGTTTCGCCCGCGGTTGCGATAATGTCAGGGTGTTGAAGCGTGGTCCAGGAGACTCCGTCGAAGAGGTAGCCGCGAGTGCCTGCGCCGCCCTGGCCATAGTATCCGACAATCTTCGTACCGCTGATGCCGCGGGCCTCGGTGTAATCGGCGCCGGGGAAGTCCAACGAGGTCCACACCGCGCCATCGTAGAGAAATCCATGACTCCCGGAGTCGTACCAGCCGACGATGTTCGCGCCGTCGATGCCAGCCGCAAGCGTGTGGTCTCCGGATGGATAATCGAGCGGCGTGTACGTAACCCCATCGTAGCGGAAGCCAGACCCTGTGAACCCGGACCCAGTCGAGAAGTGGCCAACGACGTTCGTGCCATCAATGCCGAGCAGCCCCGAGAGATCGGAGTCCGGGTAGTCGAGCGTCGTCCAGGTGATGGTCTGAGCGTTGGCCGCATCGACGGCCAAAAGCGCCACGACCAGGATGGTCGTACTGTACAGCCAGCCGATCCTAGGTCGAAGCGTTGCCGCTAAGGAAGCATGGCGTACCCTCTGACAAGCGACGTGAAAGGCTTTGGTCATGACATTCATGATAACGTAACTGCGCGAACCATCACCATTCTGCCAAAAAAGCAGCCGCCTGCCCGAGCGGTGCCGGATTACGTTCGTTTGCCGACTCACTTCGAACGCCAGAATGGCCTCGGTGTGTCAGACCGGCCGCGGAGATGAGTTTCTAGCACGCTGTGGCCGCGGCATTGAACGGGTGAGTTCCTGAGAATAGCCGTCGCTCTCGAAAACGATCCGATGTTGAGCTGGGTCACTTGCAAACCGGCCTAGTTCGCTGCAGCATTTTTGTCAGCCGCTTCGCGAACAGCATCTATTTCGGACGGCTATGCAGCGCTTCCCCCAGTCGCTTCTCAGACTAAGTGGTTCCAAATCGATGCGATCCGCTGCGATCCGCTGCGAGTCGCATGAGGTCTGAATAGAAGCATAGCGCCGAAGATGAGCCCGCACATTCCAAGCGAAGCTGGCTCGGGGACGGGCGTCCACATCATGGCGTAGCTCGCGTTGCCGTCTCCTGCCGAGCCGACGATGACTCCATTCGCATCGATATCGTGAGCAAAGGAATTGACGAACGTCGGGCCAAGGTCGGCAAGCAGAGAATGGAGGTCGACGACGCTCATCGCTGTTCCTGCCCAGAGGAGCGCATGCTCCTGCCCGTCGGTGGCGATCCCTTGCCCCCAACCTACCTGCAGTGACCCCGCTACCCCGGTGGCGTCAGTTTGAGCAAACCCAGCCGGATGTAGATCGATAACGCTCGCCGCCGTGCCATGCCACAGCAGGGCATGGCGTTCGCCGCCGATCGCCGAGGAAAAGATTCCAGCTCCCACTTGGCTACCTTCTGAAACGGCCGTGGCATAACTTTCGGGATAGGCCGCGGGGTGGAGATTGACGACGCTCTCGGCCGTGCCACGCCAGAGTAAGGCGCGCGTTCCTTGGGGCGTATGCCCTGCTCCAACAACATCACTTTCGAAAACATCGTTGGCATAGGAACCTGTAAACCCAGCAGGATGAAGTTCAACGACGCTCTCCGCAGAGCCATGCCATAACAGCGCGTGGACGGGGCCGCCGGTCGCTTCTCCCCAGCCAGCGCCTACTTGGGTGTTTCCTGAGATGCCATGCGCGGCCGAGTAGCTGTAACCAGTCGGATTCAAATCAATCAGGCTTGCGGCGGTGCTCTCCCACAGTACGGCGTGTATGTCGCCCCCCGTTGTCGGACCGCTGCCAACGCCGACTTGACGATCGCCAGATACGTCATGGGGCTGGGCGGCCCAATTCGGGGGACTAAGGTCAACGAAGCTATTGGCAGCGCTGTTGTATAAGAAAGCGCCCAGTTCACCTGAAGCTGGGTTTCCCAGGCCAACGACGCTCGTTCCGGAGACGCCGGCTGCTTCGGCAGTGACGTATCCTGGGGGTGAGATAATTGACGCCTTGTAGGCAACTGCGGACGCGTGGTTAGCGCCGAACACAGCAGCGAGCAGCCCTGTGGCCAACCGTAAGGTCCGTTGGATATCGAGCAGAACTTTCATGATGTTTATCTTTCTGGTTGCGGGGAGATTGATTGAATGGCTTTTGCCAATTCCACCTACTGCGGAATCATGTCGCTTAAACTTCAGCTGCGACGACGCCATGTAGCGAGTGCGATTGCAGTAAGGCAAAGCATCGTGACTGAACCCGGTTCCGGAACGGCCCGGATCGATTCAATTCGGAACATCAACCGCCCGGTTTCCTCGAAGTTATCGTCGAAGATGTCCACGAGGCCGAACATGAGGTTGAAGGAGGCAAGCGGCAGTCCTGAAGGTAGGGCCTGAGAACTGAACACATCTCCCGTCGAGTCTACGAAAAACAAAACGCCGCTCGCGTGTTGGAACAGCTCGGCCTGACTGAAGTCGAATAACGCAGACGAGCCGTCAAGGGCATCGACGTAACGAAATGAATCGCCAATCGGAAAGAAGGGCGGAAACGAATCGCTCGGGTTATCATCGCCGATGATCATGTTGGATAGCGATGAGTCGGACGAGTGCACCGCCGTGCCGCCAATGCTGATAGCAAGTGCGGTGTCGGCGGGGCGTCTCGATATGGGAATAGTTGGTGAAATTATCATTCAAAGAAAACGAGCCCTGGTTGGGATTGTCGGTGTAGGTGAATGAGCCCGTGACTGGAACACCGACCACCGCCGGGTCGGTGAACAAGCCGATTGGGTTGGAGACGTCGGTCACCTCGCCAGTAAAAGCGTAGGTGAACAATGCCGCCTGAGATGCGGAGCCCGCGAGCAGCACAGCCATAATGGCGACGCTCCCGATCAACCCTATTCGCATGATGTTGCACATCGCACGCCGAGAAAGCATTAGCGCGACGCCGCCGACCACGAGCAACGCCATTGTGGCCGGCTCAGGAACCACCTGCTTCACGGTCAGCGCGGTAACGTCGTACTGCAGTTGCACATCGACGTATTGGTACGGGCCGACGCGATCGATGTAGTCACCGTCGCCGAACACCATGATGAAGTCGAAGGCTTGAAACGGAAACGATAGATAGGTGACGGCGTCGGTGGGGATGGCAAGGTCACTCGTGTAATTGATGTCGGGATTCACTGGCCCGAAGAAGTTGAAACCGCCGTTTAGCAGAATATCGGGCGGCGAACTGTAGATCGGCGTGGGGATGTCGGCACCGGTCACGGTCCCGATAGAGGAGGCCAGAAATACCTGGTCGCTTCGAAAGGGAATGGAACCATCGTTGTCCTGGACGTTGATGAAGTTGTCGAACGGATCGCCGCCCGAGTAGACGACGAGGCCGGATGAATCGAGAAGCTCGAACGACGTCAACCCGTACGGCGGGCCGGGGGAGTAAACGACGTCCTGACCGGATGGGGGCGCGAGCGACGGGAAGCGGTACGTGGCCCGGAAGGAGCCCCCTTCAACGCGGGTCAGGTCCAGTAAAGGCGGGAGAGTGCCGGTGTTCGTGCCGTCAAACGTTTCGCTACTCTCCTGCGTCGAGAAGTACGGCCCGCTGGCAACGATCTCGAAATCCGACGCGGCAGCCACCGGGCAGACGAGCTTGAGCACGGCGAGTGCCGCCCCAATCAGAATGACTAAACGCATGGTGTTTTCCTTGTGACGGGGGGCAATTCAACCCAACTTCTTGAAGTGGCAGCGTGCGAACGATCCGGAGTCGCGACTCAGGTCGCAACGCGATCGAATCCGTCGGTCCGCAAGACAGTGCGATGTGAGATGCCAACTCGCGCAAAGAAAACTCAGAATTCCCGTACTTTCTGGCGGGGGGGATCCGAGATCGGCGGCCAAGAGCTTCAACGCGTACGGCGCGGGATTCCCGAGCCCTTATCCGTGTGCGAGATTTCTAGATGGACGGCAATAACCCGTTAGATTGCCGTCCTACGGTGACGCGCGATCGAGGTTTCAAGAAAGCCCCAATTGGCAGTGTCACGGGTGTCGCACTAGAGTTCGGTCACGGTAGCTTTTTTCCTGCCTCAGCCGCTCGGCCATTCAAGATTGGGGTTTCGGCAGTGATCGCCAGCAAATCTGCTGTTTCAGTTCGCAGGCGCTTCAACTCATCGTCTTCGGGGCGGTTCTTGTCGGTCCACTCAACGGCTTGGTCGTACCATTTACGGGCTTCGCTCGTATTGCCGGATCTCTGGTAGGCCATCGATAGAATAAACCAGTCGAAAGCATCCCCCCCTTGCAGCAGCTTCATCGACTGTTCAAGGGACTCGATGGCAACTTGCCAATCGTCCGCACGATATTGGGCTGCACCGAGTGTTCGCCAGTTGCCGCCGCCTTCGGGCTCGATCGCGATGGCGCTTTTGGCCAGCGTGATGGCCTGAGTTGGGTCACGCTGGTGCAGCTCTGGAGAATTGGCAAATATCCACGCCAATTCCTTGGAGCTTGCAGCACGTTCGCTCTTGCTGCCTAGATAGTTTGGGAATCTAGCTAAACATTGTTCGTGGATTTGGATCGACTGGCTTAGCGATCGTGCCGCCGGTTCATACCGGCCACCGATTACCATTAAATGTGCGATCCAACGATGTGTATCAGCAGTGAAATGCCAACTGTCCGCCTTATCAGGCTTATCAATCGTTAATTCCTCAAAATCGGCCAGTGCTTTAACAAGTATCGCCTCGGCATCGTCCATTTGGCCCGCTCTCTGAAGGGCGAACGCATATTTGCGTCGCGCGTGGCCAAGTCCCCATCTGAGCTCTGCAGTCATAGGAGGATCGGCTGGCTGCATTCCCAAAACCTCGAGTGACCGTGCGTACCATTCCCCCGCCTCCTGCAATTCATCGGCATCGCTTGCAAGGCTTACCAAGTCAGTATGGCAGATCGCAAAACGCTCAATAATGTCCCCAGCCACCAGGGACGCAGGTGACATTCCCTCGGATTTCGAAGATAGCTCATTCGATGTGGAGACAAGTGATTCGTAAAGTCGGCGTGCTCGATGAACCTCGGCCACCGCTTCATCCCGACGCTGCGAGTTAGCGGCCAGCAGCCTGCCGAGCAATAAATGGCTCCATGCTAACTGATCCTGATACTGAGGAACGGTCGGATTATTCTCCACTAGCTTATCGAAGAGGGCAATTGACCGTCGGAAAGCTTCCTCGGCACTCAGAATCTCTTTTGCGGTGGCATGCAAACTACCGATCGTCCGAAATCCTACCGCAGCTTCGTACTGAAGGTTAGGCTCAACGGAATCTTCTTGCACCAAACTCTGATAAAATACTACCGACTCGTCGGAAAATCGTTTGCGCAAAGATTGTGGAACAGCCGACCACTCGTCCATGTCTATCGCAGCGGTAACTAGCGCCAGAGCCTGTTCCTTATCGGCTAAGGCAGCAGCCTTGTCGTTGCGTTCCGCGAGGATCAATCGGTTGCTCACCGCCAAACCAATCACTAACAATGTGAGAGTCGTAAGCACTACTGAAAGGGCGAATATCGCGGCTTTATTGCGTAAAGCAAACTTACGAAATTGATAGGCAGCGGATGGCGGACATGCCAAAACCGGCTCGTTTTGCAGGTATCGAACCACGTCTGACGCGAATGCGCTAGCTGTATCGTAGCGACGATTGCGATCCTTTTCGAGTGCCTTCATAACTATCCAATCAAGCTCGCCTTTAACCAAGCCACTGAGCTTCCCGGGCTCTAGCCCACGGCTCGCTGCAATACCGGGCAGCCGATCAGCGGTACTTAATCGAGTGCTCGGCTTGGGCGGCTCCTCTTCTCGAATGACCCGCAGCATTTCATCAAAGGCGCCCGCGCTCAAGCGATCGCGACCGAAGGGAGTCGAACCCGTCAATAGCTCATAGAGCAAGACTCCCAGGGAGTAAATGTCGCTGCGAGTATCGATATCGAGTTGATTGAGCTTGGCCTGTTCGGGACTCATGTATTCGAGCGTTCCGATCACCTGACCGAACTCGGTGAACAACGTCTGATCGGATAGCTTGTGCGCCACGGCTTTGGCCACGCCGAAGTCAATGACCTTGGGCACCGCATGATCGTCGTATTCCGCCACCAACACGTTGGATGGCTTGATGTCACGGTGAATCAGTCCTTTTTGGTGGGCATGTTGGACCGCTTGGCACACAGGCACAAGCAGTTCGAGACGTGCGCGAAGCGGCAGGTGTTTTTCGTCGCAGTACTGAGTGATCGGCACGCCTTTGACCAGTTCCATGACGAAGTAAGGGAGGCCGCTATCGGTCGTACCGGCGTCGAGCACCTTCGCAATGTTGGGGTGATCCATCATGGCGAGCGCTTGCCGCTCGGCGTCGAACCGGGCGATCACTTTCCGCGTGTCCATGCCCGGTTTGATAATCTTGAGCGCCACCATCCGGTGGATGGGCTCGGACTGCTCGGCCATGAACACCACGCCCATGCCCCCTTCGCCAATTTGCTGGAGAAGCTTGTAAGGTCCGACGCTCTTTCCTGGACCCTCGGACAGCAGTGGATGGTCCAACGTGACGTCTAGGCCAGCAGGCGGCTTATCGAGTATGAAGCTCTCTTGGCGTTCATGATCGGCTAGAAGCTGGGCGACCCTTGCGCGGAGCCCTTCGTCTCCGTGACACGCTTGCTCCAATACCGCAGCGCGTTCCGGTAACGGCACGTTCAGCGCTTCGATGAAAATGTCGCGTTCTCTCATAGCCGATTCTCTTGGACGTTGACGGTTTAGGTCTCCATTAACCAGTGCGACAAATAGCCAAGCTTCGCGCAACGAAAGCTGCTTGTATTTCCGATCCAACCAGCGATTGCCTTGAGCTTAACGCCCTTCAATCTCGCGGCGGAGCCAGGCTCGGGCGAAGGACCATAAAAAATCGGCCTTCCGAGGCGATACGCCGAGGATCTCGGCTGCTTGGGGGATCGTCAGTCCAGCGAAGTAGCGTAGTTTGACAAGCTCTGCTGCTTCGGCATCCTGCTCCGCCAGCCTCTGTAGGGCGTCGTCGAGGGCAAGCAGATCAGCTGCGGCCTCGGGGGCGGCGACATCAGATAATGCCCACTCTTCCCGAACTCGACCGCCTCCGTGCTTGATCCGGCCCTTGTGCCGCGCTTTTTCGACGAGGATTCGCCGCATCGCCTCAGCAGCTGCGCCGAAGAAGTGGCCACGGCTATGCCAGTTCCGCGGCTCACTGGCATCAGGGCCAATCAGCCGCAGATACGCTTCATGGACCAAAGACGTCGCTTGCAGGGTTTGGCCGGGCTTCTCGTGGGTTAGCCTCGCGGCGGCGAGCTTACGAAGCTCATCGTAGACCAATGGCAGTAACTTTTCCGCAGCGGCAGGATCGCCCTGTTCAATCTCAGAAATGATCTGCGTGACATTGGTCATGACGCTCATTGTAGGCAGTTTGAGCAAGGGTACTCCATTGCTCATAGGAAATCAGCCGCCTGCCCGAGCCAGTGCCGGATTAGGTTCGTTTGCTTCGACGATCAGCCCTATCGGCAGCGAAGATTACAGCGTCGAGGACCCCCCGAACTCAAGGCCGCAGACTAAAAAAATGAGAACAATTGCCACGCGATAGACACGTGGTGGGGGCGCAGGTTGTTACAATGCGGCAGATTCCGAGCCCGGACCGATTCCCGGTTTGGCGCATATGAGAAATGTCGG
>JBGSMO010000198.1:0-9032 GCA_041740115.1 Pirellulales bacterium
GAACGTGCGGGGGGCGTGCCCGAGCGCGGCGACGGTGCGGGCGCTGCTGCGGCATGGCGCCGATCATGCGCTCACCGATGACGCGGGATTGTCGGCGCTCGACTATGCGCGGCGGAAGCTGATGAAGGCGATGAGTCGAGACGAGGCAATCCCTCCCCTAATCGCTCCCTTCGAGGGAAAGGAATCGAAGTCGCGTTCGCTGGATGAGAATGGGCAGCTGGCGTTGAGCGCCGACGAGCAGGCGGAGATGGATCGCATGCCAGCAGAGCTCGGCGTCGATGGGGGCGAGTTCGTGCGGCTCTATTGGAAGGAGCGGTTGAGGGCGGCGCGGCGGGCGTTCAACGATCCGCGGGAAGTGGGGGCGATTGTGGAGATTCTGGAGGAGGCGGAGCGTGCAGGGGCTTCCTGAAGAATCTGGCCCCTGGTTTGGGGCTAGATCCTTCGGTGCGCTCAGGATGACAAATGGTGCGCGCTCGGGATGACAATTGGTGCGCGCTCAGGATGACAAATGGCGGGCTCAGGATGACAAATGGTGCGCGGTCGGGATGGCAATTGGCGTTCTTGGGGCATGTCGTCGCGGAGCGTCGGCATGCTGGGGTAGATGGCGGGCTCTATTGAGGGTTCGCCCTAACCCCCAGCCCTTCTCCCGCGGGGGAGAAAGGAGCAGATTCGCACGCGGCGAAGCGACGTTGGTTTTCGCCGCCGGCCGCTGAGAATTTTCCGCTCTGCTCCTGCCCTGGCTTGTCATATTCCTGTATGGGAATATATTTCGAGCATGCCTCGCGCCGCCACCACTGCCGACGTCTTCAACGCCATTGCCGAGCCGCGGCGGCGGCAGATTATTGAGTTGCTCGCCCGGCGGGGGGCGCTCGCCGTCGGGGCGCTGGTCGTGACGCTGGAAATGTCGCAGCCGGCGGTGTCGAAGCATCTCGGCGTGCTGCGCAAGGTTGGCGTCGTTTCGGTGACGAAGCAGGGCCAGCAACGGCTCTACCAGCTCGAGGCGAAGGAGTTGAAGATGGTGCATGACTGGGCCAAGAAATTTGAGCGGCACTGGAGCCATCAACTCGATCGAATCAAGGAGCGCGCCGAACGGAAGGCCCAGGCGCGTCGGGAAGCAACGAGTTAAGCCATCACCAGCGAGGATTCTATGACCACCGAACCTATCGAGCGGGACGAGGTGCATGCGTTTACGATCCGAAAGGAGATTGAAATCGCGGCGCCGATTGAGGTTGCGTTTGCAGCGGTGCTAGATGAGCTAGGCGCCGATGCGCAGATGCCGGACGGGAAGTCGCTCTCGATGAAGATCGAGCCTTGGCCAGGCGGCCGCTGGTATCGCGATCTGGGCGACAATGCGGGGCACCTTTGGGGCCACGTGCAGGTGATTAAGCCGCCGACCCTCCTGGAAATCACTGGTCCGATGCCGATGTCCTACCCGGCGGTGAACCATGTGCAATATCGGCTCCAAGAGGAAGGGGGCAAGACGCGTCTGACGTTTGCGCATCGCGCCATGGGCCTCATTCTGCCCGAACACCACGATGGCATGCCGGAAGGCTGGCACCATTGGCTGGAACAAATTCGCGAGCGCGCCGAGCGCGATGCGCACGGGGCACGCTAACATCGAGCTAACAACAAGCTGACAACGAAAGGATCATTGCATGACATTGAACACGACAATGACGCCGAGCCATGAGATCGCTGCGTCGCTACTTGCCGAGTTTGAACAGGAGCTCAACGCGACGAGAAAGTTTCTCCAGCGCGTGCCCGAAGAGCGGCTCGCCTGGCGGCCGCACGAGAAGTCGATGACGGTCGGACAGCTGGCGCTCCACATCGCCCAGGTTCCTGAAATGGTCTTGCGGCTCTCGGAGCCTGACGAGGCGGCCGTGCCGGATATGAGCCGAGAGCGGCCGCAGCCCGGAACGCTGCGCGAGGTTCTTGAGGCGCTCGACCAATGCGCCGCATATCTGCGGCAAACGCTGCCGGCGCTTGATGACAGCCGCATGAGCGACACGTTCCGGGTCACTCAGGGTGGGCAGGTGGTCATGGCAGTGCCGCGGGCCGCTTTTTTGCGGAGCATTATGCTCAACCACTGGTATCACCATCGAGGGCAGCTCGGCGTTTATCTTCGCCTGCTGGGGGCCTCCGTTCCGTCGAGCTACGGACCGAGCGGCGACGAATTGCCGGCGTTCTGAAGGCGAGCTTGCCGGGGCAGAGTGCGCGAGCTAAATGCGGCGGGCGAGGCTGGCGACGACGGCGATCAGTTCGGCCGGCTCGACCGGCTTCGACAGATGGTGTTGGAAGCCGGCGAGGACGACGTTGACGCGGTCGTCGGCGCGGGCGTAGGCGGTGAGGGCGACCGCGGGAGTGGCGCCTCCCTGCTCGGCGGGAAGGCCCCGGAGGCGGCGGATGAGGGAGTAGCCGTCTTCGCCCGGCATGCCGATGTCGCTGACCAGCACGTCGGGACGTCGGGACTGGACAAGCTCGAGAGCCTCGGCGGCGTTGGCGGCGTCGAAGACATTGGCCTCGCAGTCTTCGAGCAGGCGACGGAGGAGCTTGCGGGCGTCGGGCTCGTCGTCGACGACGACGACGGTGACGCCGGCAATCTCGGCGCACGCTTCAAAGGGCGCGGGAACGACGTTCGAGGCGGGATGGCGCTGCTTCGGCCTTTCTCTGTCGGGCACGATGGGCGTGAGAGGAAGTTGCACGATGAAGGTAGCGCCTTGGCCGCGCCCGGCGCTTTTCGCGCGGACGACGCCGCCGTGAAGTTCGACGAGTTGTCGGACGATGGCGAGGCCGAGGCCCAATCCGCCGTGAGAGCGGGTGGTCGTCGCGTCGGCCTGACGGAAACGATCGAAGACGTGGGGCAGGAATCGCGGGTCGATCCCTTCGCCGCTGTCGATGACGCTGACCTCGAGTTGGGAATTGACGCGCTCCAGCAAGATTTGCGCCGCGCCTCCGCGCGGGGTGAACTTGACGGCGTTGCTGAGCAAGTTCCAAAAGACTTGCTGCAAGCGGTTCGGATCGCCGGAGACGGGGGTCGCCATGGGATCGAGGGCGGCGCGTAGGCGGATGCCTTTGGCGTCGGCGGCGGGCTTGATCGTTTCGATGGCGGCGCGGACCACGGCGGCCAGATCGACGCGCTGGACGTCGAGCCGAATCTTGCCGGAGATGATGCGGCTCATGTCGAGAAGATCTTCGATGATTTGCGCCTGAGCCCGGGCGTTGCGCTCGATCACCTCGATCCCTTCCGCTGTTTCCGCCGGCGAGAGCTGATCGCTGCCGAGGATCTGCGCCCAGCCAAGGATGGCGTTGAGAGGATTGCGGAGCTCGTGCGAGAGGGTGGCGAGAAACTCGTCCTTCATTTGGTTCGCCCGCTCGAGCTCAGTGCGGGCGGCGCGCTCCGACTCCAGCAGTCGCTCGCGATCGAGTTCGACCAATTTGCGATCAGTGACGTCGATCGTGATGCCGTCAAAGCGGATGGGCGTTCCCCCCTCGTCGTAGAAGCCGCGTCCCATGGCGCGAATCCACTTCGTCGACTTGCCGTCAGGCGACACAGTGCGGTAGTCGATGTCGAACGGAGTGCGGCTCGCGATGCTCGCTTCGATGGCTTGCCGCGTGCGCTCGCGATCGTCGGGATGGAGTCGATCGTAGAAGAGGTCGATCGTCACCTCGGCGTCGGACGGAAGATGGAAATGGGATTTGACGGCGTCGTCCCACAAGAGACGGTCGAACGGCAGCGGGCAGGTCCAGACGCCGACGTTGGCGCCGTGGACGACCAGCTCTTGCTGCTCGCGGCTTTCGCGCAGTTCGGCGGCGATTTGGTCAAGACGGATCAGGTGATCGCGAACCTGGTACTGCCGATCGCGGGCGCGGAGCGCCGTGTTGACCACGCTGAGGAACGTCGAGACGCGTACGGGGCGCTCGAGAACGCTGACGTTGCCGAGAGATTTGACGATGCGGCCGAGCGACATCGACTCGGCGCCGGCGCGGGAGAGGACGATGACGGGCAAATCGCTCCAGACGGGCTGGGCGGCCAAGCATTCGGCAAGCGAGCCATCGTCGCCGGTGAGCGATTCCTCGGAGACGACGACCGCGGCGGCGCCGTCGCTGAGCACGGCGCATAGGTTGGCGACCGAGAAGCACGTCGCGCATTCGATGCGGGCGCTGCTCAGCAGTTTCCCGATGGCGTCTGCATCGCGTCGCGTCGGCGGCAAGAGTAAAACGCGAGATTCGTGGGCCGGCTTTTTATTGGCCATCGGCGTCTTTCTTGAGGAGGTCCGATCGCTTGCCGATGAATGTGGGGACGCCGGTGAGGATGCCTTGGAAGTCGGCGAGCGGTTCGCCGATGTGAACTCCTTGCTCATGGATCTCTAGTTCGCGAATAGTGAGCTCGTGCTTGCCGCTGCGCTTCTTGACGACGGAGACGGCGCGACGGACCTGGCCGAGAGCTTCGAAAAAACGAAACAATATAACGTTGTCCGCCAGGTAGGTCGTGTCGATGGGAGAGTGCATCGCCCCGATCATGCCAGACTGCGTGACCGTCATGATGGTGACGACGCCGTTCTGGCCCAGATAGGCGAGCAACTCGTGAAGCTGGGCGGTGAGGAATTTCTCCTCGGGCATGGCGTTCAGATAGCCGTTGAGGCTATCGATGACGACAACCTTCGCGGGGGCGCTGCCGCCGTGCCCCTCAACGGCGCGGCGAACGATCGTGTAAAACTCCCCCGTCGACAATTCAGCCGGATCGACTTGCTTCACCGAAAGCATATCGTCGGCCATGAACGGCTCGATGCCCATGTTGAGCTTTCGCGAGCGCGACCGAAAGGTGCCGATGTTTTCGTCGAAGACGAACATCACCGCGCGTTCGCCGCGGGCCGCCGCCGACTTGCAGAACATCGTGGAGATGGTTGACTTCCCGGTGCCGGCGGGGCCGATCATCAGCGTGCTGGTGCCGGCTGAAAGTCCGCCGCAGAGGAGTGCGTCGAGGCCTGGGATTCCGCTGGTCAATTCGCGGTCAACGAATTCATTGCGATGTTCGGAGGCGATCAAGCGCGGGAAGACGTCGAGTCCCCCTTTGCGAATCGTAAAGTCGTGGTACCCGCCGCGGAACGCCACGCCGCGCAACTTAACGACGCGCAGCCGCCGGCGTTCGGCGCCATACTGGCTGGCGAGGTGCTCCAGCGAAATGACGCCATGGGCGATGCTTTCCAGTTGATCGTCCGCGGCGGAGGCGGTGCAGTCGTCGAGCATCAACACGGTGCAATCGCGACCGGCAAAATATTGCTTGAGCGCCAGGATCTGGCGGCGGTAACGAAGAGGGTTCTGCGCGACCAGGCGAAGTTCCGATAGCGAGTCGAGAACGACGCGCTGGGGCGAGCATCGCTGGACTTCGGCGATCATCGCTTCGGTCGTCTCGCCGAGTTCGAACTCAGAAGGATTGAAGACCGTCAACTGGGCGTCGGCGGAGAGATTGCCTTCGGTCGGGATCAATTCGCAGATGTTCAGGCCAGAGAGGTCCCAACCATGACTGCGCGCGACCTTTTCAATCTCGCGGCGAGTTTCGGAGAGAGTGACGTAGAGGCAAGACTCGCCTTCGCGCACTCCGTCAAGCAGGAACTGGAGAGCCAAGGTGGTCTTTCCCGTGCCAGGCGTGCCCGCGACTAAATAGACGCAGTCACGGGGAAATCCGCCGCGAAGGATGTCGTCCATGCCGGAAATGCCGGTGCTGAGCGGCGGCGGATCGAGTGGAGGCGTTGAGTTCATAATGCCTATTGGTGGTGTGGCGGAGGATGACGCCGGAATTGAGCAATTGCCGTGCCAGAGCGCGAGAAACATTCTTGCGATTGATTGCGGGATTTGCACAAAGCGTTCGCGAATAGAAGCGATGCGGAGACGTAGTTACTGGCATCGTCCAAACCGACCAGGTAGCGCGGTTGCCGTTGCGGCAAAATGCGACGCCGGCGCGGAACGCCGAGGGTGGCGATGCGGACGTAGCGCTGCCCTTACCATGCAATCGATATCATAGATTCAGCGGAAACAACGATCATGGCTGGCGTGCCGAGGGCCGCCTATAATCGTCGGCATGACGGTTAAAGAAATTCTTGCGCAGCTTCAATCCCTCGGCGATGACGCGCGTCGCGCTCACAACGCGAAGGCGGGCGCGCCCGAAAACCAGTTCGGCGTGAAGCTGGGCGACATCCGCGCAGTGGCCAAGAAGATCAAGACCGATCACGAACTTGCGCTCAAGCTTTGGGAAACCGGCAACGTTGAAGCACAGCTTCTCGCGACGCTCATCATCAAGCCGAAGTCGCTCTCGGCTGACGAACTCGATGCCTTGACGCGCTCGACGACCTGCGCGCAGGTTGCGGATTGGCTGAACGCTTACGTCGTCGCCGAGCATCCCGAAAAGGAGGCGCTGCGCGAGAAATGGATGAAGGCAAAGGATCGCTGGGCCGCCCGCGCGGGGTGGAACATCACTGCCAGCCTAATCAACAAGGGGGCTGACGACCTTGACCTCGCGGCGCTGCTCGATCGCATCGAAAAAGAGATGCCGAAGGCGAAGCCGGAGGTGCAGTGGACGATGAACAATACGCTGGGGGCGATTGGCATTCATCATGCCAAACACCGCCAGCGGGCCGTCGCCATTGGCGAGAAGATCGGGCTATACCGCGATTGGCCAGTTTCCAAGGGATGCACGCCGCCGTATGTGCCGGTGTGGGTGGAGGCGATGGTGAAGCGGCGAGGGTGAGGAGACTGCGGGCGAACGGGCCGGCGGAACTGATCGCGGCTGGCACGTACCGCTGGACCTAGCGTGGAATGCCAATCTTAGCGTCCGTGACGCCTGCGGGCGGAACGACGAGGCGCAACGAACCATCGGAGAACGATGCGGGCCACTTGCCGCCTGCTGGATTGGCACGACGGGTTTGCGGGTCGTCGATGAAGACCTCGACGCCGTCGATCATTTTGGTCGCGGGAGCGGCCTGCGCTGCGCTCGTTTCAGGAGGGGTGATCATCACGCGATGTTCGCCGATGATCGCGCCGGGAATGGCGGGGGTCACGAGCTCAAGAGTAAAGCGTCCCTGCTCGTCGGTCTTGCCGAAGGAGCCAGAGCCGGGATTCTCCGTCCCTTGAGCGATGGGCTGCGTGGTAATGCCGGCGCCTGCCAGGGGTTGATCGCCGTAGAGGACGACCCCTGACACGGGCGCCACGTCTGCCGCGCCGCCGCATCCCGTGCACGCCAGCAACAGTCCGTTGAGCGCTGCGTAGACGAGGCGCCAAGTTTTAGGGCGTCGAGGTGGAATCGTCATGCTTTCCGCTTCCGTAGATTCCTGCAGTGGTAAGCTAGACTCTTCGCGCACCGGGCGATCGATCACTCAAGCGTCGCCGTCTCGTCGCCGGCAATCGTCGACAGAGCGCCGAAGAGGAAAATATCGACGGAGTCTGAAACAAACTGCACCGCGCCGTCGCACTTGGCGATGCTGAGTCCCGCAGGGTGCAGACTGCCCCACGAACGCTTGCACGGATTGTCGCCGAATGCGCCGGCAATCTGCAGGCAGCGGTCGTAGTCGGCGATGATCGACCGCGTCTGCAAGAAGGTGACCGACCGTTGGTACGAGGTGTAGGTGTACGCCCAGAATGTGCGGCGACGGCGCGACTCGGGAAGAAGACCCAAGTGGGCTTTCTCGCCCAGGAGCATGGTGTTCGAGGTTCCGTCGCTGATTTCCGCCAGTCGGACTGGCGACGTGAGCGACCAGGGAGGATTCGGCTTGAGCTTGGGGGCGGGAACCCAGGGATTGATCATCATTTTACCGGTCCCGGGCAAGGGACCGCGTTGATGAGAGTACTGCTCGGTTTGCTCGGCCGAGCTGTCCCAAAACGACGATGATTCGACGGTGCAGAGTCCGGCGTTGCCACGATAAGAACCTCGATTGTACTTGACTGCCGCCCCTGGACCCGAGGCGGGGTTGTCGTTCAGATCAGTTTCCTCGTCACTGGGGCAATCGAAGACGATCGGGTTAGCCTCGCGCACGGCCGCGTTCACCTTGCCGTCGCTATCGGCGTCGACGAGCGACTCGTTCGGCTCGTCGAAATCGTACCTACTGTAGAGGGCCTGTTGCTCGGTGAAGGGGAGAATGAAAATCGACCAGCCGGCGCCGCTGCGCACGCCGACATCGCCGTCGGTGACGCCGCCGGAGGGGAGCGAACCTTTCGAGGACTCATAGTTCAGGCAACCGAGCGCCAACTGACGCAAGCTGCTTTGGCATTGGCTGCGTCGAGCTGCCTCACGCGCGGCTTGGACGGCCGGTAGGAGAAGCGCCACCAACACGCCAATGATCGCGATCACCACCAAGAGTTCGACTAGCGTGAAGCCGCGCACGCGACGCTTTAGTAGACTCCCAGCTTGCATGAATCCTCCAGCGAATGCTCGCGCCGCTACGAGAACATCATTGGGCGAACGGAGCGCTTCAGGCGCCTTGATGGCCGCCGCGCTACGTTTGCGTTAATCGAAAACCGCCGCCGAAAGCAGGCCCGTGATTGATCGAGAAAAGCTAGTGGACTTTTATAGCATACCCATTGGGCCGACGATTTGTCCACGTGGAGGCTGCGTGATCAGCAATTTTCGGCGTGGGTGGCTTCCTGTTTTTCCCCTCCTTCAGGGACGTTAGGAGCCGAGGCTAGATCGAGAACTCCACGCCGGAGCGAGGACGAGAATTTCGAGACCGACGAGAGCCCCAATGAAGAGGAGGCGGGAGTCACTCCGACTCGATATTGCTCTTCGCCGACGTGTTCGAGCCAGTCGACGGCTTTGCCGTCGAGCTTTTCTTGGATGGCGATGTGCGTGACGGCCGTCAACGCGGCGGCGCCGTGCCAGTGCTTTTCGCCGGGTGGGAACCAGATCACGTCGCCGGGACGGATTTCTTCGACGGGGCCGTCCCAGCGCTGGGCCCAGCCGCAGCCCGCGGTAACGATGAGCGTTTGGCCCAGCGGGTGCGTATGCCACGCGGTGTGGGCGCCGGGTTCGAACGTGACGCTGG
>JBGSMO010000202.1:0-5817 GCA_041740115.1 Pirellulales bacterium
GCTCGACGCGGCGATTCGACTCGCCCGCGCCGAGCAGCAGAGCAAGCTGTACCTCGAAGACCGCTGCCGCTGGTACGGCCCGATCAACATCAGCGAGACCGAGCTCGGCTTCCTCGGCGCCACGGCGAGCGCCTACATCCAGGGCCAAACCAAGGGACACTACCCGGCTCCGCTCGCCGCCTTGGAAGTGATGCTGGGCTCCGCCGGCGTCGACGTCGAAACCGCCTGCCAGATGGAGGCCGAAGGCTTTCCGGCGCTCTTCGGCTCGCCGGTCAATCGTGCGTTGCTCAACGTCTTCTTCCTACGCGACCTCAACAAAAAGGTCGGCGCCGGCAAGGGAACGCCGCGCGACATCCGTTCGGTCAGCGTCATCGGCGCCGGCATTATGGGGCAGGGAATCGCGGCGGCGAACATCAAGCGGGGCATTCCCGTTGCGCTCGGCGACGTCTCCCACGAAGCCGTCGGCCGCGGCGTGCAGGGCGTTCTCACCGAAGCCAGCTTCAACAAGCAAACGAAGGGGCCCGACGTGACGAAGGCCCTGGCCCTCTCGCCGCTGATCAACGGCACCGTCAGCGACGCCGAACTCTCCTCCGCGGATCTCGTCGTTGAAGCGATCTACGAGAACGCCGAGGCCAAGCGCGAGCTCTACGCCCGCTTGGAGAAAAAGCTCCCCGCCCACGCCGTTCTCTGCTCGAACACCTCGACGATTCCGATCAGCGAACTCGCCGGCGGGCTCGCGCGCCCTGAGCAGTTCTGCGGCCTCCACTTCTTCAACCCGGTGCGCATGATGCCGCTGGTCGAAGTGATCCGCGGTCGCGCGACCAGCGATGACACGATTGCCACCGCCACGGCATACGCACGGCGGATCGGCAAGTCGCCAATCATCGTCAACGACGGCCCCGGCTTCCTGGTGAACCGCGTGCTGCTCCCGTACATGAACGAGGCACTGCTGCTGCTTGAAGAGGGGGCGTCGATCAAATCGGTCGACCGCGCGGCCACCGCCTTCGGCATGCCTATGGGGCCGATCACGCTCTACGACACCGTCGGCCTCGATGTCGCCCTCCACGCCGGCGGCGTCATGCGGGCCGCGTTCCCCGATCGCGTCGTCCCGTCAGCGATCCTCCCGGCGATGGTCGAAGCGGGCCGCATCGGCAAGAAGCGCGGCGGCGGGTTCTTCAACTACTCCGGCAAGCGCAACGATCACGGCTCCGAGAGCCCCGAAGCGGCCGCTGTCATCGACGCCCACCGTCGCGGCGAACAGAAATTCTCGCCCGAGGAACTGGCCGACCGCCTGCTGCTGCCGATGTTGCTCGAAGCGACGCGGCTCCTCGAAGACGGCGTCGCCGCGAACGTCCGCGACGTCGACCTCGCGCTGATCTACGGCATCGGCTTCCCCCCGTTCCGCGGCGGGCTGTTCTTCTGGGCCGATACCCTCGGCGCCAAGGCGATCGTCGAAAAGCTCAAAACGTATGAGTCGCTCGGCGCACGCTTTGCGCCAACCAAACTCCTCCTCGAAACCGCCAAGTCGGGCAAGAAGTTTTACGACGTTTAGGTCACGGCCTCATTCAAGCTCACGACATTCTGCCTTCCTCCCTTTTCGTACCTTTCGTCCTTTTCGTGGTTAAATGCTTTTGAACCACGAAAGAAGCGAAAGGGGAGAAGGCAATCAACGAGAAATGCCTACGCCATGAAAACTCCAGTGATCGTTGACTGCTGCCGGACGCCGATTGGGCGGGCCCATGCGGAGCGCGGCGTCTTTCGCGACGTTCGCTCCGACGATCTCGCCGCCGCGGTCGTTCGCGCCATCGTCGAGCGCACCGGCGTCGATCCCGCCGCGATCGAAGACGTCGTTCTCGGCAACACGCAGCAGCAAAAGGAACAGGGTTTTAATGTTGGCCGGATCGTCGCCTTGCTCGCCGGCTTGCCGAGCAGCGTCGGCGGCGCCACGGTGAACCGCCTCTGCGGCAGCAGTTTGCAGGCGCTCAACCAAGCCGCTCACGCCGTCTCGGCCGGCGCCGAGGATGTGCAGATCGTCGGCGGCCTGGAGCACATGCACCACATCCCGATGGACGCTGGCGTCGACTTCAACCCCAAGCTCTTCCGCGGCACGAGCCGAGGCGCCCTCCACATGGGCTTCACGGCCGAGTTCCTCGCCCAGACGCAAGGCATCGGCCGCGAGGCGCAAGACGAGTTCGCGCTGGCCAGCCACCAGAAGGCGGCGGCCGCGACCGACGCGGGTGAGTTCGTTAAGGAAATCATCCCCATCTGGGGCCGCGACGAAGCCGGCGCCCGGACGCTCATCCGTGAGGATCAGTGCATCCGCCGCGATACGACGCTTGAGGCGCTCGCCGCGCTCCCGCAGGCGTTCATGCCGAAGATCGGCACCGTCACCGCCGGCAACAGCTCGCCGCTGAACGACGGAGCGGCGGCGCTACTGCTGATGAGCGACGTGCGGGCCAAGGAACTCGGCCTGACGCCGCTCGTAAAAGTCCGCGCCACCGCCGTCGCCGGCGTCGACCCAAGCGTCATGGGTACTGGCCCTGTTCCAGCGACGAAGCTCGCGCTGAAGCGGGCCGGCCTCAAGCTCGCCGACGTCGACTTCGTCGAACTCAACGAGGCGTTCGCCGCCCAGGCCCTCGCCTGCATGCAGATGCTCGAACTCGACCCTGCAAAAGTCAACGTCCGCGGCGGCGCCATCGCCATCGGCCACCCGCTCGGCGCGAGCGGCGCCCGCATCGCGACGACGCTCATCCACACGATGATCGCCCGCGACGCCCAGTTCGGCCTGGCGACGATGTGCATCGGCATCGGGCAGGGAATCGCGACGATTTTTGAGCGGGTGTAGCCGGATACTGGGTAGCTCAGGTTCTTGAACCTGAGCGGCGCAGCCGCAAGAAGCAATAGAGTTGGCTCACCTGTGATCAAAAGCTTCTTGGCTGCGTCCTCGGTTCGGAGAACCGAGGCCACCCGCTGGTGAAAGACGGCGACGTCAGCCATCGCCGACGCCGCCGTGATGATGCTATCTATCGACGCTCGAATCCGCTTCGAGTATTTCCAAGCTCAGTTTGCCGAGCGGCGCGAAGCGGCAATCAAACCGATCAGCGCCACGCCCGCCAAACCAAGCGTAGCCGGTTCCGGAATGACCGCCCGCACCGTCTGCTGAACGCTTGCAGTAATCGCCGGCTGGCCGCCGGCCGAGGAGAAGACGTTGGCCTGCGCCGAGACCCACGTCGGCACGACGCCGGCGTTGAAGGTGCCAGTCGCCAACTCGACGCCGCCAGTGAACGATCCAAGGTTGGGATTCCCCATAATCGGAGCCAGCCCCAGGGCGTCAACGTAGCTGGACGGAACAGGTCCGCCGATGATGCCCACATCGAGCGTCTTGGAAGAAAGATCGTCTCCTTCGACGATTTCAATGATGGTTCCGCCAGCTGGGATGGTTGCGAACTGCCGTACTTCAAATCCTGCCGGCGCCAGAAACCCAGAGGCATTGAAGTTGATGTTATCGAGCCTCATCGCCACGCCAGCGAGGCCCCGTTCGTCAGCCTTGCCGACCACCTTCCAAATCCCCCCAGACAGAGGGTTGCCCGGCGTATTGAACGTGAGATTCATGCTCAGCGACAAACTCGCCGCCAATGCGGCTGGCGCAACCAGCGCCGCGGCCAAGGCCGCAAGCCAAACGAAATTGTGAAGTCGAATCATTAGCGCACCTCTCCAGATGAAAAAAGAAATAAAGCCCCTGACAAGAAGCAACGTCGCGGGCCACTCGCGTGCGCGACTGACAATAGCCTAGGGGATCGGCCGGAGGAGTTCAACAAATTTTGCAATCTTCGGCGCCAGCGGCCCAAAAGATGCAGACTTGTCACTCCGCAAATAGCGAAAATGTGAAGAAAAATGCGTAATCGCTTGCCGAATCCTTGCAGGGGACTTCGACGGCGAGGCGGCGTTAGCGATGACAGACTATCCATCCCGCAGCCACCGTCCCGTATGACTCGCATCGCACGCCGCGACGTCGTCAGGCGTTCCGGCAACGACGATCTCGCCGCCTGCGCCGCCCCCATCCGGCCCCAGGTCGATCACCCAGTCCGCGCACTTGATCATTTCCAGATGGTGCTCGATCACGAGCACCGTATGGCCCAGTTCTACCAATTGCTGCAGCACTCGAAGTAATCGGCCCACGTCGTCGGTGTGCAGGCCAGTCGTCGGCTCATCAAGAATATAGAGCGTCGGCCCGCCGGAGGGTCGCCCCAGTTCAGCAGCCAGCTTGATCCGCTGCGCTTCTCCGCCGGAAAGCGTCGTGCTGCGCTGACCGAGCGTGAGATAGCCGAGCCCCACGTCGACCAGACTCGTCAACATCCGGTGGATGCTCGGATGGTTCTCAAAAAACGCCACCGCTTCGTCAATCGGCATCGCGAGCACGTCGGCGATCGACCGATCGCGGTAGCGCACGGCGAGCGTTTGCCGATTGAACTGCCGGCCATGGCAAACAGGGCAGGTGACGAACAGGTCAGGGAGGAATCGCATCTCGATTCGCTCGACGCCTTGACCC
Source organism: Pirellulales bacterium (assembly GCA_041740115.1). Lineage (GTDB taxonomy): Bacteria > Planctomycetota > Planctomycetia > Pirellulales > Lacipirellulaceae > Lacipirellula. The sequence continues at coordinate 4,550 of JBGSMO010000202.1, forward strand.
TGGCAATGCTCGCAGCGCCCGCCTTTCGTGTTGAAGCTGAAGCGGCCGATCTTGTAGCCATGCTGCTTGGCATGCTTCGTCTCGGCAAACACGCGGCGGATTTCGTCCCACATGCCAGTGAACGTGGCAGGGTTCGAACGCGGTGTGCGGCCGATGGGGGATTGATCGACATGGATCAGCCGCTCCAGTTTCGCGACGCCGCGAAGCGCACGATACGGCCCGGGGCGCGTCATCGCACCATTGAGCTTGCGGGCCAGCGCCGCGCCAAGCGTGTCGATGATCAGCGAGCTCTTCCCCGACCCGCTGACGCCCGTGACGCAGGTCAGCAGCCCCAGCGGAATCTGCACGTCGACGTTCTTCAGGTTGTGGAGCGTCGCCCCTTCGAGTTCCAGCATCCGTGTCTTCGCCGGCTTGCGGCGCTGCGCCGGCGGTTCGATCCGCAGCCGGCCGGAGAGATAGCCGCCGGTGATCGAGTCGGGGTTCGCCGCCACTTCCGCCGGCGTCCCCTCGGCGACGATCGTCCCGCCCCGGTCGCCGGCGCCGGGGCCGACGTCGATCAGCCAATCGGCCGCGCGGATCACCGCTTCGTCATGCTCGACTACCAGCACGGTGTTCCCCTGCTGTTGCAGCTTGCGGAGCGATTCGATCAGCCTCGCGTTGTCGCGAGGATGAAGCCCGATCGACGGCTCATCGAGAATGTAGAGTACGCCCACCAGGCCCGAGCCGATGCCGGTCGCCAGCCGCACGCGCTGCATCTCACCGCCGCTGAGCGAGTCGGCGGCACGATTGAGCGTGAGATACTCGACGCCCACTTCGGCGAGGAAGTCGAGTCGCCGCGCGATCTCCGCAGTGAGCGGCTCGCCCACCAGCTGCATCGTGGGCGGGAATTTTAGTTCGCGGAAGAACCGCAGCGCTTGATCGATTGGCAGGCCGGTGATCTCGTGAATCGCCAGCCCGCCCAGCCGGCAGGAACGGGCCTCGGGCCGCAATCGCGAACCGCCGCACTCGGCGCACACGACGGGGCCGCGAAATTCAGCAAGCCTGCTGAGCGCCGCGTCGTTCTTCGCTGCGGCGTAGTCCATTTCGAAATTGGCCAGCAACCCTGGGAACTTGCTGCCGTCGCCGTTTAACAGTTGCTCACGGGCCTTCGCCGGCCACGCTTCGAGCGGAGTTTCCCAATCGAGCTTCGCTTGCGCGAGAAAAGCGTCGAGCAGCGCGTGCTGCGACTTGCGCGCGTCGGCCGACGCCCCGCGCCACGGCGCCACCGC